>NZ_BCNW01000001.1:1803725-2104346 GCF_001571385.1 Methanofollis ethanolicus | reverse complement strand
CACAGTTACTGCCGTGAACGAGACCACTCTCATGCTCGACGGGAACCATCCCCTTGCCGGCAACGACCTCAGGTTCTCGATCACGCTCCTCTCCCTGCAGAAAGCCGCTGCGGCATGACCGCCTCATTCCGTGACCCCGGCGCGTGGGAGAGGGACTATCTCCAGAGGGGACGCATCTGGGGAGGCGCGGCCTGCGACCTCCCCGCAATTCCCCCCTGTTCACGCGTCCTCGAAATCGGGTGCGGCAACGGGAAGACCTATACCTCCCTCTCGGGGAAAGGTGTCTCCGTCGTCGGTCTCGACATCTCCCCCTCGGCTGTCGCGCTCTGCCGCCGTGCTTCCGGGGAGGGAGCGCCCCTTCTTATCGCCGACGCCCGTGCCCTCCCCTTCAGGGACCAGATATTCGACGCGGTCTGTGCCTTCCATGTGGCCGGACACCTGAAAGCGGCAGGTCGGGAGGATGTCGCCGGCGAGATTGCACGGGTGCTGAAAGGCGGCGGTAAACTCTATTTCCGGGACTTCTCAGAGCGGGACATGCGGTGCGGGAAGGGGACCGGGGTCGAGGCCGGCACCTTCCTCCGCGGCGAAGGGATCCTCACCCACTATTTTTCGGAGTCCGAAGCCTGCACTCTCTTCTCGGCGCTGCACCCCTGTGCGCTGGAGACCTGCACATGGCCCCTGAGAGTGAGGGGCAAGGACCTCCCGCGTGCCGAGGTCGTTGCGGTCTTTGAAAAGCAGGGATAGATCTCCTGTTTTCCTGCATTTCTCTAACCTGGACAGACACGCAAAAAAACAATCTACTTATGCTATCAGGAGAGACGCCAATGACAATGGAAAGTTCCTCAAATACCGGCGTCCGTGTGATGGCCGGGTGTGCAGTCGTTTCGGTAGCAGGAAGGATCGACGCATCCTCCTGCGGGGGTCTGGAATCGACCCTTTCCCATCTTGTCGAGCAGGGGGAGAGAAGCATCATCGTCGATATGACCGACCTCACGTACACCAGCAGTTCAGGCCTCCGGGTGCTCCTGACAGCGTACAAACAGGTGAAGAAGATGGACGGAGTTTTCTCGATCGCGGGACTCTGTCCGTTTGTCCGGGAGATATTTGAAATATCGGGATTTTTACGGATATTCCCCGCATATGACAGCGTGGAGGACGCCCTGAACCGGCAGGGACGTGACTGATGATGCCGGCGGTGGCGGACTTCATCGTCCTCTTCCAGATGATCTGCGTCATCGTCGTCGCAGCATACTTCATCACCAGGCGTGAACCATTCACCGAGGCGCTGGAGCGTCGTCTCTCTCCGCGGAGCACCCTCCTCCTCGTCCTCTTCTTCGGTGCGCTCTCGGTGTACGGCACTCTCAGCGGCGTTGCAGTCCTCGGCTCCCCGATCAATGTCCGCGACCTCGGGCCGATGGTCGCCGGCCTCTTCTGCGGCCCTGTGGTCGGCCTCGGCGCCGGGATCATCGGCGGCCTCTTCAGGTTGCAGATGGGCGGGTTTACCGCTCTCCCCTGTGCGATCGCCACCGTCCTCGCCGGTTTCTTCGGGGGCGCCATCTGGTGGGTCCACCGCAACGGCCCTGTCCCGGTCAGGACCGCCGTCGCCTTTGCCGTCGGCATGGAAATCTTCCACATGGGCCTTGTCCTCCTCCTCTGCACACCCTTCGCCACCGCATGGGAGGTGGTGAGGCAGGTGTGTATCCCGATGATCCTGGCGAACGCTGCCGGCATGTTCATCTTCGCGCTCCTGGTCTCGAACCTCGTCACGGAAAGGCGGACAAAGGCCGAGAGGGATGCCTACCATGGCGAACTCGAAAGGAAGAAGGCCGAGATGCAGATCGCCGCCGATATCCAGCACACCTTCCTGCCGAAGGCCATCCCGCCACTAAAAGGGTTCGACCTTGCGGCTGTGAGTTGCCCTGCGCGGGAGGTGGGCGGCGACTTCTACGACGCCATCCGCCTGCAGAACGGGACGACCGGCCTTGTGATCGCGGATGTCTCGGGCAAGAGCGTCCCCGCGGCGCTGTACATGGCACTCTCCCGGACGATCATCAGGGCGATGGCCGGGTGGCACCCCCGCGTCTCGCGTACCCTTGCCGATACGAACGCGATGATCCTCTCCCAGTCAGACTCGGGGATGTTCGTCACCCTCTTTTACGGTGTTCTCGACGAGGAGAAACGCATGCTCACCTATGCAAATGCCGGGCACAACCCCCCACTCCTCCTCAGGGCAGGTTCGGATGAGTTCGTCAGGCTGATGCCGACCGGCATCGCCCTCGGGGCCGTCGACGAGATGGAATACGGGGAGGAGACGGTCGGAATCGGCCCCGGCGACATGCTCGTCCTGTACACCGACGGGGTGACCGAGGCGATCAATGCCGGGACAGAGGAGTTCGGCGAGACGCGGCTGAAGGAGACGGCCCTTGGCCTGCGGGACAGGCCTGCCCACGAGGTCATCCGCGGTGTCAGGGACGCGGTCCTCGGCTTCGCCGGTGAAGAACCGCAGTTCGACGACATCACACTGATGGTGCTGAAGGGGGTGTGAGGGTGGAGGAATGGACTATCACCGCCGGTCTTGCGTCCCTCCCCGGCGCCCTCGACCGCGTCGCCGCCGCCCTCCAGCGCCTGGGTGCTCCCGCAAAGGCTGTTCAGGAGGTCGAACTCGCCGTCGACGAGGCGGTGACGAACATCATCCTCTACGGATATGGGGATGCAGGAGGGCGGATCTCCCTCTCCTGCGAAAAGACGGAAAAGGGGGTGGTCGTCGAGATCAGGGACGCGGCCCCGGCCTTCGACCCGACGGCGGCATCCGCACCCAATCTGGAGGGCGGGGCCGATGAACGTCCGATCGGGGGCCTCGGCATCCACCTGATGCGGAAGATGACCGACGCCGTCCTGTACGAACACAGGGAAGGTGAGAATGTTCTTCGCCTGGTGAAACATTTTGAGAGATAAGGAGACGGAAATTATGGAGATGACTGCAGAGAGATGTGACGGTATCCTCATCATCGAGGTGGGGGGGAGGCTCGACGGCTATGCGGCCGAAGAGGTTAAGAGAGGGATTGCCACCTCCCTCAGGGACGACGACCGCTCGGTCGTCATCGACCTTGCCGGCCTCGCGTACCTGAGCAGCGCCGGGATCAGGGTCTTTCTCGGCCTGCAGAAGGAACTGAAGGTGCGGGGAGGGGGCCTTGCGATCTGCAATGTAGGGGAGTACCCCCTGCAGGTCCTTGCCATGGCCGGTTTCGACCGGGTCTTCACCCTCTTCCCCTCGCGGGCCGCTGCCCTTGCGGCGTCTTTCCGCCGGGAGGACTCTCTCTCCCTCATCGCCGACCTTGCAGCCCCTCCGGTCGAGTATGAGGGGGCGAAGTTCAGGTTCGAGCCCGGGTCCTGGACACCTGCGTCTCTGCGGGTGAAGGGCAGCATCGACGACCTCCTCCATGCCCGCATCAGGGAAGAGGGCGTTAGTGCCGAGACATTCTCCGATATCAGATATTCCCTCGGCCTTGGCGCTCTCGGCAGCAGCCTCCTCGACGCGATGCCATTCCTCGGGGAGATGGTCACCCTCCAGGGCTCGATGACCTGGCTCCCGTCGGACGGCCACAACACCCCCGACTTCTTCGTGCCTGCACGGGTCGGCGGGGAGGTGAGGGCCTACACCGCCTTCAATGTAGCCCTTGACGGACAGTTCAACGAGTTCGCCACCGTCGAGGCGGAGGAGGGGATCACCCTCGAGGCACTGTACCGTGCCGTCTTCGCCCATGCACGAGAGCGGAAGGTCGGGGCGGGCGTCGTGGCCGTCGCTCTCTGGGGCGTGACGGGAGGTGTCCTGGGTTCAGGGATCAGGAAGGCCCCGCTCGCACGGGACGCACCGGCACGGGGCGGTTCGATCTTTGACCCTGAGAATGTCGGCGACTGGATCGAGGCCTCTGAAGAACCGAAATACGCGGGAGATAGCATCGTCGCCTTCGGCATCGGCCTGGACCCTTCGGCAGATCTCTCCTCCTGCGACGCCGGGGCTATCGCCTCTCTCTCCGGCCATCCCCGCGGTGAGGGAGATAACGGTCTCATCCTCCACACCCACGGCGTCGTCTTCAGGAAGGTGCCCTGGGACCTCCAGACCCCCCTCGAGAAAGGCATCGACCGGTGCCTTGCAGAGGGTGAGTTCGTGGACATGCGCCATCTCCTCGACGGGACCAGGATCCTCAGGGCCCACCTGGGGATCGCGTACATTTCGTCGATCACGCGGGGATAAAGGGGCGGTGCCTCTCCGCCGGACCATCCCCTTTGTCCAGATCTCCCCTGAGATCCGCGCCTGCCGTTCTCCGTGATATCTTTTGTTCGGGACGAACGGCTTTGTAGAAATCCTCCTCCATCGGTTGATAGTGCGTGCTGATCCTCTGCCTTCCCGTTCGCCGGGGGACTTTTGCCCCCGGACCCCCGCGCGAGGATTGGTCCCGGGAAGAAAGGGTCGGAGTCCTGGAGGCGGCGGCCATCCCTCCCCCTATCGTAATGGCAGGGGGTATGGGAGGGCGACCGACGGGAATCGAGAAAAACGTAGTTTTTCGAGCGGCAGCCCCCCCGGACCAGGCACTTCTGAACAGAATTTTTCCCATCACGTCAGGAAGTACTTTCCCGCAAGGGTTTCTACAGAGCCGGACGAACGGCAAAAAAAGGTGTTACTTTGGTATCAGCACCGAGTCGATGACATGACAGACGCCGTTCGAGCAGACGATGTCGGCCTTGATCACGCTGACGTCGTTGATCCGCACGCCCCTGCTCGTGTCGACCGAGAGGTCGGAGCCCTGCAGTGTTTTGAGAGAACTCATCTTCGAGACGTCGGCGGCCATGTGCTTCCCCGAGATCACGTGGTACTTCAGGATGTCGGCGAGTTTCGCTTTATCCTGCATGAGGCTGTCAAGGGTCTCCTTCGAGACCTTTGCAAACGCTGCGTCGTTCGGGGCAAAGACTGTGTACGGCCCCGGACTGCTCAATGTCTCGACAAGGCCAGCGGCCTTCACCGCCGCAACGAGAGTGTTGAACTCTCCCGATGCGACCGCTGTCTCGACGATATTTTTCTGGATCTGCACGCTTTCCTGTTGCATATTTCCACTCTCCTACAGAACCCCCTATGGAGACTTACAATATTTAATCATATTCTGCAGGATCAATAATTGTGTTTTACAATTAGATTATAGTGATCAACAAAGAAAGAGCGTAAAATTGGCATATAATAATTTATGCACATTAATATATCCCAAAACTCTCGTTTACTCCCCCCCATCTCTGCATGCAGGGATCGGGAGAGAATATCATGATCGGGTCGATATCTTCCTGAATTCCCTGAAGAATCGTGCGAAACCACCGCCGTCCCCCAGGTCTCTGCCGGGGGACTGACGCCCCCGGACCCCCGAAACAGGATGGGGTCGGGGAAGAGAGAGATCCTGATGAAGGAGATTGCCATCCACCCCCTATTGCAATGATGGGGGCCGGGGGGTGAAACCCCCCGGACAAGATGCCGATCCACTGCCGTCCTCACAATCTGAACCGGAAGACTAACGCCCCAGATCCCGAGTGAGAACCGCCCCCGGCAGAACCGAACACGAAGCCACGACGAGGGGAAACCCCCCTCACCTCTCCATCCCGGCCCGCAGTTCCTTCACCCGGTCGCGGAGGAGGATCGCCCTCTCGAAGTCGAGGTCCTCCGCGGCCCGGTACATCTGGGCCTCCAGTTCGATGACGAGGTTCGGGATCTCCGACTTCGGGAGGTGCTTCGTGTCGGTGAGGTCGATCTCCTTTGCCGGGACAGGTTTTGTGATCGTCTGCGGGACGATGCCGTGCGCCTCGTTGTAGACGACCTGCATCTGCCGCCGCCTGTCTGTCTCGGCAAGGGCGGTGCGAATCGAGTCGGTGGTTCGGTCGGCGTACAGCACCACGCGGGCGTTCACGTTCCTCGCCGCCCTGCCGATGGTCTGGATGAGGCTCCGTGCGTCCCTGAGGAAGCCCTCCTTGTCCGCGTCCAGGATGCCGACAAAACCGACCTCCGGGATGTCGAGGCCCTCGCGGAGGAGGTTGATCCCGACGAGGACGTCGAATGTGCCGAGGCGGAGCTGCCTGATGATCTCCGTCCTCTCCAGGGCGTTGATCTCGGAGTGGAGGTAGCGCGTCCTGATCCCCTGTTCGGCAAGATAGTCGGTCAGTTCCTCGGCAAGGCGCTTCGTGAGGGTGGTGACGAGCACCCTGTCGCCCCTCTCGATCGTCCGCCTGATCTCCTCCATCACGTCCTCCACCTGCCCCTCGAGCGGCCGCACCTCCACGACCGGGTCCACAAGGCCCGTCGGCCTGATGATCTGCTCGACGACCCCTGCCGAGTGCTTCAGTTCGTACTCGCCCGGCGTCGCCGAGACGAAGATGACGTTCTTCATATAGCCCTCGAACTCCGCGAACCTGAGGGGGCGGTTGTCGAAGGCAGAGGGGAGGCGGAACCCGTACTTCACCAGGGTCTCCTTCCGCGAGCGGTCGCCGCGGTACATCCCCCGCACCTGCGGCACCGTCTGGTGGGACTCGTCGATGACCATCAGGAAGTCGTCAGGGAAGTAGTCCAGGAGGCAGTACGGTTTCTCGCCCTCCTCCCTCCCGTCGAAGTGGCGGGAGTAGTTCTCTATCCCCTTGCAACTCCCGGTCTCCCTGATCATCTCGATGTCGAAGAGAGTCCGCTGCTTCAGGCGATGTGCCTCGATCATGTCGAGGGAGGGGAGAGTCTCGTCGAGTTCCTCCGCGATGGAGACGACCGCCCTCTCCCTCTCCTCCTCGGTGGCGACGAAGTGGCGGGCAGGATAGACATAGAAATACTCCATCGTCTCCTTCCGCCGCCCGGTCGTCCGGTCGATCTCAGAGATCCGGTCGACCTCGTCGCCGAAGAGTTCGACCCTGATGATGTCGTTGAAATAGCCGGGGACGATATCGATCACGTCGCCCTTCGCCCTGAACCGCCCCGGGGCGAGTTCGAGGTCGTTCCTCTCGTACAGGATGTCGACAAGTCTCTCCAGAAGGTCGGCCCGCCGCATCCTCTCCCCCCGCTTCAGTTCGAACCCCATGCCCTGGAAGTTCGCCGGGTTGCCGAGGCCGTAGATGCAGGAGACCGAGGCGACGATGATGGTGTCTGGCCGCGAGAGCACGGAGGCCGTGGCGGCAAGGCGCATCTGCTCGATCTTCGGGTTGATGGAGGCGTCCTTCTCGATATACTGGTCCTTTGCCGGGAGGTACGACTCCGGCTGGTAGTAGTCGTAGTACGAGACGAAGTACTCCACCCTGTTCTCCGGGAAAAATCCCGAGAACTCGTGGTACAGTTGCGCCGCCAGGGTTTTGTTGTGGGCGATGACCAGGGTCGGTTTCTGCGCCTCCTCGATGACGTTCGCGACCGTAAAGGTCTTCCCCGACCCGGTGACGCCGAGGAGGGTCTGGAAGCGTTCTCTCGCCGCAAGTCCGTCTGTCAGTCCCCGGATCGCATCGGGCTGCGACCCTGCCGGTTGAAAATCTGCGTGCAGTTTGAATTCGGTCATCCTTTCATCTCCTTCCTCCGCAACAGGCGGTTGTAGGTGATCGCGAAGCGGTGGGCCTCGTCCCTGATCTCCTGCACGAAGAGGGAGGCCTTCTCGTCCTTCCGGATCGGCAGGGGGTGGGGGAAACCGGGCACATAGATCTCCTCTTCACGTTTGGCGATCGCGATCACCGGCAGGCGCGTGCCGAGGCGCTTCAGCACGTCGAGGGCCGCGGCGAGTTGCCCCTTCCCGCCGTCGACGATCACCAGGTCGGGGAACTCCCCGCCCTCGTTGCGGATGCGGGCGTACCGGCGGCCGACCACCTCGGCAATGGAAGCGAAGTCGTCGATCCCCTCGACCGTCCTGATCCTGAAGCGCCGGTAGTTCCTCTTGTCGGGCCGCCCGCCCCGGAACTGCACCATCGACCCGACCATCGCCGTGCCGGCCAGGTGGGAGATGTCGAAGCACTCGATGACATTCGGCGGGTCTGGAAGGTGCAGGGCCTTCTGGAGGGCCTCCACTTTCATGGCGTCGCCGAAGAAGGCGATCTCAAGGTTCTTCTCCGCAAGGTCGAGGAGTTTCTTCTTGTCACCCTTCTGCGGCACCGTGACCTCGACCTTCGAGCCCCGGCGGCCCGCCAGGTAGTCGGCGAGAGGTTCGCCGATGCCTGCGGGGAGGACCACCTCCTTCGGCGGGGCGTGCTCGCCGTAGTACTGGACCAGGAACTCCTCGACGGCGTCGTCCGAGTCCTCGAAGACGTATTCCTGCTTGCCGGTGAGGGTGCCCATCTCGACATGGAAGAGGAGGAGGTAGAGGTTTCCGTCCTTCTCCAGGTAGGTGATGATGTCCTCGTCGTGGTCTCTCCGGCGCTCCACCCTCTGCCGCCCGGCGAGGTGCCTGACCGCCGCGATCTCGTCCCGCAGTTCAAGGGCCCGCTCGAACGCGAGGTCCTTCGACCTTTCCGCCATCTCCGCCTCCATGGCGGCGACGAGGTCCTTCCCCTGGCCGCGGAGCACTGCCCGCGCACGGTCGATCCGTGCGGCGTACTCCTCCTCCGTCACCGTCCTGATGCAGGGGGCCAGGCAGGTGCCGATGTGGTACCTGAGGCAGGGCCTCTTCGGGAGGCGCCGGCACGACCGCAGGCCGAAGGCCTTCTTCACGACCGAAAGCACGTAGTCCCGTTCCCGCGCCGAGACGAAGGGGCCGAAGTACTCGCCGTCGCCCCCTGCCCGGCGTGCGATCCCGATCCGCGGGAAGGCATCACCGGAAAGGTGGATGTAGGCATAGTTCTTGGCGTCCTTCAGGTCGATGTTGTACTTCGGCTGGTGCCTCTTGATCAGGGTGTTCTCCAGGATCAGGGCCTCGACCTCGTTCCCGGTGACGATGAAGTCGGCCGAGGCGATGTGCTCGACGAGTTTCTGCGTCTTGGCGTCGTGGCCGTGCTTCTGGAAGTAACTGGAGACCCGTCTCTTCAGGTTCTTCGCCTTGCCGACGTAGATCACGGTCCCCGCGGCGTCCAGATACAGGTAGCACCCCGGTTCCTCGGGGACGGCGGAGAGGTCGATCATCTCAGTATCCCGGCCAGGAACTGCCCGGTATAACTCTCCTTCACCCCTGCCACCTCCTCGGGGGTGCCTGTGGCGATCACCCTGCCGCCCGCGTCCCCGCCCTCGGGGCCGAGGTCGATGATGTGGTCGGCGCATTTGATCACGTCGAGATTGTGCTCGATCACCACGACGGTGTTCCCCTTCTCGACAAGATCGTCCAGGACGCCGATGAGCTTTTTCACGTCATGGAAGTGGAGACCGGTCGTCGGTTCGTCTAGGAGGTAGACGGTCCGGCCGGTCCCTCTCTTCGAGAGTTCGCGCGTCAGTTTGATCCGCTGGGCCTCGCCGCCCGAGAGGGTCGTCGAACTCTGCCCGAGTTTGATGTACCCGAGGCCGACCCGGCAGAGAGTTTCGAGTCTGTTCCTGATCGACGGGATGTTCTCGAAGAGCGCCGTCGCCTCCTCGACGGTCATGTCGAGGACGTCGGCGATGGACTTCCCCCGGTATTTCACCTCAAGGGTTTCGGCATTGAAGCGCTTCCCCTTGCACTCGTCGCACTCCACGTACACGTCAGGGAGGAAGTTCATCTCGATCTTAATGACGCCGTCGCCCTGGCAGGCCTCGCACCGCCCGCCCTTCACGTTGAAGGAGAAGCGGCCGGGTTTGTAGCCCCGCACCTTCGCCTCCTTCGTCTCCGCAAAGACCTTCCTGATCTCGTCGAAGACCTTCGTGTACGTTGCCGGGTTCGACCGCGGCGTCCTGCCGATGGGGCTCTGGTCGATGACGATCACCTTGTCCACGGGGGTGTCCGAGGCAAGGGTGGCGAAGGCGCCGGGCGTGACCCGCGAGCCCGAGACCTCCCGCGCAAGGGCCGGGTACAGGGTGTCGTAGACGAGGGTGGACTTGCCCGAGCCCGAGACGCCGGTGACGACGGTGAGGGTGCCGAGGGGGATGGCCGCGTCGATATTCTTCAGGTTGTTCTCCCGGCACCCGGTGATCCTGAGGTACGCGTCGCTCTGTCGCCGGTGCTCGGGCACCGGGATCGAGAGGGCGCCGGAGAGGTACTGACCGGTGAGGGACACCGGCGATGCCGCCACCTCGTCGGGCGTCCCTGCCGCGACGACCTCGCCGCCGTGCACCCCGGCGCCGGGGCCGATGTCCACCACATGGTCCGCCGCCCTGATCGTCTCCTCGTCGTGCTCGACGACGATGAGGGTGTTCCCCAGGTCGCGGAGTTTTTTGAGGGTCTCGATGAGCCTGCGGTTGTCGCGCTGGTGGAGGCCGATGGAGGGTTCGTCCAGCACGTACAGCACGCCTGTCAGGTTGGATCCGATCTGGGTGGCGAGACGGATGCGCTGGGCCTCGCCGCCCGAGAGGGTGCCGGCGCTGCGCGAGAGGGTGAGGTAGCCGAGGCCGACCTCTTCGAGGAAGGTGAGGCGGGCCCTGATCTCCTTCAGGATCTGGCGGGCGATCTCCGTCTCCCTGCCGGTGAGGGCGAGGTCGTCGAAGAACCGGATCGCCCCGGTGATCGGGAGGTCGGTGATGTCCACGATGTTCTTCCCGCCGACCTTCACGGCGAGCACCTTCTCCTTCAGCCTCCTGCCGCCGCACTTCGGGCAGGGCGAGACCCGCATGAACTTCTCCAGCTCCTCCCGGCGGTACTCCGACTGGGTCTGGTGGTACAGGCGTTCTGCCTGCGGAAGGAGGCCCTCCCAGGCGCCGGTGTGCGACCAGCTGGTGTCGCCTCCTTTTCCCTGCACCGAGAACCTCATCTGGTCGGGAGAGCCGTACATCAGGGCCTCGTACTGGCCCGGGGTGAGGTCCCTGACCGGCGTCAGCACCGAGAAACCGAAGTGGCGGGCGACCGCGGCGAGGTACTGCGCCCTGTAGCCGTCGACGTAGTTTTTGTATAGGGCGACGGCGCCGTCCGCGATGCTCAGCGAGGGGTCGGGGATGATGAGGGCCGGGTCGAAGTCCATCCTGATGCCGAGGCCGTTGCACTCCTCGCAGGCGCCGAAGGGGGAGTTGAAGGAGAACATCCGCGGCTGGAGTTCCTCGAAGGAGAGGCCGCAGACAGGACAGGCCATCTTTGCGGAGCAGGTCTCCTCGCGGCCGTCCTCACCGACGGCGATGACAAGGCCGTCGGACTTTGCGAGCGCACCCTCGACGGCTTCGACGAGACGGGAGCGCTCCGAGGGGTCGAGGCGGTCGACGACCACGTCGATGTCGTGCTTGACGTACCTCTCCAGGGGGTGCTCCTCGTCGGTCCGCACGATCTCGCCGTCGAGACGGACGCGGCCGAATCCTTCGGCGTCGAGGTCCTTGAGGAGTTGGCCGTACGTCCCCTTCTTCTGCCTGACGACCGGGGCGAGGACGGTCACCTGCCCGGCGAAACCGGCCGCGATGGCGTCGGCGATCGCCTCGGGCGAGCGCGACTCGATGCGCGTGCCGTGCTCGGGGCAGTAGGGCACGCCGATGCGGGCGTAGAGGAGGCGGAGGTAGTCGTAGATCTCGGTGACCGTGCCGACGGTGCTGCGCGGGTTCTTCGAGGTCGTCTTCTGCTCGATGGAGATGGCCGGGGAGAGGCCCTCGATGGCGTCGACGTCGGGTTTTTTCATCAGACCGAGGAACTGGCGGGCGTAGGCGGAGAGGGACTCCACGTACCGCCTCTGACCCTCGGCATAGATTGTGTCGAAGGCAAGGGTGGACTTGCCTGAGCCGGAGACGCCGGTGAGGACGACGAGGCGGTCGCGGGGGAGGGTGACGGTGATATCCCTGAGGTTGTGCTCCCTCGCGCCCCTGACGACGAGGTGTTTCATCACGCGAATACTCTGTCCTCACGCCTCATAGAGGTACAGGCGCGGGCAGTGAAAGTGAACGGGCCGGCGTGTCTTTATCAGGAGAGGGCCCAGAGAGTTGGGAAGAATGGAGGCTGAAGCGACCGGGGAGCGCTCGGGCCGGATCGTCGCCGGCATCGCGGCCGCCCTCGGGATCAGGAGGGAGCAGGTGGAGGGGACCGCGGCCCTCCTTGCGGGCGGTGCGACTGTCCCCTTCATTGCGAGGTACAGGAAGGAGGCGACCGGGTGCCTGGACGAGGTGGCCGTCGCCGCGGTCAGGGACCGCCTTGCCGCGATGCAGAGGCTCGAAGACCGGCGGGAGACGGTGCTGGCGTCGCTGCGGGAGCAGGGCGTGCTCACTCCCGCCCTCATGGTCGATGTGATGGGGGCTGAGACTCCCGCCGCCCTCGAAGACCTCTATCTCCCCTTCAGGCCGGGACGCCGGACCCGCGCCTCGGCGGCGCGGGAGCAGGGGCTCGCACCCCTGGCAGAGGCGTTGCTCAGGGGGGAGTGCACCGACCCGGAGGCCGAGGCGCGGAGATATGTGTGCCCTGGCGGCCCTGCCGATAGTGCAGAGGCGCTTGCCGGTGCGAAGGACATCATCGCCGCAACCGTCTCCGAGGACGCCGACGTCAGGGCGGCGATGCGCCGCCTCTTCGCGGAGGCCGGGGTGATCACGGTCAGGGCGGCACGCGGGAAGGACCTTGCCGCCACGCCGTACGCCGAATATGCAGGATACACCGGGACGGTCAGGGCGATGCCGGCCCACCGCGTCCACGCGGTGCTGCGGGGGGCGCGGGAGGGCCTGCTCTCCCTCACGGTCGCGCCGCCGGAGAGACGGGCCCTCGCCCTGCTGGGGGAGCGGGGCCGTGGGCCGGCGGCAGAGATCGTGGCCGCCGCGGTGCAGGACGGCTACCGCCGCCTCCTTGCCCCGGCGATGGAGCGCGAGACGCTCGCGGCCGCGAAGGAGCGGGCCGACCTGGAGGCGGTGCGGGTCTTTGCCGCAAACCTCAGGCGTCTCCTGCTGGCCCCTGCTCTGGGGAGAAAAGTCGTGCTTGCCGTCGACCCCGGTTTCGCGGCCGGGTGCAAGGTCGCCTGCCTGGACGGGCAGGGAAAACTCCTCGATGCAACGGTCGTCCGCCCCCTCCCGCCGCACCGGCAGGAGGCGAAGGCCGGGGCGGTGCTCGCCGACCTCTGCCGGCGGTACGGCGTCGAGGTGATCGCCGTCGGGAACGGGCACGGCGGCCGGGAGGCGCGGGTCTTTCTCCAGACTCTCGACCTGGACGTCCCGGCGATCACGGTGAGCGAGTGCGGGGCCTCGGTCTACTCGGCCTCGGCAGAGGCCCGCCGTGAGTTCCCCGACCTCGATCTCACCCTCAGGAGCGCGGTCTCCATCGGCAGGCGCCTCCAGGACCCGCTCGCCGAACTGGTGAAGATCGACCCGCAGGCGCTCGGCGTCGGGCAGTACCAGCACGACGTGGAAGGGAGACTTCTGGCCGCGGCCCTCGACGACGTGGTCGTCAGCGCGGTCAATGCCGTCGGGGTGGAGATGAACACGGCGAGCGCCTCCCTCCTCGCCAGGGTCTCCGGGATCGGGCCGGCGCAGGCCGAACGGATCGTCGCCTTCAGGGAGGAGCACGGCCCCTTCGGGTCGCGCCGGGCCCTCCTGGACGTGCCCGGCATCGGGCCGAAGACCTTCGAGCAGGCGGCAGGATTTCTGCGGGTCGTCGGCGGGGCAGACCCCCTGGACGCCACCGCCGTCCACCCGATGCACGCTTCGGTCGTCAGGGCGATGGCCGACGACCTGGGCGTCGGGGTCAGTGACCTTGTCGGCAACCCCTCCCTCCTCGGGAAGATCGAGCCCGAACGTTATGTGCACGGTGAAGTCGGCCTCCCGACCGTGCAGGACATCTGCGCCGAACTCGCCGCGCCGGGACGGGACCCGCGGCCGCCCTTCGACCTGAGCGTCTATGAGAGTGCACCGGCCTCGGTCGACGACCTGGCACCGGGCATGTCCCTCTCCGGGACGGTGACCAATGTGACGGCATTCGGCGCCTTCGTGGACATCGGGGTCGGGATAGACGGCCTGGTCCACGTGAGCGAACTCGCCGACTCCTATGTCGCCCACCCCCTCGACGTCGTCGGGGTGCACGACCGGGTCTCTGTCACCGTCCTCTCGGTGGACCTGACGAGGCAGCGGATCGCCCTCTCGATGCGGGAGAGTCGGCGGGGATGAGCGGCCTTCTCCCTGCCGCGGGACGCGACCCCCGTGTCCTGATCCTGGGCAGTTTCCCGAGCGTCGCCTCCCTGCAGGCCGGCGAGTACTACGCGAACCCGCGGAACGCCTTCTGGCAGGTGATGGAGAGGGCCTTCGGCGTACCGGCAGACCTCCCCTATGAGGAACGCATCGTTTTGCTTGCGGAGAAGGGCGTCGCCCTCTGGGACGTCCTTGCCGGGTGCAGGCGGGAGGGGAGCAGCGACGCCTCGATCAGGGACGCACGGGCCAACGACATCCCGGGATTTCTCCGCGACCACCCGACGGTGCGGACGGTCGTCCTCAACGGCCGGGCGGCGGAGCAGTGGCTCAGGCGCGTCCACCCGGAGGTATGGGCAATGCCGGGCATCGTCGTCCTCTCCCTCCCTTCTACCAGTCCGGCGAATGCTCGCCTCACGGTGGAGGAGAAGGTCGCCCTCTGGCTGGCGGCCGCCGGCAAACCCTGATATAGCACCGCGGCAAGGGGAGGGCATGGAGAGGCTGGGCGTGGTGCTCGCCGGGGGAATAGCGGCGCTCTTCTGCATCGTCAGCGCGTCCGTTCTTCTGGCCGGCGGCGACCCCCTCTCTCTTCTCGTCCGCCTCCTGGCCCTCAACGGCTACCTTGCCCTCGCCATCGCCGCCTCGATGTCGCCCTTCCTCCGCGAGATCAGGGAGATCTTCGGCAGGCCGTTCCTCGCGGTCCACCACACCCTCGCCGCCTTCGGCCTTGCCGCCGTCTTCCTCCACCCCCTCTCCTACGCCCTGCTGGCCGGGAGCCTTGCGGTCCTCCTCCCCTCGACCTGGACAGGGGTGGAGTTCTGGACCTATGCAGGGCGGCCGGCCCTCGTTCTCATCCTCGTCGCCGTCCTTGCCGCCGCCCTCAGGCAGCGGGTCCCTGCATACTTGCGGCCCGTCCACATGCTCATGTACGCCGCCCTGGTCATGGGCATCGTCCACGCACTCCTCATCGGCACCGACACCACGGCACCGGTCGTCAGGGCGGTGCTCGGCGGGATCTTTGTCGTTGCGATGGGGGCGTTCGTGGCGAAGAGGTGGCAGAGGAAAAAAAGAGTTAGAAGTGAGTTATGATAAATATTATAAGAACAATGCTCGCTCCGACAACAAATCCGGCCTCGATAACTTTTATTATGGCATCACCTCCCTTTAACTTCACAGTTACGATAGCGAAGATGGGAGTGATCAATAGGGTTATATCTGGAGCGAGGGACTATACAATGTCACTTATTTAGTCCGAAGTTTGTTGCTCCAGATGGAGTAACTTGTTATTTTTGAGACCGTTGGTTGCTGTAACTGGTATACCGTACTATAATGGTCTGATTATATATTAATTATATAGGATATTGAGGTGCCCCAATATTTTGTGATGTGGCAATATTGCATTCTACACCCAATATTCTGAATAATTATTTTTTGAGATAGGATTCTGGCTAATTTTTGTTGGTAAATGAGATTCTCTCTCCATTAATCGTCTATTAGAGTGTAAAGTGCCGGGGGACTACGCCCCCGGACCCCCGCTCAGGATAGAGATGTTGGATAAAAGTGATCCGATCCTCCCATACGCCATCCCGCACCGATCCCGATATTGGGATCCCGGGGCTGCGAGCGATAGCGAGTTCGAGAAAATCTTTGATTTTCGGCATGCTCACGGCTCCGGATATGGGGATAGCGCCCTCGAAGCATTAAATTGGAAAATATCTATGCGAGATGGGAGGGGATAAACTCGAAAATCACAGAATGCCCCATGAGTTCACGCTGTTCATGAAATAAATCTTGGAAGAATTTTTGAGAAAAAGAGTGTCAGGTCTCCCTCTGCCAAGCGAACCTTCAGAGAGGGACCGCTGACATTCAAAGATTTTTCAGGGCGACGATATCGACGACGCCGGTCAGCTTCCAGATGTTCGATCGCTCCTCCGAGGCGATAGACTCGATGGGGTCCCCGGGCAGGTGGCCGAGTGCCGCAAGGATATTCGTCGAGAGTTTCCGCTCCTTGATCATCCTGACAAACTCATTCCTGACGATCTTCTTCTGGATCGTGTCTTCCTCCTGCCTGAGGTACCCCTGCATCGTCACAAAGGTATAGCAGGAGAGGTCTCTGGTGAACTTCTCCACCTCGACCGAGACATACGGACTTTTCCTGAAGAGGTCGTTCTTCCGCCCGTACTTTGTCGAGAGGAAGTAGAGGAACGTGCCGTCGAAGATGTAGAGGAATGGTGCGATATAGGGGTACTTCTCCCCCTGGAAGGCGATCCTGGCGATGAACCCGTCGGCAATGAGCTGGTCGTACTCTTCTTTCTCCATCCGGGGTATCTTTACAATCTCCATGCTCTCTCCACAGTGGCGTCTCCATTGCACCAGATAAAAAAGTTTCTTTTTGTCATTCAGTCCGCGACCTTCACTCCTTTCCAGAACGCGACATAATTGCAGATCTGCTTCGCTGCAGGCCTGGGTTCTGGGTAATACCAGGCGGCGTCAGGGTTCTCCTCCTCGTCCACGACGACCGTGTAATAGTGCGCCTTACCCTTCCAGGGGCATATGCTCCAGGTGGACGACTCCTGCAGGCACTCGCGCCTGACCGAATCCGGAGGGAAGTACACATTCCCCTCGACCATCCTCACATGATCGCTCTCGGCAAGGATCTTCCCCTTCCCCTCTGCCCGGGCCATCTCTCTTCCTGCTGTGCTTGATCTTCTCCAGCATAATCATTTCCCCCTCGTACTAAAGTCATTGCGCAACAGATAAATATTATGATCGGATATATCGCTGCGAACGTGATACTATGCGCGTAGAACAGCTAAATCATGCAAAGGCTCTGCTATTGAGCTCTATTGTTCTGATGATGGTTATCATGGCATCCGCAGCCGGATGTACCGGTGCGTCGGAGAAGCAGACTCCCGCCGCACCCCAGACCACCTCTGGCGATGCCGGCAGTGCGTCATCGTCGCCCTCTTCCTCCTCCCCCTCCTCATCGGTACCCGCCGTCTCCTACACAGAACTCCAGAAATTCCTTCCGGCAGCACCCGGAGGCTGGCAGCTCGACGACAAGAGTGGCGTGACCTATACTGCAGATGGTGAGGACTGGAGTTCGGCATGGGCCACCTACTCCCGGACGGACAACTCCGACATCACCGCGTCTGTCTACATCCAGGACACGGCCGGCATGAGGGAAGGATACTGGGAGATGTGGGACATGGCGACGGTCATTGATACAAGCGATTTCTCCTGGAAATCGATCACCATGATGGGCAACCCGGCATGGGAGTACATCGACAAGACTTCTGACGGATCTGCCCTCTATGTCGGGATTAAAGACAGGATCATCGTCCTTGTCAACATTGACGGAGGTTCGAAAGACGACCTGTACGCATTCGCAAATTCTATCAATTATGGCGGGCTTGCTGCGCTAACATAATGCGGAAAAACCCCTTTTTTCTTCCCTGCATCCTTTTGACAGAATAATAATATTAATTACATATCAATTGAAAGGATCTATCCTGCTATTTCAGGTATACAGTGAAGTATCGGGGGGAATATGTTGGAAAAAAAAGCAATTGCACTCGCATGTATCGTCCTCCTCTTCTGCCCCTCTCTCGCCGTGGCGGAGGAGACCGGTAAACCGGTCTGGGAAACAGCACTCGGAAGCAGGGTCGTCTCCACATCGATCACGCCTGACGGGGGCCTGGTTGCCGCGGGGACTCAGGAGAGCGGGGGGGTCGTGCTTCTTGACAGCACGGGGAAAGACCTCTGGACCTATCCCACGGGGTGTCCTGTCTTTCAGGTGTCTGCGTCCCATGACGGGAATCTCATCGCCGTCGCCTCGGACAAGGTTAGAGTCCTCAACAGGAACGGCAAGATCGTAAGCCAGTTCGAGGACGACTACTACGCATTCGGTGCGGCCATTTCCGGAGACGGGAAATATGTCGCGGCCGGTTACGACAACAACCAGGTCGTGCTCCTGACCGCGGACGGGAAGAGGCGGTGGACACAGGTCCTGGAGGGTGACCCGAAGGCCCTTGCACTCTCGTTCGACGGGTCGGTCATCGCCGCGGGAGGGAAGGACGCACTGATTTCTGTCTTCGACAACCAGGGCACCCCTCTCTGGACCTTCGACACCGGGAAAGCGGTAACCAGTCTCTCCGTGTCACCTGAAGGGGACTATGTCGCCGCCGGGTCGTTGAACTACTTCGTGTATCTCTTCGACAGGAACGGCACGGCGCTCTGGAAGTATAACACACAGGAGAGGGTCTATGGCGTCGCCGTTTCCTCTGACGGGGCATATGTCGCGGCGTCCTCGGGCCACACCGTCACTCTCTTCACCCGTGGCGGCGAGGTCGTCCGGACCTATGACATCGGCCACCCGGTCTTCGGGACAGCGATCACCCCTGACGGGACAGAGATCGCCGTCGGGACAGGGACAGGCGGAGAAGGAGCGGTCCTGCTCCGCGGGGCGGACAAACCCGTCACACCGGAAGAACCCGCCCCTGAAAACATGTCGGCACCCCAGGAGATGAAGAGCATAGCAGCGGCTGAACAACCGGGCCAGAACAAGGACCCCTACCTCCTCAGGTCCTTCCTGCTCGACCGAGAGGACTATGTGCCCGAGATCGCCCACGAGTTCGACGGCGTCGCCATCGCCGGCATCGTGAGGCAGGACGCGGGCACCGGTCCGCAGGTCGCCGTCAGGATGACCGTCGAAAAAGAATGGGCCGAGGACCACGGCGGCAGCGGGAACATACGCCTCGTTACCGTCGCTCCCGACGCCATCAATCAGTTCCCCCTCAGGGCCGAGGTGATGAAGACAGAGTTTATCGGCTACGACCCCGAGGACCGCCTGGTCTTCGAGGGATACTCCCCCTACCCTGTCACGAAGTACGGGATGATGGCAGAAGGAGAGGAGAACGGCACGGAACCGGTGGGAGAGGAGGAAATGCCCCTGCCCGACCTCTTCTGGCGTGAAGGGCATGACAACGCAACCGGGGACGTGCCCGCCGAGAACGATGGCGGCGGAAACGAAACAGTGGCAGACGAGAAAGTCGGGAACGACACTACCGAAGACGGTACTTTCCCGACTCTTCCGCTACAAATCCCTCAGCCACCATTTTTTGAAGAATGATCTCTCCTTTTTCCCGGTCCACCTCCAGACCCGCGAGGAGGTCGGCCGTATTCATGGGCCCCTCACTGAGAAGCACCTTGAGAACACGGCCCCTGACCTGCCGGTCAGACCCTTCGAACCGACTCTGGCGGGCATAGGCGGCGCTTCGCCGGTTCGGGTTGGGGTACCGTTTCTTGAGCATCGTGCCGTAGTCCATCACCCCCCAGTAGAACTCCCGCGGGTGCTCAGGGTCGAGAGTTTCGGCGACAAGGGGGAGGATCTCGGCATCGGCGACCCCTTCCTTCCCTCTGAAGAAGAAGTGGATGAAGACGCGGCGGACGTTGGTCTCGATGAAGACGGTCGGGGCATTGAAGGCGAATGCCGCGATCGACGAGGCCGTCGCCTGACCGATGCCCGGGAGGGACTCGAGGTCCCCGACCGTCCGGGGGAGGGCGCCGCCGAATGTCTCCATGACGATCCGTGCCGAACGGTGGAGGGCGATCGCCCGCCTGTTGTAGCCGAGACCCTGCCAGGCAGCAAGGACGTCTCGCTGCTTGGCCGCGGCGAGTGCAGGGAAATCCGGAAATTTCTCGATGAACTCCGCGTATTTCTGCCTGACCCGCTCCACCCCTGTCTGCTGCAGCATCACCTCCGAGACGACGATCCTGTACGGGTCGGTCGTCTCCCTCCATGCCATCTTCCGCCCCTGGTGCCGGTAATAGTGGCAGATCACCCTGCGGAGGGCGAGGCAGGCCGCCCGACCCGACTCCTCTCCGGTCAGGGCCCTCTCGAACTTCCCGACCAGCGCCGCGTGCTCCTCTGAAAATTCCGTACCTCTGGCAGACACGCTATAGTCAGGGTTTTATGCCGAAAAAAAGGTTGAGGTGGCGGCGAAGGGCCTCGCACACTCCCGGGGGAACACTCTATATGGCAGGAGGTCATCTGGTCTCCCGTGCAGGGGGGAATGACCATGCTGAAACTTGATATGTACAGGGAAATCCTGTCCCAGGCGATCGACAAAGAAGTCGAGGCATATGTCTTTTACGAATCGGTCCAGGAGAAGGTGAAAGACACAAACCTGAAGGCGCTCTTTGGGGAACTTGCGGATGAGGAGAAGCAGCACAGGAAACTCCTGGAGGGCTATCTCTCGGGAAAGACCGGTGAACTCCACTTCGACGAGTCGAAGGACTACAAGGTTTCGTCCACCTTCGAGCGCCCGCAACCGACGACCGACATGAAGCCCCTTGACGGCCTGAAATATGCCATCAAGAGGGAAGAAGACGCCATGGAGATGTACGACCAATTTGCCGAACTCAGCACCGACCCGGCCCAGAAGCGGGTCTTCGCCGAACTGGCGAAGATGGAAAGGGGGCATAAGGCGCGTCTCGAAGACCTCTATACAGAGATGGCCTTCGTCGAGGCCTGGTAGGGAGAGTGCGGCCCGACCTGACCCCACTTTTTTGGTTCTGTTGAAATCCTCATGCCGGGAGTGATGTCTCCCCGCGATCGCAGGGAGGGACGCGCGGATCCCCTGCCCGTACTGTTCACCGGGGGACTTTTGCCCCCGGACCCCCGCTCAGGATTGGACCGGGGAAGACGGACCGGATATCCAAAAGAGGGAGATTGCCCTCCACCCCCCTATCCTGATGGCAGGGTGCGAACGAAGTGAGCATGAGAAAACCGGAGGTTTTCGAGGGGCTGGGGGGCGGCAGCCCCCTGGCACAGGTACGCTAAAACCGAATTGCTACAGAGCCCTCAGAGCAGAGAAATCCATGACCTCTCTCACAAACACTCTCAGCGAGGCTTTCACCCGGCCAGCGGATCACTTCCCCGGGACCGCGGCCGTCACCTCGCTGTCCCGGATCTGCCGGGCAAGGAGGATGACGAAGAGGGCGAGAAGGACGATCAGGCCGAATATCGAGGTGAAAGCCTCGCCTGTGGGTACGGCGGCGTCCCATCCCGGCACCGACACTACATGGAGAGAGATGAATATCCCCGCAATCACCGGACCGATCATCCCACCCATGTTCTGGGCGGTATGGTAGACCGCAGTCCCGATGCCGGTCTCCTCTGGCCGCACCGACCTGACGACGATGATCGTGTTGCCGGTGAGGGTGACCGACATCCCGGCATTGAAGAGGATACCCGCAAGGACGAGAGTCACCATCGAGGGGTCGAGGAGGAGATAGCAGACGGCCCCCGCGGCGAAGAGTACAGACCCGATGAGCATGGCGGCACGCGTTCCTCGCCGCCCGATGAAGACGCCGGTGAGGGGGCCGCAGATCATGTCGGCGATGGCGCCGGGCATCATCA
The DNA here is from genome assembly GCF_001571385.1 of Methanofollis ethanolicus. Classification (NCBI taxonomy): domain Archaea; kingdom Methanobacteriati; phylum Methanobacteriota; class Methanomicrobia; order Methanomicrobiales; family Methanomicrobiaceae; genus Methanofollis; species Methanofollis ethanolicus. The sequence goes on along the minus strand of NZ_BCNW01000001.1, from coordinate 2,082,744 downwards.
CCAGACCAACAGCAAAGTGGGAGAGGCCAAGACCTGTCGGACTCTCGATGAGATAGGGGAGAGTCTGGATGACCATGAAGGTGAGCATGGAGATGAGAAACCCGATGGTCATCGCGATGACCACTGGAGCCTTCCTGAGCATGGCCGGGTCGATCATCGGGTCGGGCGACCGCCTCTCGACACGGGCAAAGAGGACGGCAAAGAGGACGGCGAGCACGGCACAGACGATGACCGCCGTCGACGTCCACCCTTCCTGTCCGCCGAGGGTGAGGGCCAGCACGACAGAGAGGAGGAAGAGGGTGAGGGTGACCACGCCGGGCCTGTCGATCGCCGCACCCCGGACGCGGGGCGACGGGACGATGACAAGTACCGCTGCAAGGACGAGGAGGAAGACCACGGGCGCCGCCACATGATAGGTCATCCTCCAGCCGAAGTGCTCGATGATCCAGGAACCGATGAAGATGCCGAGGAAGGCACCGGCACCGAACATCGCGGCGATCGTCCCGATGGCGACAGGGACCTTTTCCTGCGGGAACTGCTCCCTGATCAGGGCGTATCCGAGGGGCAGGACGCCAAGGCCCACCCCCTGCATTGCCCGACACAGGATGAGGACCCAGATGTCCGGGGCCCACCCGCTCGCGAAGACGCCCGCCGCATAGACGATGACAGAGAAGAGGACCATCCTCTTCTTGCCGTAGAGGTCGCCACATTTCCCGATGACCGGCGAGATGATGGCGGCAACAAGGAGGGGGATCGTCAGGATCCACGAGTTCAGGACGCCCGAGATGGCGAACTCGTTCTGGATGGCCGGGAGGGCCGGCGCCAGCATCGCCTCGGTGAACATGACCATGGCAACGACCGCACTCAGAAGGGCGGTGACAGAGAGATGATACCGCGGATCTCCGACATCAAATGGGCTCTTCAAGGAATCACCAGACTCACGGAATATCTATTTTTATCTGATCTCTGCTCTCTTTATCCTTCTCCCGGGAGGGTGTCAGGAGGGCATGGCGGACACCATTATATAGAGGAAGGCGGGGATGGAGAGTGGGGGAACCCGGATGATCGGAGAACAGATCGGAAAACTGAGCGTCGAGATCAGCGTCCTGAAACTGCCGTACAACTACACCTGCGACGGCCTCGACCATTCGCCCGCCATCACCATCGGCGGGGTCGACGTGGAGAAGACAAAATCCCTTGCCCTGATCGTCAACGACCCGGACGCGCCGCACGGCGGGGACTTCACGCACTGGGCGATCTGGAACATCGAACCGGTGCGGATCATCCCTGAGGCGATCCCGAAGGATGCCGAGGTCTCCTTCCCGTTCGAGGCCCGCCAGGGGACGAACTCCTTTGGGAAGATCGGGTACAACGGCCCGTGCCCACCGCGGGGCGAACAGCACAGGTACGACGTCAGGGTCTACGGCCTTGACTCCATGCTCGACCTCCCGGCAGGTGCCGACAAAAAATCGCTTCAAGAGGCGATGAAAGGACATCTCACGCAGTACGGGGAGACCTACGTCCTGTACGGCCGGTGAAAAAAATTAGTAGGGGTAGAAGATAAAGAAAAGCAGACAGAGGACGAAGAGCATCCATGCCGCGGGCTTGACGTCCTCCATTTTTCCCTGAACGATTTTGAAGAGCGGGAAGAGGACAAAACCCGCACAGAGCCCGACCCCCAGGTTGTAGGTGAAACTCATCAGGACGATGACCGCAAAGGCCGGGATGCTCTCAGCATAGTCCTGGAAGTCCAGGCCCTTGATCGGCGCCATCATCAGGAGGCCGACGATGATGAGTGCCGGCCCTGTCGCCGCCGCGGGGATCGCCCCGAAAAGCGGAGAGAAGAAGAGGCCGAGACCGAAGAGGGCCGCCACCACAAGGGCGGTCAGGCCGGTCCTGCCGCCCGCCTCGATACCGGCCGCGGACTCGACGAAGGTGCCGGTCGTGGTCGTGCCGGCGACGGCGCCAAAGACTGTCGCCAGTGAGTCGGCAAGGAAGGGCTTCTCGATCTCCGGGAGGTTCCCGTTCTCGTCAAGGAAACCGGCCTTTGCCGAGGCGCCGATGAGCGTCCCCATCGTGTCCAGGAAGTCCATCGTGAACATCGTGAGGATGACCGCAAAGAATCCCCAGGTCAGGGCGCCGAAGATGTCGAGTTGGAGGAAGACCGCCGAGACGTCGGGCGGCATGCTGTAGATGGCCTCGGGGGGCGCGGCGATGCCGGTGAGGAAGGCGATGACGGCGGTTGCCAGGATGCCGAAGAGGATGGCGCCCTTTACCTTCCGGATCATGAGGATGGCGATCAGGAGGACGCCGAAGACCGCAAGGGCGACGGGCGCGGTGTTGAGCGCACCGACATGGACGGGCGCATCCTCGGTGCCGAGGACGACGATCCCGGAGTTCACGAGGCCGATGAAGGTGATGAAAAAGCCGATGCCGACGGCAAAACTGATCTTGAGGTTATTGGGGACGGCTTCGGTCATGACCGACCGCCACTTCGTCAGGGTGAGCAGGGTCAGGAGCACGCCCGAGATGAAGACGGCGCCGAGGGCGGTCTGCCAGGAGTAACCGAGGACGCCGACGACGGTGTAAGCGACAAAGGCGTTCTCGCCCATATAGGGGGCGATCGCAAAGGGACGGTTCGCATAGATGCCCATGATCGCGGTGCCGAAGATGGCCGAGAGGATCGTGGCGACCATCGCAGGGCCGAAGGGCATGCCGGCGGCTTCGAGAATGGCCGGGTTCACCACGATGATGTACGCCATCGTCATGAAGGTGACGAGGCCGCCGACGACCTCCTGGCGTACAGTTGTTCCATGCTCTTTGAGCCTGAAATAGCGTTCCAACACATTTTCTGTCATAGGATCCGTATCTCCTCTCTCAGTTTTCTCCAAGATCGGGATTAACCCTGTCGCACACTCACCGGAAAGTGATATAAAGGGTGATGCCGCTGAAGGGGTGATGTCCCATGGCCGAGGAGAGAGCGCACCTGAAAGCAAACAGACTGGTCCGGGAGAAAAGTCCGTACCTGCTGCAGCACGCCTACAACCCGGTGGACTGGTATCCCTGGGGAGAGGAGGCGTTCGAGAGGGCGAAGCAGGAGAATAAACCGATATTTCTCTCGATAGGCTATTCCACCTGTCACTGGTGCCATGTGATGGCCCGTGAGTCCTTCGAAGACCCCGAGGTCGCCAGACTGATGAACGAGACCTTCGTCTCCATCAAGGTGGACAGGGAGGAGAGACCAGACATCGACGCCGTGTACATGCAGGCATGCCTCGCCCTCACCGGACAGGGGGGCTGGCCCCTCTCCATCATCATGACCCCCGAAAAACTCCCCTTCTTTGCGGCAACCTATATCCCGAAGATGTCACGCTTCGACATGACCGGGATGCTCGACCTCGTCCCGAAGGTCAGGGACCTCTGGACAGAACGGAGGGAGGAGGTCAGGTCTTCTGCCGAAGAGGTCGCCGTCGCCCTGAAGACCGCGCTGCAGGAGAGTTCCGGCGGGGAAAAACCCGGCATGGCACTCGTCCACCGCGCCTTCAGGAACCTGGAGCGGGAGTACGACCGGGACCACGGCGGTTTTGGCCATGCCCCGAAGTTTCCCTCCCCTCATGTCCTCATCTTCCTCATCAGGTACTGGCAGGCGACAGGGGAGAAGATGGCCCTTGAAACGGCGGTAAAGACCCTGACTGAGGTCCGCAGGGGGGGTGTCTTCGACCAGATCGGTTTCGGTGTCCACCGCTATGCCACCGACGATGCATGGGCGCTCCCGCATTTCGAGAAGATGCTCTACGACCAGGCGATGCTGGTCCTTGCCTGCACGGAGGCCTTCGAGGCGACGCGCAACCCGGCGTGCCGGCGGACGGCAGACGAGGTCATCACCTATGTGCTCCGCGACCTTGCCGCGCCCGACGGTGCATTCTATACGGCCGAGGACGCAGAGAGCGAGGGTGCCGAGGGGAGGTTCTATCTCTGGACGGCACCTGAGGTGCGCGAGGTTGCAGGGTCGGACGACGGCGACCTCTTTGCCGCGGCCTATGCTCTCGGTGAGAGAGCTCCGGCCCGGGTGCCGCAGGTCGGGATGAATGTCCCGCACAGGGCAGGGACGACCGCAGAGATCGCGCGGCACGCCGGCATCACGGAGGAGGAGTGTGCCGGGCGACTTGAAAAGGTGCGAAAGGAACTTTTATCGGCGCGGGCCGGGCGGATACGGCCGCACAGGGACGAAAAGATCCTCCTCGACTGGAATGCCCTGATGGTCGCCGCCCTTGTCCGGGCCGGGAGGGTCTTTGGAGAGGAGAGGTACACCGGCGCCGCCCTGCGTGCCCTGGCATTTCTCCGGGCGCACCTCCGCGACGCGGACGGGCGACTCTTCCACAGTTACAGCGGCGGCGAGACGGCCATTCCTGCCATGCTCGACGATCACGCCTTCCTGCTCTGGGCCCTGAACGAGGTCTACCAGACGACATCCGACTCCACAGTCCTGAAGGAGGCCTGCGAAGTCGCCGACAGGATGATCGCCGGGTTCGCCGACACCGCAGGGGGAGGATTTTTCTTCGCACATGAAAGCGGCGAGGAACTCCTCTTCAGGCAGAAAGACGCGTACGACGGGGCGATGCCGTCGGGCAACGCGGTGGCGCTCCTGAACCTCCTTGTCCTCTCGCGGATGACCGGGGAGAGCAGGTACGAAGAGGCCGTGGCCGAAGGCTTCAGCGCGTTCTCGGGCAGAGCCGCAAAAAACACGTCCGCGTCGATAGGGTACCTGGCGGCGCTTCTCTCTGCGGTCACGCCTTCCTACGAGGTCGTCATCGCCGGAGAACGAGAGGATATGGTGACAGGGGCGATGCTCGACGTCGTGCGCGGATTCTACATCCCGAACCTCACCCTCGTCCTCAGGGACGATGAGAACGCCGGCGTGCTTGCCGTTATCGCCCCTCATACTGCCCGTCTCACACCTATCAGGGGAGGCACGACCGCGTATCTCTGCCGGGAGCGGCTCTGTGAACAACCGGTGCAGGACGCCGCTGCCCTGAAAGAACTGCTCAGCGTGGACAGTCACGCGGGAAAATATTATATGGCATATGCCCAGGGTATGCGTTGACCCGGAGGAGGGGAAGAATGTGAACACGATCTATGGGGGGATAGCATGTGTCGTGCTCGTCGTTGCCGTCATGATCTGCGGATGTACCGGACAGCAGCCGGGAGTCACGCCGACGCCGACGCCGCTGACGACTGTACCGACAACGGAAACGACAGTCCCTGTTATGGGGAATGAAACGATAACGGCAACGGAAACCACAGCAACAGAAACGACTGCGGCGACAACGGAGACGGCGGCCGTCAATACGACCGGATCGGCCGCGGAGAAGGACATCATCGAAACGGCGACAGAAGCAGGGACATTTACCACGCTGCTGACGGCGATCGAAACCGCAGGCCTTACCGAAACCCTGAAGGAGGACGGACCGTTCACCGTATTCGCTCCGCCTGACGAGGCCTTCGCCGGAATCCCGGCAGGGACGCTCGACGCCGTGTTCTCGAACGAGACTGAACTCACCCGGGTGCTGACCTACCACGTGGTGCCGGGCACCTACACCGCCGCCGATCTCGCCGGAACCGATAACCTGACGACCCTGTCAGGCGCAAACCTCACCGTCTCCACAGACGGGGGGGTGAAAGTGGACGGCGCCACCGTCGTGACCGCCGACATCCAGGCGAAAAACGGTGTCATCCATGTCATCGACACCGTTATGCTGCCCCCATAAGGGGGGCCACCTCTTTTTCCAGCGGCAGGCCGGCATTCATCCATGCCGTCATCCCGCCGAGAACGGTTGTCAGCCGCGTGTAGCCGTGTCTGAGCAGGATGGAAACGGCGAGGCTTGCCTTGAAACCGCTGTCGCAGATGACATAGACGTCCCGATCCCGCGGCACCTCGTCGATGTGTCCCTCGATCTGGCCGGCATAGATGTGGGCCGATCCCGGGATATGGCCGGTCTTCTTTCTGACGTCGATATCCCTGACGTCGAGGATGTACCGAGTTGCATCGACCTCATGGACGGTGCAGGTGCCGCACCTCCCGATGAGTCGGCCGCTCCTCGCCCATGCCGTCATCCCGCCGGCACAATATCCAGAGATCAGGTCATAGCCAATACGCCGGGCCTGCACCACCGCATCCGTGACGCCGCAGTCGAACTCGTCGACAAAGATGATCGGGTGCGTGTAGTCGGCATAGTAGCCAAGGAAGGAGGAGATGCCCCTCTGCCAGATGCTCAGGCTGCCCGGGATGTGGCCGGCTGCAAAGGCCGATGGTCCCCTGATGTCGACGACCAGGGCGCCCTTCGCGGCCGCACCGGCGACCTCGTCGGGCGAGAAGGGGCGGGGCGTCCTGGCAGGAATCGGGGGAGGGCCTGCCCGGTTGTACCGTTCCATCACGGCAAAGTACGGCGGATAATAGTGGCGCTCTGCAACCTTGAAGCGGATGAAGGTGTCCCGGTCCATATCGAGGGCGGGGTTCGTCCTCTTTTCGTACCCGATCGTCGTGAGGGGCCTGTCGGCTATCCCTCCGCCGCATACAGACCCCGCCCCATGGGCCGGGCAGACGATGACGCCGTCGCCAAGGGGAAGGATCTTTTTCCAGAGAGAGTCGTGGAGTTTCCCGGCCATCTCGCCCAGGCGGTCAGGGAAAAAGTCGGTCCTGCCGACGTCGCCGGCAAAGAGGGCGTCGCCGGTGAAAACGAGGAAGGGGTCGCGGGAGACCCTCGTGTCGGTCAGCACGAGCGATATGCTCTCGTCCGTGTGGCCGGGCGTCTCCAGGACGCGGAGGCGGAGAGGGCCGACGGAGAACTCGTCGCCGTCACGGACGGGGACGCCGTATGTGAAGTCCATCTGCGCACCGTGCAGGACCTGCGCCCCGGTCTTCTCTGCCAGTTCGAGAGACCCGACACAGTAGTCCTCGTTTCTGTGAGTCTCGAAGATGTGCGTGATCGCAAGGCCGTGCTGTTCGGCGAGGTCCAGGTAGACGCCGGTGTCGCGCCGCGGGTCGATGACGGCCGCCTCGCCCCCTGCCCCGATCAGATAGGAGTTGTGCGCCAGTCCATCCGAGACGATTCTTTCGATGATCATGTTCCCTCGATGAGGGGGTATCGATCTCTCTATATAAACCTGCCCGGTGCAGGGGGTGCAGAAAAAAGGGAGGGGTTTACCGCAGTTTGACTGCAGTCCCATAGGCCATAAGTTCGGCGGCGCCGGGCATTGTCTCCGCGGTCGAGAACCTGAGGGCGATGACGGCGTCGGCACCGAGCTTTTCGGCCTCTTTCTGCATCCTCTCCAGTGCGATCTTCCGTGCCTCGGAGAGCATCTCGGTGTAGGCCGTGATCTCCCCACCGACCATGCCCTTCAAACCGCTCAGGATGTCGCGCCCGATATTCTTTGCCTGTACAGTGTTGCCCACGACGAGACCGAGCACTTCGAATTCGTGGCCGGGGATGGATTCATTGGTCGTAATGATCATCGAATTTCACCAGAATTGTACAGAAAGTCTTTGGTATGGTATGATATATGCTTTCTTCACCGGGATTGTTCCGCCCGTCGTTTCTGGAGAAATCTGCTGGATCGGTGGATCTGCTTCGGTCCGATCTCTGAGTGAGGAAGAGAACGTCCCGGAGTTCCGGGATCTGCTCATCCCGTAATGAGACTACGAAAATATTCGCAGTCTTAAAAAGCACTATGTCCCACCAGGGCAACCACATGGTGATGGAAATGATGCGTGGCAGACCATGGATGACCGCCCTGGTACTCATCGCACTCCTCTGCGGTGCGGTGCTCATCGGAGGGTGCACCGGCACAGACAGCAATAAAGAGTTGAATGAGACACCCGACAGAACGATGAATGAAACGCCGACCGCCGCGATCACCGGCACCGGCACCGTGACCTACATTGACCTCGAAGGCGGTTTCTACGGGATCGTCGCCGACGACGGCATGCGGTACCTGCCCATGGACCTCGACCCCGCGTTCGAGCAGGACAACCTTTCCGTGACGTTCACCGTCGAGAAAGTGGATGTCGTCACCATCCAGCAGTGGGGGACGCCGGTGAAGGTGATATCCATTGAAAAAGCCTGAAGAAGGGACCTTTGTTCCCCTCTTCATATCTCTGCCCGACTTTTCTCCTGTTTCATAACCGGGACGTGTATCTCCGGGACATCCGCTCCTCCGTCAGGGATGACGCACTGGACGCCGGCGATCTCGCCGATGATCACGGGCAGCCCGTAGACCTCCTCGATCACGTCGGCCGTGACGACTTCGCGGTCGCCGTGGACGTAGATCCGCCCGTCTTTCAGGAAGATAAAGCGGTCCGCGTACCTGAGCGCCTGGTTGAGGTCGTGCATCGTCATCACCGCCGCAATGTCGTGCTGGCGGACGACCTGCACGATGATGGAGAGGATCTCCACCTGGTTCTTGAGGTCCAGACTGCTCGTCGGTTCGTCGAGGAGGAGGATCTTCGGTTCCTGCACGAGGGCCCGCGCGATCGCGATCTTCTGGAGTTCGCCGCCGCTCATCTCGTCGATATAGGAGAGGCGGAGGCGGTCCATCGAGAGGCGGTGGAAGATGGCATCGACGATCCTGAGGTCATGCTCGGTGACGTCCCACCCGATATGAGGGCGCCGGCCGAGGAGGACCGCGTCGAACGCGGTCAACCGCCCGGTCTCCACTCTCTGGGGGACATACCCTACTCTTCTGGCGATATCCATCTGGTCGAGGCGGCAGAGGTCTTCGCCGTCGAGGTTGACGACGCCCCCTTTCGGGCGGAGGATACGGTTGAGACACTTCAGGAGGGTTGTCTTCCCGACACCGTTCGGACCGAGGATCGCAACGACCTCGCCGGCATCGATCGAGAAGGCGATCGTGCTGAGCACCTCCCGGTTCTTGTAGAGGAAACAGAGTTCTTCGACCGAGAGGATCATCGCCGATACCCCCGCAGGAGCAGATAGATGAAGACCGGCGCACCCATGAACGCCGTCAGGACGGCAACAGGAAGGACATACGGCGCTATGATAAGTCTGGCGACGGTGTCGGAGGCGAGGAGGAGGATGCCGCCCATCACGCACGACCCCGGGATCAGGTAACGCTGGTCGTCGCCGATGATCCTTCTGACCATGTGCGGGCAGACCAGCCCCACAAAGCCGATCACCCCGAGGAACGAGACGATCACAGCGGAGACGAGCGTCGCGACGACCATTCCGACATTCCGCACCCTCTCGACATTGACGCCGAGCCCTCGTGCGGTCTCGTCGCCGGCATCGATGGAGTTGTAGTTCCAGCGGTTCGCGATAAAGAAGACGCAGGCTGCCACGACGACGAAGGCCATGACCCAGAGTTCCTGCCAGGTGATCCGGCCGACGTCGCCGAAGGTCCAGAAGACGACGGCGGCGAGCTGTGTGTCGTCGGCGAAGTACTGGAGGAACATCGTCCCGGCCGTGAAGAGGGAGGAGAGGGCGACGCCGGTGAGGATCATCACCTCGGGAGACGCCCCGCGTATCCGGGAGATGAGGAGGATCACGATGGTGGCAAGGAGGCAGAACGCGAATGCCACTATCGTCGTCAGGTAGGGGTTGTTGAGGGTGACGGCACTGGCGACCGTCGACTGCATCTGCCCGGTGCCGAGGACGATGACCGAGAAGGCCGCCCCGAAGGCGCCGGCATGCGTGATGCCGAGGGTGATCGGCGAACCGAGCGGGTTCCTGAGGATCGACTGCATCGCGACCCCTGCCACTGAGAGGCCGGCACCGGCGACGATCGCGGCGAGTGCCTGCGGGAGGCGGATGTTCCAGATGATCAGGTCCCAGTTGCCGGGCACGCCCGTGGATACGCCGGGGTGAAGCAGTGCATTGATCCGGTCGATGATGCCGTTCACGAGGGAGAGAAAGACGTCGTACGGGGGGATGCTGACCGCACCGACAGAGATGGATAGGATCAGGAGGAGAAAAAGGAGGGCAATACCCCCCAGAATCCAGAGGTACTTGCGCCGCACGTACCCCATGTAATCCATGGGGATGGTCCCGTCTGCAAAGTGCACGTCTCTACATCCTCCTTTGCGATCTCGTGCCCCGGGTCATGGATCACACCGAAATCTGCGCGAAGCCGAGGTCCCTGTACTGGCCGTTCAGGTCGCCAAAGTTCGATTTGCCGATGAAGAAGGTGTAGATCTCGTCCGCCTTCTGGACCGGATCGACGTCGGCGAAACGGTCGGGATACAACGTCTTGCCGATGAAGTACGCGTCGGCAAGCACGGTCTCGTAGTTCGTGTTGTAGAAGTTGTACGGGAGGACGCCGTAGACTTTACCGCCCTTCGATGCGGAGAGGCCCTGCAGTGAGGCGTCGGTCTTCAACTCACCAATCGCCCCGTCACTGTCCATCTGGATGGTGCCGACGTCGACGAAGATATACTCGGGGTCCCAGTCGACGAGTGCCTCTTTCGCCACATCGACGTGGGCCGTGCCCATGCCCGAGGCGACGTTCTTTGCGTGCACCCAGAGGAACGGCGGGTAGGCCGGTTCGGTGGAGATGATGCCGTGGGCGCCTGCCGACGAGACCCCGCCGATATAGACGGTCTTCTGTTCGGCTTCAGGGATGTCGCCTGTCCGGCGCTCAAGGTCGGCGATCGTTGCATCGATATAGGTGATCACCTCTTCGGCACGGTCCTGCTTCCCGATTACCTGGCCCATAGTCCGGAGACCGCCGTACATCTCGGCCTTCTCGGCGTCGTTCCGCAGGGAGCCGTACGGGAACGCCACGACCGGGATGCCCGTCTTCTCCTGTAGTTTGTCGGCCTCGGCGGCGCTCGTCCCGTACGCCGTGCCGGTTGAACCGGTCTTGAAGACGAGTTGCGGGGAGATCGCAAGGATCTTCTCCGGGTCGTCCTTGCCCCTGAACTCGCCGATCAGGGGGAGACCCTTGAACTGCGACCCATAGGCAAGGGCATAGGGGCGCCCTTCGATCTCCTGATCTTTCTTCTCGATGCTGTCGACACCGATGGTCAGGTCCTGACTCTGCAGGTACACGAGGTAGCGGAGACATCCCGACCCGGAACAGACGACGCTCTCGGGCGGAGACGGGACGGTGACGGTGCGGCCGAAGCCGTCGGTGAGGGCGTTCTCGGCGGACGGCGCGGGGGTGACCGCAGGAGTCTCCTGGACGGTTGATGAACTTCCCGTGCATCCGGCCACGGCGATCATGGCGACAAAGAATGCCGCCACAATAATACTATTATTAATACTTATCATATATTTGCCAACTCCATTGATACAAAAATACTACTTAAGCGCACCTATTTTAAAGTATGTAATGAGGAACACATACCAGATTAAAAGTGTGGTGAATTTTTGCTATAAGTATTCACAAAAATATACATCTGATCGGAAAAATGTACCCCTTCCGCAGATCCCTGAACGGATGGGGGAAGTCATCGTCTGTCGCAGAAGAAGGAGAGAAGAAGTCTTGGGGGCAGCACCCCGGAGAAGAGGAGATCTCTCTACCCCGCCGCCTTCAGCAGAGCTTTTTTTAACCCTCGCCCCCGACTCCCCATCATGGGATCAGGGACCCGGGGCAGGACAACATACATCACTTTTGCCGGACGGTCAGTCTGGGCGCTCCTCAACACCTACCACGCCGTCCTGCGGGAGGGGCGCTGCCTCCCCGACGAGGTTCATATCGTCTCGGAGACACCGTACATGCCCGGCACGGCCACGACCGTCGAAGGGATCGGGATCATCTCGCGGAGGTACGTGACCTCGCCTGTCGTCTCGGTGACCGCGGTGCCGTGCGGCGACTTTGCCGGAGCCGCCGGGACGGTGCTCGACCTTGCCCGCGGCCGCGTCGCGGAGGGGTACGAGATCGCCCTCGACATCACGCCAGGGAGGAAGGCCCTCATCGTTGCGGCCTGCCTGGCCCTGGCCGACGCCGGCATCGCCCCGGCGCACATCTTCTACCTCGGCTTGCATGGCGGCGGCCCCCTCCCCCTGCCGCACCCGATGATCCCGTTCCACCTCCAGACCCTCCACGACCTTGCAGGAGGGGCCTGATGCCGGGCGCCAGCGAGGTGGTCGAGGGCAGGGAACTGGTCGTCCTTGCAAACCTCTTTGCCGACGGCTTCACCCTCTCGTATCCGGTCTACGGGACCGACCTGCTCTCCGCCCGTCCTGCCGGTGACGGGTATGCGATCACAGTCCTCTGCCGGTACGAGGACTTTTTCGACGGTGCCGAACAATTCGGGGAGCACGCGCAGGAGATGCCCCTCTTCACCGACTTCGAGGAATGCCTCCTTGCGAGCGGGATCACCGCCTACGAGAACCTCGACGAGTTCGTGACGCGGGCCGACCTGTACAGGGGCCTCCGGAAGGACGTGTACTACGGCATCGACACCAACCTCCTGTACCACCGGTTCGTCACCGTCACTGGCGCCCTCCAACCCGAAGAGACGATATTAGTCGACGTGGTCAGGCAGGAGATCGAGTACGTCATGAACCACAAGTACTCGGCCCGCCTGATCGGCGAACTCATTGCAGGCGCCCCGGAAAAAGAATGGATCATCGCGGAGTTCGAGAACAGGCGGAAGAAGAAGTCGAGAAAAGCGGCATACCGTGCGATGGCCGAGTACAGGGCGCTCCGCGACCGCGCCATCCTCCTCGAATCGGGCCAGAAGGCCACCCATGCCACGCGGGAGAACGACCAGTTCATCGTCAGGGCGCTCAGGCGGTTCGAGGAGGAGCGCTTCAGCCTCCCCGTCCTCCTCACCGCCGACGCCGCGATGGCCGACCTCTGCGACGCCGACGGTCTCGAGTACTTCCTCTTCAGGGTGCCGTACCATGCACGGCCGCGGACGGTCTCCCCGGAAGCGCTCCTCGGTTTCATCGCCGACCTTGCCGTGACCTTCGGGGTCGTGGAGATGGAGGGGACCTGCATCTTCAGCGAGTACGGCGGCAAGGGCAACAACGCCGATGCCTTCAAACTAACATTCATAGATGAGCATCTGCATACAGAGTTTGCACTGGACGTGGACGCATGCAGACATCTTCTGGCCCTCGGAATAGAGAGGTAAAGGCCCTCCTCTTCGACATGGACAACACGCTCTGGGACTTCGTCACCGCAAAGCAGGCGGCATGCCATGCCGTCGTGGACTTTCTCAAAGTGGGCGACGGCGAAGATCTCTACCAGTACTTCCGGAGGCCGGGGGTCGGTTTCGAGGACCCGGGAAACATCCTCGACTATATCAGGGACATCAACGCCCCTGCCGCGTCATTTCCTCGGTGCTGCACCGTCTACGAGAAGACGAAACTCGCCGCCATCTCTCCGTACGAGGGGGCGGCCGAGACCCTTTCCTCTCTTTCTGACGCGGGTATTCCCCTTGCAATCGTCACCGACGCCCACTCCTCCCAGGCAAAGAGGAGGCTTGAGAAGGCCAGGCTCAGCGAGTACTTCTCCTGTATCGTCACCCCCGATATCTCGGGGCAGAGAAAGCCAGACCCTGCGTCCTTCCTCTACGCCCTCAGGGCCCTCCCTGCCAACGCCGCGGAGGCGATGGTCGTCGGCGACAGCATCAGGCGCGAGATCGAACCGGCGCAGGGTCTCGGCATGAAGACGGCCTACGCCCTGTACGGCGACAGGAGCGACGGCCCGGCCCCCCTCTGCAGGCCGGACTTCGTTCTCCACGACATCAGGGACATCATCGGGATCCTGGGGATCTGAAACTCAGACAACCGGAAATCCGGCAAGGGGGAAAGCAGACGAAGTCTTCGCTGTGGGGGGTGAAACTCCGGATCTAGATTGAAGGGAAGGTGGTGGATCTGCGCTCTCCTCCGGGGGGCAAAGCCCCCCGTTCCCCCCTCCATTAGGATAGTGGGGTAGACAGCAATCCCCCTTTCAGGGTTATCTGTTCTGTCTTCCCCGGTCTAATCCTGAGCGGGGACGACCGAAGGGAGTCGAGAATACGGAAAATCGGGCTCTGTAGAAATCCTATTCTGGAGTGTCTCGTCCGGGGGGCTGCCACCCCCTGGCCCCCCTCGCCATGAGGATAGGGGGGTGGAGGGCAGTCCCCTCTTCAAGATGCACGTTTGCCCTTTTGAGGTCCAATCCTCGCGCGGGGGTCCGGGGGCAAAAGTCCCCCGGTGCAAAGATGGAGGAAGGCGGTTGGGTCACGTTCATACACGGAAAAGGTGAGGGTTTCTACAGAGCCGAAAATCGAAGATTTTCCTGTGCGTGCACATCTTCGATGTGCCACGGACCGTAGGTTTTTGAGTGGCCTGGGGCAAAAGTCCCCTGGCGAAGGGGGAGGGGAAGGCAGAGGATCAGCATGCGCTATCAACCTATGGAAGAGGAATTCTACAGAGCCCTTGAAGCGAAAATCTTCTCAGTCCAGATTGAACTCGGTCGCCTCTTTGGTGAGGAAGTACCCGAGGACCGTCCTGATGATGACGATGCTGCCGAGGAAGAGGATCTCCTCCTGTGAGGGCGTGACGAGTGTCTGGAGGATGTCGGCGGCGATGAGGAAGTCCAGGCCGAAAACGATTTTTATGGTGAAATCCCGCCTGATCTCACCGTACCCGAGGGGCCGCCCGAGCACCTCCTTCCCCAGCGTCTCCGCAGCCGCCTTGATCCCGCCGTAGATGATGATGATGGCCCCGATGAGTCTGAAGGCATTGGCGGCCGCGTCGTAGACCTCGAGGGGCAGCATGCACGCCACCGGAGGCGATGCGGCAGCATCAATCTTCTGATCCGCATCACTCCGAAATCCTTATGAGAAGGCCGGTTCATCCTCGCATTGAGATACTATGGATATGATACATGTGGACGGAAAAGACCGGGGCCCGATCTACCTCTATGCCCTGAGCACCTGCGGGTGGTGTGCAAAGACGAAAGAATTCCTCTCCTCGCTCGGCGTCGCCTTCGACTACGTCTTTGTCGACCAGCTCCCGAAGGACGAGATGGAACAGACCTATTCTGAGATGTTGCAACTCTACAACCCCCTCGGTTCGTTTCCGACACTTGTGATCAATGGGAAGGCGATCATCGGTTACCAGGAGAACGAGATCAGGGAGGCCCTCGCGGAATGATCCCGGACGAGCAGGTCGAGAAAGAATATCTCCGCCTGAAAAAAGAGGCCGAGGCCGGGGGGTACCGCCTCAACCCGGACCGGGAGTTCGTCGCGGGACTTGTGCGGGGCCTCCTGACCAACACGGAAAGGTACGGCTACCCGGCATGCCCCTGCCGCCTCGCCACCGGGGAAAGGGAGACGGACCTCGACATCATCTGCCCCTGTGACTACCGCGACCCCGACCTCACCGATCACGGGGCCTGCTACTGTGCCCTCTATGTCTCCGCGGAGGTCGCGTCCGGGAAGGCGGAGGCGAAACCCGTTCCCGAACGCCGCCCGCCGGGCGGGCCGAAAAAAGGAGAGGCACGCCCATCAGGCAGGGTCGCCGGGTCTCTCCCTCTCCCGGTCTGGCGCTGCAGGGTCTGCGGCTACCTCTGCGCCCGGGAGAACCCACCTGAGATCTGCCCGATCTGCAAGGCGGGAAAAGATCGTTTCGAGCGTTTCATCTGAGGAGCGTCACTCGTCGTCCTCACCGAGGAGCGCCCGGAAACGCCTGACCGACAGGTCGAGGTAGGTCTGCTCCTTCTCGATCCCGATAAAACGGCGGCCGAGGAGACATGCGGCGATCCCGGTCGTCGAACTCCCGGCAAAGGGGTCGAGCACCAGGTCGTCCTCATAGGAACTCGCCAGGATCACGCGCTGAAGGAGGGCGAGGGGTTTCTGGGTCGGGTGTTTCCCCTCCTTTTTTTCCGAGCGTTTCGGTGTCGGGACAGACCAGACAGAGCGCATCTGTTTTCCCGGACGTTTCAGGACGTCGTAGTCCCACCCCCCGTGCTTCATCTCGTCATAGTTGAAGGTATGGCGGCCCTCCCCTTTCCGCGCCCATATCAGGGTCTCATGACTCGCCGTGAAGACGCGCGTGCTCAGGTTGGGGGGGGCGTTCGGCTTGAACCAGCAGATGTCGTTGAGGATATGGAAGCCGAGGCTCTGGAGGGCATAGCCGCAGGCATAGATCGAGTGATAGGTGCCGCTGATCCAGATCGTCCCGCCGTCCCTGAGAAGGCGGCTGCAGGCCTCTATCCAGCGGCAATGAAAGTCAAAGTCCTCCCTGATCCCGCCGCTCCGGTCCCACGCCCCCTTGTCGACGGGCGCCCTCCTCCCGCTCTGGCAGGTGAAACCGCCGTTCGAGAGGTTGTACGGCGGGTCCGCAAAAATGAGGTCGACGGAGCCCGCAGGCATGGCATTCATGCACTCGACAGAATCGCCATGGTAGAGAGTCACGCCGTCGCAGGAGTAATAGGGTTGCATCATGCCACCGGTCTGCATAGACATTGCCCTCCTGAAAGATGACATTTCCCATCTGAAACCGGACATCCGCGATATTCTCATCTAGTTGGCACGACCACCCCTATTGAAGGATCATGGAGAACCACGACGTTCAGGATATGATGCGCCTGATGGCATCAAAAATCAGTTCTATCGCCGACAGGATCGCTGACACAGAGGTGGAATCCCTTTTGCAGGAACTCCTCTGTGCAAAGAGGATCTACGTCCTCGGGGCAGGCCGCTCGGGCCTTGTGGCAAAGGCATTTGCAATGCGGCTGATGCATCTCGGCCTGCAGTCCTTTGTCGTCGGCGAGACGATCACGCCGGCCATGCAGGCCGGGGACGTGCTCGTCGTCTTTTCCGGGTCAGGGAAGACAAAGACCGTTGCCGAACTTGCCGAGACCTCGAAAGAGATCGGCGGCCGGGTCTGCCTGATCACCTCCAACCGGGACTCCCGGATCGGGAAGATCGCCGATTGCATGGTCGAGATCGAGAGTCACCGCGACGAGGTGAAGGACGACTCCGTGGAGTTTGAGATCCGGCAGATGATGGGCGAACACAAGTCTTTTGCCCCGCTGGGCACGATCTTCGAGACGGCATGCATGGTCTTCTCCGATGCGATTGTCTCCCGCCTGATGGAGATCACGGAGACAGATGTCGAAGCACTCAAATGCAGGCACGCCAATATCGAGTGACCGGCATATGACTGGGTATAGGTTTGCAGAAAGGGTCCGCGGGATCGAGATCTCGGGGATCAGGCGGATGTTCGAGGGGGCGGGGAAGGACGCCATCAACCTCGGCCTCGGCCAACCCGACTTCCCGACTCCGGCGCACGTTCGTGAGGCGGGGATCAGGGCGATCCGCGACGGGATGACCGGGTATACGATGAACTCCGGCGTCCCCGAATTGAGAGAGGCGATCTCAGGGAAGTTCGGCCGCGAGAACGGCCTGCAGTACGCGCCCGACCAGGTGATCGTCACCGCGGGCGCAAGCGAGGCCATGCACATCGTGATGCAGGCCCTGGTGGAGAAGGGGGACCGCGTCCTGATGACCGATCCCGGCTTTGTATCCTATGCGGCCCTTGCAACCCTTGCAGGCGGGAGGCCGGAGGGCGTCCCTCTCGACGCCACCCTCCATATCGATGTGGAGGCGGCAAAGAAGCAGATGGACGGCGCGCGCCTCTTCGTGCTGAACACCCCGACGAACCCGACAGGCATGGTGGAGAGCGAGGAGTCGATCAGGGCGCTGGTGGAGTACGCCGCCGATGCGGGCGTGACCGTCATCTCCGACGAGGTCTACGAGCACTTCACATACGGGAAACCCCATGTGAGCGCGGCCCGCTTTGGCGAGGATGTTATCACGATCAATGCGACCTCGAAGACCTACTCCATGACCGGGTGGCGCCTCGGCTACATGGCCGCACCGAAGGCGGTGATCGAGGAGTGCATCAAGGTCCACCAGTACTGCCAGGCCTGCGCCACCTCGATCTCGCAGTACGCCGCCCTTGCGGCCCTGACCGGCGACCAGACACTGGTCCCGGCGATGCGGGAGGAGTATCGGCGTCGTCGCGACCTCGTCTGCGACGGCCTCGCCGACCTCGGCCTCTCCTTCCCCACGCCCGAAGGCGCGTTCTATGCCTTCGTGCCGATGGAAGCGGACCTCTTCGCCCGGATCATCGCGAAAGGCGTGATCATCGTGCCGGGCACGGCCTTCGGCACGCGCGCACCCGGCTATGCCCGTCTCAGTTATGCCGCCTCGCAGGACGATCTGCGGCGTGCTCTCGGCCGGATCCGGGAAGCGGTCGATGAAGCTTAACATAATCCCGAACAAACAGGTGATCGTATGGTAAAGGAGTTGCTGAGGAAATTATCCAACGCTCACGGGATTTCCGGGAGCGAGGGGAGCGTCGCGGCGGTGATCAGGGAAGAGGTCGCCCCGTACGTCGACGAGATCAGGGAGGACACGATGGGGAACCTCATCGCGGTGAAGAAGGGCGACGACTTCTCGGTCCTGCTCGCAGCCCATATGGACGAGATCGGGCTGATGGTCAAGTACGTCGACGAGAAGGGCTTTGTCAGGTTCGTCACCATCGGCGGCTGGTTCGACCCGACGCTCTATGCCCAGCGCGTGATCCTCCACGGGACGAAGGGGCCGGTGTACGGCGTCGTCGGCGGCAAGCCCCCCCATGTGATGAAGGAGGAGGACCGGAAGAAGCCCCTGAAGGTGGACGACATGTTCATCGACGTCGGCGCAGCCTCGGCCGAGGACGCGGAGAAGCTCGGCATCGAGGTCGGGACACCGGTCACCGTCGACCGCGAGTTCGCCGAACTTGCGAACGGCAGGGTGACGGGCAAGGCCTTCGACAACAGGGCCGGCTGCGTGATGCTGATCAAGGCCCTCCGGACGGTGCAGTCGCCGCACACCATCTACGGCGTCTTCACGGTGCAGGAAGAGGTCGGGCTGAAGGGCGCGAAGACCGTCGCCTACTCCCTCAACCCCGACTGCGCCATCGCCACCGACACCACCATCCCGGGCGACCACCCGGGCATCGAGAAGAAGGACGCCTCCCTCCAGATGGGCGAAGGACCGGTCATTACCATCGTCGACAGCAATGGCCGGGGCCTCATCGCCAACAAGAAGGTCGTCGCCTGGTTGCGGAAGGCCGCGGCCGGAAAGGAGATCAAGGTGCAGCTCGAGGTCGGGAAGGGCGGCACGACCGACGCCACCTCCATCCACCTGGAGCGCGGCGGCATCCCCTCGACGACTCTGAGCATCCCGACCCGCTATATCCACTCCCCTGTCGAGGTGCTCGACATGAAGGACATCGAGGGAGGCATTGCCCTCTTGGTCGAGGCCCTGAAGTCGAAGCCCGACTTCTAATCTTTTTTTTGGCTTAGGGAGGGTCGTCCTGGAATTCTTTCCAGATATTTTGTATGAGGAGGGTCGTTCTCTCCCACTTCGCGACTTTCCATTCTGTCTACCCAGGACCATCCAGATCAGGGGTCTACGGACAACGAGTGATAGTGAGTTTGAGAAGATCGAGGTCTTTGAGAGAAACACAGGGGGGCAGTATAGGATAGGCAGTGTACGGATGTCCTCCTCCGGGGGGTTTCACCCCCCGATCCCCCCACATTAGGATGGGAGGGGGATGGTTTTCTCCATCCTCAAAATATTTTGATCTTACTTCCCCCGTCCTATCCTGAGCGGGGGTCAGGGGGCGTAGTCCCCCGGCCTGTGTTTTTGGGAAGGCGGTTGGTTACCGCCATTAATTCACGAATGTCGCATCACGATGGACTAACTATAGCAGAAAGGAGGGATCACCCTCCCCAAAAAAAGACTCTTCACTCGCCATCAGGCACGACGTCCAACCCGACGTCGACGTTCCTGACAGAGTGGGTGAGGGCGCCCATGCTGATGATGTCGGCCCCGGCCCCGGCATAGAGGGGAAGGGTGGCGCGGGAGACGCCGCCCGATATTTCGACGACGACGTTATCTCTCTGGCCCGCGGCCATGAGGGCGGCCACTGCCTCCCTGACACCCTCGGGCGTCATGTTGTCCAGGAGGACGATGTCGGCGCCGTACTCCGCCGCCCTGACGGCGTCTTTTGCCGACTCCACCTCGACCTCCACCTTGTGGTAGGGGGAGTGCGCCTTCGCCCGCCGCACCGCCTCCTCCAGGCCCACCAGGGCGAGGTGGTTGTCCTTGATCATGACCATGTCGGAGAGGGAGAAGCGGTGCGACACGGCGCCGCCGAGCATCGCAGCCTTCTTGTCAAGTGTCCTGAGGCCGGGGCAGGTCTTCCTGGTGGAGGCGACCCGCACGACAGGGTCGACCGCCCGCACCGCGTCCACCGCCTCGCGGGCCGCGGTCGCGATCCCGCTCATCCGCCCGATGATATTGAGGGCAGTCCTCTCGGCAGCGAGGACGGCGCGGGCCGGACCCCTGATCTCCATGACGATCGTCCCCGCGGCGACCGCGTCGCCGTCCTTCACAGGTGTGACGACACCGGCGCCAAGATGGTCAAAGAGGAACGCCGCCTCCTCGAGTCCGGCGATGACACAGGCCTCCTTCGCCCTGATCACGGCCGAAGCTGTGAGGTCCGCGGGGATGACCGCTTCGGAGGTGAGGTCTCCAAAGGGCATATCCTCCTTGAGAAAGGAGAGCATCGTGCCGGGGTCCATCATCTGATCTACCTCTTGAGTGCGATCATCCTCTCGATGGCCCGGCGCGCCCCGGCGGCGACGGTCTCGTCCACCGCCACGCGGTGCTTCCCGGCCTTCAGGGCCACGAGCACGTCCTCGACCGTCGTCATCTTCATATCGGCGCATTCCGTGCCCTCGATCGCGTGGAAGGCGGCGTCCGGGAAGACCCGGCCGAGACGGTAGGTCATCGCCTCCTCGGTGAGCACCGTCCACTGCGGGTGGAGGTGGGCCTGTCTCACCATCCCGCCTGTGGAGGCGACAAGGTCGGATGCCGCCTGCACCTCTGGACTGCACTCGGGGTGGCAGACGACCGCGTCGCCCCGCGCCCGTCCGGCCTCGACGTCGGCAAGGGTGAACCGCAGGTGCACCGGGCAGTGGCCATCCGCAGGCAGGGGCAGGACAGTCTTCTCAGGCACCTGCCCTCTCACATAGGAAGCAAGGTTTGCGTCGGGACCGACGAAGACCACGTCCTCGTCGAGGGACCTGACCACATCGACGGCATTCGCCGAGGTGCAGGTGATATCGGCCTCCGCCTTGCACTCGGCCGTCGAATTGACGTACACCACCACGGCAGCGCCGGGGTGGCCAGCCCTCACCTCCCGGATCATGTCGGGCGTCAGCGCCTGCGCCAGGGGACAGGTCGCCTCCCTGGCCGGGAGGAGGACGGTCTTTGTCGGGTTCAGGATCTGGGCGGTCTCGGCCATGAAGTCGACGCCGCAGAGGACGATCACGTCGGCATCGGTTTCTTTCGCCCGGATCGCAAGTTCGAGACTGTCTCCGACGAAATCGGCGACGTCCTGCACCGCAGGCACCTGGTAGTTGTGGGCGAGGACAACCGCATTCCTCTCCTCCTTCAGCCTGCGGATCTCGTCTGCTATCATGTCCCTATCCTCATCGGCTCGTCGAGGTTCTTGAGCAGGGTCACGATCGAGAGAGCGGCAAGATAACTGGTCGCCGGGTTGTCAGGGCTCGGCAGGTTCCGCACCGTGATCGTCGCGTCCCCGAAGTCCCCCTCAATGACGATCTCGTGCACGTTCCTGTCCACGGCAGGGTCGGCCCAGAGTTCCACGTCTACCGTGCGGCCGGCGGCGAGTTCGAGGGCGACAGAGACATTGGTGTTCTTCGGGTAGTGCTTGATGCACTCGTTTGCCGCTCCCGAGAAGAGGAGTGTGCGCTCGTCGCACTCCATATTGAGGGAGCGGGGGTTCTTCGTCGTCCGCAGAAGAAGACGGTGGATCCCGGAGACCTGCCCGATCTTGAGGTTGTCTAACCCGAAGATCGCTCCGCTCGGGATGTAGATCTTCCTGCCGAGAGACCGGGCGAGGTCATTGACGGCGTCCCGGAACGGTTTCTCGGCAAAGGCACCGACGCTCATCACCACAAGGTCCTTGCCATGTTCAAGGACCGCGGCGGCATGCGCCTGGGCGGCGGCGACCGAGGCCGCTTCCACGACGATGTCAAAATCTGCACTGAGGAACTCGTCGATATCCCGGAATATCCTGGCATTACAGAGGCGTCCCAGGTCCTCCGCACGCTCGGGCATCTGGTCATACAGGGCGACAATATCGACTCCTACATGATTTTTGACTATTATATTTGCGATATTGCCGCACCCCAGCAGGCCTATCGTGAGCATTCATATATGATAGGCAGAAGCAGGGTTAAGCATTGTGATGAAACCCATGGTGGCCCTCCCGATGACGCCATAACGTGACAGAATAGGGGCCTTTGTCTGCAGAATGATAAGGTCTGACGCACAAGTACCGTACCAATGGATCGCCTCACTGATCAGCGGGTGTACATCGAGACCTATGGGTGCACCTACAACCACGGGGACACCCTGAAATTGATGGATATACTGAAAGGTCAGGGTTGTACTCTCGTCGACGATCCTGATGAGGCGGACACCGTCGTCATCAATACCTGCACTGTCATCGGCTGGACGGAGAGGCACATGCTCAGGAGGATACGGGCGTGCTCCGGGCGCACCCTCTATGTCACCGGGTGCATGCCCGTGGTCCAGAGGGAGGAGATCCTGGCCGCTGCCCCGGAGGCGCGGGTCATCCTCCCCGACGAGATCGAGCGGCGCTTTTCCGGCAGGTGTACGAAGGGGAAAGATGGCATCGGGATCGTACAGGTGGCGGCCGGGTGCGTGGGGAGGTGCGCGTACTGCATCACGAGATTTGCGCGCGGGCCCCTGAGAAGTCGTTCGATGGAAGAGATCTGCCGGGAGGTCGGGGCCCTCGCAGAGGAGGGGGCCTGTGAGGTCCAGTTCACCGCGCAGGACGTGAGTGCCTGGGGGATGGACATCGACGAGGCGCTCCCGGATCTGGTCCGCGCCGCCAGTGCAGTGCCGGGAAATTTCAGGGTCCGCCTGGGCATGATGAATCCGGCAACGGTGAGGCGCATCCTTGTCCCCCTCGCGGAGGCGTGCCGGGACGGGAAGGTCTTCTCCTTTCTCCATCTCCCTGTCCAGTCGGGGTCGGACGCCGTGCTGGCGGGAATGGCGCGCGGCTACACCGTGGCCGAATACGAGGGTATGGTCGCCACATTCAGGGAGGTCTGCCCGGATGTCAGGATCTGCACCGACTTTATCGTCGGCTACCCGACCGAGACCGAGGAGGACTTTGCCGCGACCTTCGCCCTCCTCCGGAGGGTCCGGCCGGAGAAGGTGAATGTGACGCGCTACTCCCCGCGGCCCGGCACGGCGGCGGCGGCCCTGAAGGCGCAGCCGGAGAGGATCGCAAAAGAGAGGTCGCGTCTCCTCGACGCCGCCACAAAGGCGATCTATGCCGAACAGAATGCTGGCCTCGTCGGGACGACCGTCGAGGCGGTGGTCACTGCACGGAAGAAGGGAGGGTCATGGGTGGCGCGGGACCGGGCGTACCGTGAGGTCGTCGTACCCGGCGACTTCAGGCCCGGCGAATGGCTTTCCGTCGAGATCACCGGGAACAGGACTGTCTACCTGACAGGGGTGCCGAAAGACAGGTCCACACCATCATATACGGGTGCCGACAACCAGATTGTAAGGAAGAGATAGCATGGACGAGATCGAAGCAGGGTATGCCGCGCTCATCAGGACGATCGGTGAGGCGCAGAAGGAGAAGGAAAAGTTTGTCGGGGAACTTGCCGGGCAGGAGGGTGTGCTCCTTGCCAGGATGGCCGGGATGGCGGCGCCCCTTGTCGGGCAGATCGGCATGAACCTCCTGAAGAAGGGGCGGCAGGACCAGAAGGGGGAGATCTTCAACGCCGAGTATTACCGCGAGCGGATGATCGTCCTCGGCAAGACAGAACCGATGCCGTACAGGCCTGACGACCCGACAAAGAAGGTGGACGACCAGTTCTGCGCCCTCAACGAGAAGGGGGAGTTCGTCGAGTTGATGTACTCCTCGGACGGCCAGACCATCGACTCGTACGCCTGCCCCCTCGGCCCCGAGGACGCCTTCGGGATCTATGGCTACGAGGCCATGCTCATGCTCTACCGGGCGCTCAGGGAATACCTGAAAGGGGAGGAGGAACTTGTGGCGGCGCTCGGTACGGCCGTCGAGTTCCTCAGGAACGAAAAAAAGGAATGACGCGGCGACGGTCGCCGCCGCATATTTTTTCTTACTTCCAGGAGAACATCGGGAAAGCCGGCCTGAGGGGGTCGTTCTCCTCCAGGGATGAGAGCTTGAACGAACGGCCGAACTCCCGGCCTTCGTTGTTTTTGTAGGTGACGACAGCCTTTATTTCTTCGGCCATCGCGGGCAGGGCATAGGCGTACTCCGCGTCGACGCCGAGGCCTGTCACGTCGAACTCAAGGTTCATGGGGACGAGGGCGATATGGATCGCCTCTGCCGGGGCGTTGCCGCCGTTGACGACCACGACCGACTTTGCATCGTCGGAGAGCTGGCAGGTGACTGCAGGGAGGTTCTTCGTCTCGGTCATGATCTGCAGGCACATCGCAACTGTCAGGAGGACGACGAAGATCGAGACCCCCATGAAGATGTTCTCGGCGACGGCGAGAACGAGGCCGATGACCACACCGGCGACAAGGATGAGAACCGGGACCTTATCCATACTATGGAGTCTCTCTCACATCATATAAGAGGTGAAGACATGCTCTCCGCAGCGCCACCTTCTTCATAACAGATTATTCGCCGTCCGGAGGACATGAAGCAATGATACCTTCCATATCCGACGCCTTCGTATGCTCGGGTATGCCCGGTGCCGCCACCACGGTCCGTACCCCTCTTCAGACGTAAACTCATTATGACACCTCCACATTTTTCCCTCACCATGTCGATGGACTCCCGCAGCCTGATTTGAAAAGAATATCATCGATTGTGCAGCCATCTGCACCACAGCAGATAATATTGTAGATGAGGACTAATATCTCAGGGATTGATCGTTACGGTACAGGGCCGGATCTCCGGCCCTGATCGACGCCGCAACAGACGAGAGATGGTGGAAAATACATGCTTGAATTGAAGTTCATTCGCGTCCACCCCGAGATCGTCAGGGCAGACCTGGAGAAGAGGGGGGACACCGAGAAAATGGCCTGGATAGACGACCTGCTGGAGAAGGACAGAAGGAGCAGGGAACTCCAGATCGAGGTCGACAGGCTGAGGAACCGGCGCAACGTGATCGGCCGCGAGATCAACGCGACCAGAAAGGCGGGCGGGGACGCCGCCGCTCTCCTCGACGAAGCGGCGGCCATTCCCGGCGAGATCAAGGGTGCCGAGGCCGAGCTTGAGGAGATCAGGGAGAGAGTCCACTTCTACCAGATGCGCATCCCCAACATCCTCCATGAGAGCGTGCCCGTGGGCAAGGACGACACGGAGAATGTCGAGGTGAAGAGGTGGGGCGAGCCGAAGGTTCCGGCCTTCGAACTGAAGAACCACGGCGAACTGGCGGTGGAGCACGACTGGGCCGACTTCGAGCGCGCCACGAAGGTCGCCGGCGCGGGTTTCTACTACCTGAAGGGGAGGCTTGTCCTCCTCGATATGGCCCTCCAGCGCTATGCCCTCGACCTGCTGGTGGAGCGCGGCTACACCCCCATATCCCCGCCGTACATGATGAACAGGGCGGCATACGAGGGCGTCACCGACCTTGCCGACTTCGAGAACGTGATGTACAAGATCGACGGCGAGGACGCGTTTCTCATCGCGACCGCCGAGCACCCGATGGCGGCGATGTTCAAGGACGAGATCTTCGAGGCAAACGCCCTACCGATCAAGTTCGCCGGGATAAGTCCGTGCTTCAGGCGCGAGATCGGGTCCCACGGCATCGACACGAAGGGGCTTTTCCGCGTCCACCAGTTCAACAAGATCGAGCAGTTCGTCTTCTGCAGGCCCGAAGACTCCTGGACTTTCCACGAGGAACTGCTGGCAAATGCCGAGGCGGTCTTCCAGGGCCTCGGCCTCCCGTACCATGTGGTCAACATCTGCACCGGCGATATCGGCACGGTGGCAGCGAAGAAGTACGATATCGAGGTCTGGATGCCGCGCGAGAACATGTACCGCGAGGCGGTCTCCTGCTCGAACTGCACTTCGTACCAGGCGACGAGGCTGAATATCAGGATGCGCAGCCCGACAGACTTCAAGGAGAAGGAGTTCGTTCACACCCTCAACAGCACCGCGATCGCCACCTCGCGGGCGATCAGGGCGATCCTGGAGAACTACCAGCAGGAGGACGGTTCTGTCGTGATCCCCGAGGTGCTCAGGCCCTACATGTACGGGCTTGAGACGCTGTGAGTTTGAGCGGGCAAACTCTTTTCACCTCCCCGTTCCATCGGACGGCGTGGAGGTGAAGGGTGGCGGCTGGCAGCGGGGATGATGAGGGGTCCGACCTGAGCCGCCTCCCCGACTTTCTCCCGCCGGACAGGTTGAACGCCTTTGCCGACGGGGTGTTCGCGATCGTCATCACCCTGCTCGTCCTCGAACTGCCTGTTCCCGAGGGGGCCGACGACCTCTTCCTGGCGCTCCTGGCAGAGTGGCCGGATTTTCTCGCCTATGTCGTCAGTTTCGTCTTCATCGGCGGGATCTGGATGACGCACTCGTCCATCACGCAGTTGACCGAAGAGGAGGACGAGGTCACCTTCCGCCTGACCCTCCTGATGCTCTTCTTCGTCTCCCTGCTGCCTTTCACGACGAGCATGATGGCCGGGCACCTCACCGGGGCTGGTTCGCATCTCGCCGTGTTCCTGTACGGGCTGGACCTCTTCGTCGCCTCGGTGATACTGAGCGCGATCATGCGTTACCTCGCCTGGCGCCCGGAATTGCTCGTCGACGGTCTCGCCGAAGAGAACCTCAGGGAGATGGTGCGACGGCGGCGGTCGGGCGTCGTCTCCTGCGGCGTCGGCGTGCTGCTCGCCCTCTTCGTGCCCCTGGTGGCGGTCGCCGTGTACATCGCCGTGACGGTCTTTTTCTTCGTCCATCCGCTGTTCTATAAGAGGGCGATCAGGAGGGCGGGGAAGGGGTGAGGAGAGTACGGGGTCCCTCATGTGTTCGCAATGGATCTGTGCGTCACCATCTCGTGAGGTCTGGCAAAAACGCAATGGTTCCCCATACTGATCGCCGGGGGACTACCTCGAAGACCTTCGGTCTTCTCGTTGCCCCCGGACCCCCGCAATTAGGATTAGCTCTGGGAAGAGCAAACGGGACCAGATGAAGGAGATTGCCGTATCCCTGCCAATCTTGAACGGGGGTCTGGGGGCGTAGTCCCCCGGTGCAGGCACACCAAAAAAAGGTTTTCAACAGAGCCCTAGAATTATTAATCCCACCACAGCTTTCGACTGCGGGGCCATCGTACTGCCGTTATAATCAGGCAGGATAGCGATTAATGAAATCACGGACACTCATAAGCATCAGTTCTACCTGTTCCTGAGTATACTCATTGTATTTTCCGTGTGCTGCATTATTTCTTAGATCTAGCCAAGCAGTAACACTCTTATTATCCCCATTATTGTAAACTTTTGTGGTATAGAGATCAGAATTCATTTGAGCCGCTTTTACTGGTTTACCGTCACTCTTCGCTACCTCAATGCCGTGTTTCAAACATAGTTTCCTCAAATGGCCTTCCAGAACCCCGCCAACTGTGACAGCGGCAGCATCCTTATAGCCTTCACTTAGTAGATATTTGCTCATTTCAAGGAAATCGTCAAAAAGATCAGCATGAATTAATTCTTGCACAGACGTTAGAAGATTATTTCTATACGCTAAACGTAAGGCTTTCAAAACTTCTATGAGTTGTTAGTTTATAAGATATAGATCCATTGAAATGGAAAAAGGAACGCCTGATTTTAAGATCTGTGCTTTGATGTTAGAATAACTAGAGTTATTGGGAGCAAATTGATCTATAGTCGAATTAAGAAGAGCGAATATTTCCACGTGCCTATTTTCCGCTTGGCTAAAGAAACCCCGAGAGTCATATTTCCGACATTCATTAAGGACGAAGTCTATTTTTTTAAGGATCTCCTCAACTCCACTAGGCATGATACTCAGATCTCACTACCTGTAATTTCAGAGAGAGGTAATTTTAATTTTTACTATTTTTTTCTGTCTCTTTTAATAATCCCTTTTGTCTGTGAGACTGCCTGTTAGATCTTCATCATCGTGTGGCTCATCTGAGGGTTTGGCTTGGGGGATACTGTCCTTCAGTGACTGGATCTGGTCTGCCAATGCCTGTTGTGACTCCTCTAACTGCTTTATGTGTGTGGTGAGGTTTAGGATGCCCCGCATAATATCGAGGTCATCCTGCATAATATCGCGAGTATTGTCGCAGACTTTATCTATATCGTGGTGAAGATCAGTTACTGTTCGCTTCTGACTTATTTGTGCATAATAAGTTGTTATAAGCGCTCCAATTGCGAAATTTATACTTAATATTGTGTATTTATTTACTACATCTTGAGGGATCGTTTCCTCAAAGAGACAGATATAGGTCAGAATTATAAGGAGACAATCCATCATCGTTACGGCGGCATATCGAATTGTATCATCTATTTCCCATTTACGACGATATTTTCCATATAACCCAACAGCAAGTGGTAGCCCCATAAATAAGCCTATTACAACAATCCAATCCTCGATATCCATTGAATCATCACCAGATTATGCTGAATCGATAATGCCACCAATAGAGTGTTTAGATCCGACAATATCGCTTTCGATTTGTTCGTCGCCGCTCTTTCGATGTGTGATCGCACCGGCCACCAGCCGCACTTTTGTTACCCCCTCTTTATCATCCCTTCACGCAATGAGATGTCAGTGCGATCTGCGACTGTGTGAACAACCGAAGAGAAAAAAAATTGGGGGAAAAGAAAAATGGCGAAAGAAACTATCTACGAATGGAAGAAAAAAAATTGGACACTACAATCTCAGAGGAAGCACACAAATGTCTGTCAGAAATTTTTCATGACGGCAAAAACAGAACGAGAACTCACAATTCTTATAATCACACAAAAAGGAAGTGGGCCCGATGAGGCTCGAACTCATGACCTCCCGGTTATCAGCCGGGTGCACCACCGACTATGCTACGGGCCCTAATACACTCGTATTAGTGCCTGTAAATGTTGTACCACCTCCGATTTAAAGGTTGCGCCAGAACCCCGCTCCAGGGCCGCCCGAGAACGACATCATTAAAGAACACGCAGGAGTAATAGCACTGGGACGAGATCCATGGCTAAACAATACCTCCTTGGAAACGAAGCCATCGCGCACGCCTGCATCGAGGCAGGCCTCGACTTCGCGAGCGGCTATCCAGGAACCCCATCGTCCGAGGTGATCGACACCCTGCGGGCGCAGAAAAAGCGTGAGTTCTATATCGAGTGGTCGGTGAACGAGAAGGTCGCGTTCGAGAATGCCCTCGCCGCCTCCTGGTGCGGCCAGCGGTCGATGGTCACGATGAAGCACGTCGGCCTCAACGTCGCCGCCGACCCCCTGCTGACGAGTGCGTACACCGGGGCGAAAGGCGGTTTCGTCGTCCTCTCCGCCGACGACCCCTATGCCCACTCCTCCCAGAATGAACAGGACACGAGGAGGTACGCCCACTTCGCCAGACTCCCCTGCATGAACCCGTCGAGCGTGCAGGAGGCGCACGACATGATGAAGGACGCCTTCGCCCTCTCCGAGCAGGTCGGCCTCCCCGTCCTCTTCCGCCCCACCACCCGCATCTGCCACTCCAAGGGCGACGTCGACCTCGGCGAGGTCTCGGAGGAGCACCGGACCGGCGTCTTCGAGAAGGACCCGAAGCAGTACGTGGTCATCCCGGCCCACACCAGAGTCCTCCACAAGAAGCTGAACGAGAAACAGCCCATGGTCAGGAAGGCCGTCATGGACCTCGGCTACAATACCGCGGAGCTGCGGGGCGAGACCGCCGTCGTCGCGAGCGGCATCGCCGCCTCGTACGTGCAGGAGGTCATCCCCGAGGGCGTCTCCTTCATGAAGGTCGGGTGCTTCCCCATCGACGGCGCATGGATGGAGGCATTCGTCCAGCAGCATAAGAAAGTGCTCGTCGTCGAGGAAGGTGCGCCGATCGTCGAGGAACGTCTCAGGCAACTCGCCTGCGGCGTCGAGGTCTTCGGCCAGATGAACGGCTTCGTCCAGAAAGAGGGCGAACTCTCCCCCGCGGCCGTCGCCGCCTCGATGGTGAAGGCCGGCATCCTGACGGAGAACCCCTTCCCGATCCCCGTCCCCGCCGGGGGCCTCCCGCCGCGTCCCCCCATCCTCTGCGCCGGGTGCGGACATCGGGCGACGTTCTACGCGATGAAGAGGGTCTTCCCCGACGGGATCTTCCCCTCTGACATCGGCTGCTACACCCTCGGCCTCCAGCTCGGCACCGTGGACACCACCATCTGCATGGGCGCCTCGGTGACGATCGGGAGCGGCATCGCAAACTCGGGCGAGAAGAGGCCGGTCGTTGCCACCATCGGCGACTCGACCTTCCTCCACACCGGCATCCAGGGCCTCCTCAACGCCGTCTACAACGGTGCGGACATGACCCTCGTTATCCTGGACAACAGGATCACCGCCATGACCGGCCACCAGCCAAACCCCAACACCGGAGAGACCGCGATGGGCGAGGCAAGCGTCCCCATATCCCTCGAAGCGATCTGCCGGGCCTGCGGGGCGTCCTTTGTCGAGACCATCGACCCGTACGACCTGACCGCCACCCTCGAAGCACTGAAGGCGGCAAAGGCCCGTGCGGGCACGAAGGTGATCATCGCCAGGCAGGCCTGCGTGATCACGGCGCGGCGTGCCGGCGTGCGGCGGGCGCACTACAGGGTCGACCCTGAGACCTGCACCGCCTGCGGCGCCTGCCTCCGCTTCGGCTGTCCGGCCATTGGGAAAGATGCGGACGGGAAGGCCGAGATCAACGAACTCTGCTCAGGCTGCGGGGTCTGCGCCGAGATCTGTCCTGCCGGGGCCATCGTGAAGGAGGGGAGAAAATGAGCAGTTACGACCTTCTGATCGTCGGTATCGGCGGGCAGGGCACGATCCTCGCCTCGAACATCATCGGCGAGGCCTGCCTCATCGAAGGCGTCCCGATCAAGGGCGTCGAGACCCACGGCATGGCCCAGCGCGGCGGTTCCGTCGAGAGCCACGTGCGTATCGGGGGCACTTTCGGCCCCCTGATCTCGCCGGGCGGGGCCGACCTGATGATCGCCCTCGACCTCATGGAAGCGGTGCGGTACCGCCACTACCTCAAGCCCGAGGGCAGGATCATCGCGAACGACCACACCGTCGTCCCGACCTCGGTCTTCATGCAGAAACTCCCGATGCCCGCACGCGACGACCTCGTCGCCGCCCTCGAAGGCCACCCGACGACCATCGTCGACGCCGCGGGCCTCGCCGCGGAGGCGGGCAACCTCATCGTCCAGAACGTCGTCATGCTCGGCGCCGCCGCCCCCCACCTCCCCCTCAAGGTGGAGAGCCTGGAGGAGGCGGTCCGGCGCCTCGTCCCGCAGAAGTTCCTGGACCTCAACCTCAAGGCCTTCGCCCTCGGCCGCGAGGCCGGGCGGTCCTGACCCACATCTTTTTCGTTGTGTCTTTATAGGATGGCGACCAGTCCTCTCCATGGACCCCGATATCGCCCTCCATGTCGTCGCCGCCTGGGACGCCGGTGAGATCGTCGACCTGTACCGTGCCGGCAGGTGGTGGCAGGAGGAGTGGTCGCTCGACGGCATCGCCCCCCTCATCGCCGGGAGTTTCTGCTTTGTCGTCGCCACGGACGGCGACCGCACCGTCGGCATGGGCCGGGCGATCTCTGATGGGTGCTCGGATGCCTATCTCCAGGACATCGTCGTCCTCCCCGCATACAGGCGCCGGGGGATCGGCGACGCCATCGTCGAAAGACTTGTTTCCTTCTGCAGGGAGAAGGGGATCTCCTGGATCGGCCTTGTCGCACAGCCAGGGACCATACCTTTCTATGAAAGGCACGGCTTCGCCCCGATGAAGGGACACGTGCCGATGCTCCTCGGAGAGAACCATGCTCACACTCGATGACTTCACACCTCTGGCCCTGGAGGACAGGGCCTTCTTCCTCGATCTCTATGCGAGGTACCCGCAGCAGCACTCGGACATGAGTTTCGTGACCATGATGTGCTGGAACCACTATGCCCACTACGCCTATGCCCGTGTCGGGGACGGCGTCGTGATCATGAGTGTGATCGAAGAGGAGAAGACCTTCAGGGGGCCGATCGGCCCGCGTGGCCCCGCGGCCCTGGAGGACGTCCTCGACCTCGCCGTCAGGGAGGGCTGTGCCGCCCCCTATTATGTCTTCGATGAGGAGACCCTGGCCTGGGTGAAGGCACTCTATCCCGGTCTCCCTTTCAGGTCTGACCGGGACTTCGCCGACTATGTCTACCTCGCCTCAGACCTCGACGATTTGCCGGGAAAGAAGTACCTCACCATCCGCGGCCACCTCAACCGGTTCAGGCGGAACTGCGAACCTGTCGTCGACGAGATGGGCCCGGAGAACCTCGGCGAGGTGCGGGAGTTCCTGAAAAAATGGTGTGCGTGGCGGCACTGCGACGAGTCGCCGGTGCTGGCCGAGGAGAAGGAGGCAGTCCTCTATGCCATGGACCACTTCTCCGCCCTCGGCCTCGCCGGCCTGATGATCCGGGTGAACGGGGCGATCGCCGCCATCTCTGTCTACGACGCCCTCAACCTCGACACGGGCCTCATCCACTTCGAGAAAGGGCTGCCAGACTGCGAAGGGGTGTACAAGGCCGTGAACCAGGAGGCAGCCCACGTGCTTGCCACGGACCATACCTACATCAACCGCGAGTCAGACGTCGGCGTGCCGGGCCTGCGAGAGGCAAAACTCCGCTACCACCCCCACCAGATGGCAGAGGTCCATGTGGCGGAGAAGGCCAACCTGGAAAAGAGACATCAGGAGAGGGGGGAAATATGATAGAGGAGACCATGAACACGAAGATCCTTGTAGCCTATGCGAGCCGGTACGGCTCGACCCGGGAGATCGCCGATTCGGTGGCGCGGACACTCGAAAAGGCGGGCTATACCGTTGACTGCATGAATGTGATGGACGTCTCCGACCTCTCGCCCTATGCGGCGGTCGTCGCGGGGAGCCCGATCTATATGGGCAAATGGCTCGTCGAGGCGGTGGACTTCGTCAAGAGGTTCAGTGTCGAACTGCATGAGAAACCGCTCGCCGTCTTCGCCGTCGGCTACTCGATGAAGGACGAGACAGACATGATCCGGAGGTCGGCGTCGGCCTCGATGACCGAGGTCAGGATCTATGTCAGGCCGCAGGTCGAAGGCCTCTTCGCCGGGAAATTCGAGCCCGAGGGGATGAGCAGGGCCGACCTCGACATCATGAAGATGGCCGGCGCCGTCCCCGGCGACGCACGGGACTGGAGTCAGCTCTCCCGCTGGGCAGAAGCCCTGCCGTCGGTCCTCTTCTCTCTCAAGGAGTGACAGCAGATCACCGGGCAAGGAGACCCCGGCATCCACTAATTTTCATAAAGATACATTTATAATACTCTCCTGCAATAGGGCACATCATCCGTGAGGGGGACGGACTGAAGAAGATATCGTATCTGCCGCATGCCCGAATAAGAGTGCCATCGTTCCCGGCACCGGCAGATCCACAGGCCCGACCCGCGTCACGCACCCAAGGAGAAGATGATCATGCCGATAGACTATGCCCCGCACCTGCTGGTGCTGCTCCTCGTCGCCGCGATGGTCGCCCCTGCCGTCGCCGCCGGCGACGAGGTCAGGATCACCGACGATAGAGAGTATCAGATCCTCCCTGATATCGACGGAGACGGGATCGTCTGGACAGATTACCAGAACGGAAACGCCGACATATACTATTATGACCTCACGACAGGGAGGGAGAAGCAGATCACCAAAGACACGGCAGACCAGTTCGACCCTGCGATCTCGGGGAACAGGGTCGTCTGGACAGACCGCAGGAACGGGAACGACTACAACTGGAACACCGACATCTATCTCTACAATATCAAGGCCGGGAAAGAGTTACAGGTCACAGATGACGCCGCACCGCAGGGTGACCCCGCAATCGACGGGTACCGGGTCGTCTGGACTGACCTCGGCAACGGCAATGCCGACATATTCTTCTACGATCTCGAAACGGCGGAGAGGAGAGAGATCACCGACGAGGAAGAGGACCAGTACGGCCCTGACATCTCCGAGGATCGGATCGTCTGGACAGACAGGAGGAACGGGAACGCCGACATCTACATGTACGACCTCGATAAGGGTGAAGAGCGGCAGATCACCACCGAGGAGGCCGAGCAGTACGGGCCTGCAATCTATGAGAACTATGTCGTCTGGACAGACGAGAGGAACGGGAACGCCGACATCTACATGTACGACTTCCTGACCGGCGAAGAGAGGCAGGTCACCGCGGACGACATACCCCAGTCCTGGCCGGCGGTCTCGGACGAGAGTATCGTCTGGATGGAGACCCGCAAGGGAAGAAAAGATATCGTCCGGTACGATATCTGGACCCGGGTCGAATACCGCCCCACCACAGACGCGGCAGAGCACCTGTGGCCCGCGATATACGAGGACCGGATTGTCTGGACTGACCTCAGGAACGGGAAGGCCGACATCTATTTCCTCGACCAGAGTCCGGAGGACGAGACGACGTAAGGCAGAAAAAGAAGAGATAAAGAAGGAGGGAAACCCCCCTCAATCGTCCTCGGTGCTCACCGGCGAGGCGAGCACGGCAGGATGCCCCTGTTCTTTTACTATTCCTCCGGATCCTGTCTCCAGGTCAGGCCACTTGAGAACATTCCCGTCCGTGTCCTTCAGCGGGACAGGCGGGTACGTCTCCTGCGTCAGCATGGATACGACATACATGGCGATGCCGGCGACGACCGTTGGCCCGAAGGTGAAGAAGACCGTCCACTCGTTGTCGGGCGGGACAACAGTCGGCGCCCCCTGCTGTATCGAGAGGACGACGATCCCGAGGACCGTCGTGACAAGGCCGCCAAGCATCGAGGCGATGGCGCCGGGTGCGTTCGCTCTCTTCCAGAAGAGACCGCAGACGACGGCCCAGAAGAGGCAGGCGAAGAGCAGGGTGAACCCGAAGATCATCAGGTCGTAGAGGCCGGGCGCACAGAAACTGATCCCGATGCAGAAGATACCGATGGCGACGACGAGGAAACGGGTGAAGCGCAGCACCGCCTTTTCGTCCCTGATGTGGTCGGAGACCGCACCGTGGACGAAGTTGGTCGAGATCACGGCCGCGGACGCGAAGATTGCGGAACTCGCCGTTGACATGATCGCCGCCATCAGGGAACCGATGAAGAGGGCCATCATCCAGGGGGAGAGGAGGGTCTTTGCCAGGAAGGGCACGATCAGTTCGGGGTCTTCGGCAAGGATGGCGCTGTCGATCATGCCGGTGTTGATCATCACGATGCCAAGAAGGCCGAGGAAGATCGGGCCGAGGCCGGCGACCCAGTACAGTCCGGTGCCGAGGAGAAGGCCCTGCCGTGCGGCCTGGTCGTCACGGGCACAGAAGACACGCTGTGAGATGTCCAGGGACGCAAGGCTGCCAAGACCCATGCCGCACCATGCCGCAAACCAGGCCATGATACCGGTGACCGTCCACCCGATCCCGCTCGGGGAGTTGTCGCTCGGGAGGATCGACCAGAAGTCCGTCGGCGTGTTGGCGGCGATGACATCGAAGCCGCCGACGTACGTGATCCCTGTCGGTATGAGGACGGCGAGACCGAGCAGGATGAGGACCATCTGGATATTGTCGGTGATGATGACGGCGAGCATGCCCCCGAGGTAGGTATAGACAATCACGATCAGCCCCGCGATGATGGCACTCTCGACGCCGGGAATGCCGACAAGGACGTTGAGGATCTTGCTGATGGCGAGGATCTGCACCGAGGTCCAGAAGATGAGGGTGGGAAGGGAGAGGATGGAGGCGACAAGTGCCCCTTTCGACCCGTACCGCAGGTAATACATCTCACCGAGGGACGCGATCTTCATCTTCCGCAGGATCGTCACGAAGAATATCGCCATCAGCAGGAGCGTGATGCCCGAGGCCCACGGGTCCGCGATGGTGGCAAGCATGTGACCCCCATAGGCCGCACCGGCACCCCCGAGGAGGGTGCCGCCGCCCCAGAACGTGGCAAAAAGTGTCCCCCCGATAAGAACAGGGCCCACGTTTCTGTTGGCGACCAGGTACCCCTTGGACGTCTCGACGCCTCCCCGGCGCTGGACAATAAAGCCGATGGCAAGCATCGAGGCGAGGTACAGCAGAATAATCAGGACTTCTATGGTCATCTGGTAACTATCATAGGTTTTCCTCAGGTGTTTTGAGAATTTCGGAATGAACAAGAGAGGGATTTTCTCTAATCGCAAGAAAAATCAGGATTTTTTGGGCAGAAGAGGGGCCGAGAGACCCGCAAAGAGTGATCGGGCATGATGAGGTAAATGGGCAGGTGAGTGCCGACTGGCGCACAAAAGGTACTCCCTCGCGGCCCCTGCGGTCCCGAGGATCCGGGTATGGAGGGGGGTGCCCGCACTCCGATGGGGCCTCCGGCAGGATAAAACCGGCCGATGGGAATGGTCATGTGACCGCCCGCCTCGTCGTCGGGTTGTGGCGGATGGCGTCATCCGGAAAGGTACGGTGCATCTGCTCTCCGAACAGAAGTGGCGGGTGTGTGCCGCGGGACGGTGGCCGGGAACGTCAGGACGGACTCAGAAAGAAGGCCCGGGTGTGCGCTCGATGTACCCGATGCCCTGTCCAATGAAAAAAGCAGCGAAATATCGGGCAAATATATACGCCCCGAGGTCACAGTCTACCATTATGAAAAAACAGGGCGAACAGAAGACAAAAGGGCACAAGGCAACGGAAGGTCAGGACGCCTCATCACCGGCAAAGTCAAAGGCCGAAGAGACCCTCTCAAAGGAGAAGATCGACTCGCTCAAGGACAAATACGCCGCAAAAATGAAGAAAGGAAAAAAGCACTGACATTTATCTGAACCGTACCAAATGTTCGGGCTAATCCCGGGATAAATCTCCTCCTGCTCCAGGAGACGGCACTGCACATATCCCGTCTCGGGGCAGGGCCGATGCCTGGCCGAAGAAGGTTCGGGGCGTATCCGGATCTCGTCGCGTATTTTTTTAAATAGATCTTTTTTCGGCGCTTGATTACGTATCCGACAGGAGAATATATACACTTCAACACCATTGGACACATTATGAAAGGTCAGAGCAGTCCAAAGGGTAAGAGTCCCAAAACGGAAAGTACGGATGTAAAATCACCGGCAGGAGCCGAAAAGACAGAACCCGTGGTCAAGAACGCTCCCCTGACGTCAAAAGAGAAGATCGCAGCCAACAAAAAGAATAAAAGACGGAATTAAGCGATTATAGTGGGTTGCAGGGCATCGTCCGCCCTGAAAGTCTGAACCTTTTCATTGTGTGTCCGTCCCGTCTCCCCTCGTTTTGTGGGGGCGTGCCATCCCTGGTTTCCATGATGGCGCCGCACCCCCACTGTAAACCGCCTATAGGTCGCACTTCAGATTCCCGGCGGTCGGCACTTCACGCAAAGTCGAAGAGGGTTGTCCTGGAAGGGTCGACGTCCGTCCAGGTCCATCCCAGGGGTTCGATGATCCGTTCGATCGGTTGCTTGATCGTCTTCTCGAGCATCGTCTCCCAGTCCACCACAAACTCGGGCGGCACCTGATCGGCGTACTCGAAGTCCATCACGTCGGTCTGGGGGTACTTCGCCGTCACCGACCTGATATAGATCCTCTTTGGCTTGCTCCCTCTCTTAAAGTCGGTGCCGAGATAGGTGTTCGAGTAGACCGCACCCCTGATATGCGCGTCTTTCGTCTCGTAATCTTCCAGCGCTTTCCCGATGCCGCCCGGGATCCCGGCCTCGTCGAGGGAATAACCGCCGCGGCGGTACGTCCGGATCACGTTGCCGAGGAAGGCCTTCACCTCGGAAAGCGGGGCCCCCTTCAGGATGAGGGAAAGGACCTGCTCCTGCACCTCGCGCGTGATCTGGGGCGAATCGCTCCTCCTCATCTCGAAACCGACGATGTCGATCTTGTCGGCCTCGACTCCCTCCTTCCAGACCAGGTGACCTGCGTACCGCTTTTTCTTGCCTGCCTGGAAGAAACGGGCATAGATCTTCTCGAACTTGATGGAGAAGTAGTGACGGTCGGCATGGAGGGTTTCCCGGGCAAAGACCGAGTAACTCTCATTGAGGCGCGCCTCGATCGCGCGGGCCATCGCGATCGTCTCCTCCAGAGGTGCATTCGGAAGTTCGACCAT
Organism: Methanofollis ethanolicus; assembly: GCF_001571385.1. Taxonomy (NCBI): domain Archaea; kingdom Methanobacteriati; phylum Methanobacteriota; class Methanomicrobia; order Methanomicrobiales; family Methanomicrobiaceae; genus Methanofollis; species Methanofollis ethanolicus. Next base: position 2,044,353 of record NZ_BCNW01000001.1, on the reverse strand, counting down.
GCACGAGTCTGTGTCCCCGTACAGCACGGAGTAGCCCATGCCGGTGATCACCTGCCGCGTGTGCCCGATGATCGCGCGGCCGACCGAGGTGACCGCGGCGCCGATCTCCCGGTCGTACAACCTGAACCGGGAGTAACCGGAGACGCCGTAGTAGGTGTTCATGATCACCTTGATCACGCCCTGCTGGAGGTCGAGGAGGGTGTACCCGGGCGAGCCGTACGGGTATTCGTTTCGGCGCTTCTTCAGGGCGTCGCGCTCGGCCATCAACTCCGCAAGGATGCTCCGGGTCAGGCCGTCAGGTTCCTTCCTGAACCTGATGCCGTTTGGCGCCGTGAGTTCGCCTGCCGGGTCCTTGGTCTCGGGCGAGGCGTTGATGGTCATCATCGCCATCGGGTACAGGGACTTGAGGTCGAGGACGACGACGTTCTCCTTCACGCCGAGGGAGGGTTCGAAGACGGTGGCGCCCTCGAACTCGTCGGCGACGACGTTTCCCTTGGACGGGAGGACGAACTTGCCGTGCGCCTTTCTCAGGATGTAGATGTCGATGACATTGGAGGAGTTGAGGGTGCGGTCGAGGGGAACGCCGACGTAGCGTGCGATCATGCGGTAGAAGTCCACGATGTTGTTCTTCTCGTTGATCCGGACGCAGAGTTCGACGTCTGTGCAGTTGTACTCGACGAGTTTCTCCGGGTCGTCGGCCCAGAGGCCGCTGACCGTGCCGGTGTAGCGCACCTTCCTCTCGCCGACTTCATCCTCGGCGACGGCGTCGAGGCGGTATGACTCTTTCTGCGAGGGCTGGAGTTTTTTGTAGGCGGTGAGGAGGTCGAAGAGGGCCCGGCCACGCACCGCGGCCCTCTCGGTCATGCCGGGGAGGCGGGAGAGATCGGCGGGGTTGAGACGGAGGGCCTGCATCCTGCCGGTGATGTAGGGGAAGTCGAAGTCGGTGAAGTTCCAGCCGGAGAGGATGTCGGGGTCTTTCTCCCTGATATAGGCGACGAAGGCCTTGAGCATCTCCACTTCGGTGGCGTACGAGCAGACGGTGTGCCTGCTCTTCCCCTTCCAGAGGCACCCGTTCTTTGCGGTCCATTCCTCGGAAAAGGAGGGAGAGGTGCCGGGCGAGGCGTACAGGAAGGTGGAGTACTCGTCGTCAAAGGAGTCCCAGGCGGTGATGCAGATGATGGCGTCCCGTCCGGGTTCGGGGAAGCCCCGCACGTCCTCGCACTCGATATCGATGAAGCAGAGGCGTGCCGGCGCTTCGACCTCCGCGGGGGAGACCTCGGTCTGGTCGGCGATCTCCGCGGGCGCCTCGGCCCCGCCGGTGAGGCCGGCGTCGATCATATAGCGCGTCGCAAAGGGGATGTCGGCCTCGAAGTGGTGCGTGTAGAGGTCACGGATGTCGCGCACGTCTGTCGGCCTGAAGGTGTACAGGCGCTTCAGGTCCTCGCCCTTGATCGAGTGGTAGAGGGGGCCGTCCACTGCGGTGACCTGAGAGGGGAGGGTCTTTTCTGCCACCATCTGTGCGACCTCGTCGACAGGCGCATAGAAGTACGGCCGCACGCCTGTCACCTGGAGGTGCACGGCCCTGCCGTCAGGTTCGCGGCCGAAGATGTGGACGATCGGGCCGGTGCCCGCGACGGTGTACTCCACCTGGTTGATCGCGATCCTGATGCCGGGCTGTGCGCCCTCAAAGAGGGTCGCCTGTTTCTCAGACATGGAGATCCCCGCAGAGTTTCCCGATGAATGATGCCGCTTCGTCGAGTTTCTGCCTCTCCCATGAGTCGAGGTCCCATTCGACGACCTTCCTGATCCCTTCCCTGCCGATCCTGGCCGGGAGGCCTATGGAAAGGCCGGAGAGGTCGTATTCGCCGTCGACGATGCACGAGCACGGGATCACCTCGTCCGACCGTCTGCCGAGCGCCGCTTCGACCAACCTGACGATATGCGCGGCGGGTCCGAAGACCGTGCCGCCCTTCCCCCTGATCACCTCCATGCTCGCTCCCCTGAGGTGAGCGAGCACCGCGTCGCGCTGTGCCTCGGGGACAGGGACGCCGAGGCGGGAGAAGACCGGGACCTGATGTTCTCCGTGTTCGCCGAGGACAAGGGCGTCAGGGGCGTGCACGCCGTCGTCTGCCAGCCTGTACACGAAGCGGGCGCTGTCGAGTTGCCCGCCGAAACCGATGCACCGGGAGGGTTCGAGGTCGAGGCAGTGGCTGAGGTAGTAGTTGTTCACGTCCATGGGGTTGGTGACGGTGATGAGCACGCCGCCGAAGGAACCGAGGTGGCTGCAGCAGTCACCGAGAACGGGGAGGTTGGCGGAGAGGAGGTCTGCCCGCGTCCTGACATCGGGGGTCCTTGGACTGCCTGCGGTAAACACGCAGATGTCCGCGTCCCTGATGAGGGCGGGGTCGGTCCCGATAGAGACGTCGAAGGCGGCGTGTCCGATATCAAGGACCTGCGCGCGTTCGAGGGGCTTGACGGCGTCGCAGAGGATGAGGTCGTCGACGAGCCCCTGCGCTGCGGCAAGAAATGCGACTTCGCCACCGACTCTGCCGGTTCCGATCACAGCGAGGCTTGTCATATGATCTCTCTATGGGAATGCCAATCATAAATAGTAGAATCTTTACGGTCTGCCTGTGACGGGAGCCACCTTTTGAAGACCGATGGCTTTCTCCTGATCTTTTCGGTCTTTTCTCCTGTCAGGATAGGGCTCTGGAATGGACCGCGCCCATCTTCGGACCTGGTAGAGAGAAGAGGGGGGTTGCCAGGAAAAACGGCTGCGGTATTTTTTGAGAACCGTCTGGCAAGCGGTTCCCCGGAACTGAAAAAAGAGTATTATCTGGGCTGGATGAAGCCACCGGTGAGGGTGGTGTCCAGCACCTTCGCATCGGTCTTCCGGGTCATGAGGCTGACGACGATCATGGCGACCGCCGAGATGACGACGGCGTAGAGGCTGAAGTGGACGGGGAGTTTGTCGACCACATAGTACCAGTAACCGAGCACACCGCCCGAGACGAGACCTGCCGCCATCGAGGCGAGGGCGCCTTCACGAGTCGCGCCCCGCCAGTACAGACCGGCGAGGAGGGGCACCGCGAAAGTGGAGAGCATGATCCCGATACCCGACCAGATCAGCCAGGCGAGCATTTCGGGGGGGTTGACCGCGAGGAGGAGCGTCCCGCCGGCCGCCACCACGACCGCAACCCGGGAAACGAGGAGGGTCTCGCGGTCACTCGCCTGTGGCCTGAAGAGGTTCTTCCAGATGTCCCAGGCAAACATCGTGCCCACGGTGAGCATCAGGCGGTCGGTCGTCGACATCACAGCCGCGAGCACGATGACGGCGAAGAACGACCAGACCCAGATGTTGGGCATGGCATATTCGAGCCCTGATATGAAGATGTAGTCCTGGGCGTTCGGGACGGCCGGCAGGGCGATCTGCCCCTCCTCGACGAGGACGCGCCCGGCAAAGCCTGCGAACTTGACGAGGAGCATGACCACCGCGTAGACGGCAAAGGCGATGAGGGGCGACCACTTGAAGTACCTCTCCTCCTTTGCGGCGAGGACATTGTTGATGACGTGCGGGGCGCAGGCGAGGCCCACGACGAGCATCAGCCCGAAGGAGAAGAGGAACGCCGGCGTGAAGGTCATGCCTTCGGTGAGGTACGGCTGGACAAGGGCGGGGTCGACGCTGGCCATCACTTCATTGATGTGCGCCATCCCGCCGGCCTTCATGATCAGGACAGGAGCGATGGCGATCACGCCGACGATCAGGAGGCCGCCCTGGATCACCGTTGTCCAGGAGACGGCGTACAGACCGCCGACGACGGTGTAGGCCGTGATGATAACGCCGGAGATGATCAGCGCCTCCCAGTGGGGCAGGCCGAAGAGCCAGACCAGGACGATCGAGATGGCGGTGTACTGGCCGACAAGGTAGATGAGGGAGACGATAATACCGGCAAGGGCCGAGAGGCCCCGCATCGCTTTCGGGCTCTCGAAACGGTGGGCGAAGTAGTCCTCGACCGTCAGGTAGCCGTTCTGCTTCCCGATCCTGTGGAGTTTGACCCCGAAGACGATGATACAGAAGGACGCCGCAAGAGGGACGAAGAGTTGCTCCCAGATCGACGGCCACCCTGTGGTGAACCCGAGTCCGCTGACGCCGAGGAGGGTCATGCCCGAGCAGATCGAGGAGATCATCAGGATGGTGAAGACCCAGAAGCCGAGCGACCTGCCAGCGACGATGTAGTCCTCGGTGTTGTGGATCTTCTTCGATGCCCATGCTCCGATAGCCAGGAGGACGACAAAGTAAAGCCCGATGATCCCCGCGGTGATCGGTTCGATCATTCTCCTACCTCTTTGAAGAGGAAGGCCCAGACCAGGAGGAGGGCGGTGACTGAGATGAATGCTGTTCCGACGAGTGCCAGAGTCTCAAAAGGAAGTCCGATCATATGCTGTGCTAGCGTGTGGCATGCTAACATATAACACAATCGGTGCCTGACGGGGGTGCTGTCCGTGATACGGGAAATCAGACCTTATTCGCGTGGGACGGGGCGGGCGCACGCAGGAGGAGGGAGAGAGGGAAGATCCGCGGGGGAGGACGTTTCGATCCGGGGGATACGTAGTATGGGGGTTGGAAGGGGGGGCGGTTTTTTTGTGATGAGGGGTGTTGAAGACCTTCACTCCCGGTTATCGACATGCCTGCAACGTGCGTGGGGGGAAGGCAGTGAATCGTTGTCTTGTGCCGGGGGACTACCGCTCGAAAATCGAAGATTCTCTCAAGGTCGCTATTGCCCCCACTCCCGGTCCCCCCGTGCAGGACAAGGGCATAACCGGCATTCCTACCTTTGGATTATCCTGTTCTATCTTCCCAGCCCCTATCTTGAGCGGGGGTCTGGGGGCGTAGTCCCCAAGCACAGGTACTCCAGAACACATGTTCTGCAAAAATTTTCTCGAATTTATCCGGTCATCCCACCTCTGGATCAGTTCCGGTAAAAAAGAACAGAGATATCCCGGGGGAAGAAGAGTACCCCCCCTCCAGAACCCCTACTTCATACTCCTGATCGCCTTCTGCCCCCGGAGGAGGGCGATCTTCCCGGTCCGCACGAACTCCTTGATCCCGTACTGCCGCAGAAGGGTTTCGAGGGCGTCGATTTTCTCCGAGTCGCCGGTGACCTCGAGGATGACCGTCTTCGCGCCGACGTCGATGATCTGGGCCCTGAAGATGTTTGCGACCTGCATCACCTCGGCCCTGGTCTCGCCGGGCTCGGCCGCCACCTTGATCAGGGCGAGTTCGCGGGCGACCGTGCTCTGCTCGGTGATGTCGGAGACCTTGATCACGTCGATGAGCTTGTTCAACTGTTTCTTGACCTGCTCGATCTGGGCGTCGTCCCCCAGGACGACAATGGTCATCCTGCTCATCCCGGCCTCCTCGCAGGTTCCGACGGCGAGACTCTCGATGTTGAATCCCCGCCTGGAGAAGAGTCCGGCGATCCGGGAGAGGACGCCCGCCCTGTTCTCGACGAGGACGTGGAGGGTGTGGAACTTCATCTCTGCCTCCTCCCGATCATCTCGTTGATCGCCGCCCCGGCCGGGACCATAGGGAAGACGTTCGCCTCCCTCTCGATCCTGAAGTCGAGCACGAAGGGACCAGCGGTGGCAAAGGCCGCCTCGAGTGCCGGCCTGACGTCCTCCTTCTCCTCGACCCTGATCCCGTCGACGCCGTAGGCGCGAGCGATGCCGACGAAGTCCACGGCCGGGAGTTCGGTGTACGAGTACCGGCGGTCGTAGAAGAGTTCCTGCCACTGCCGCACCATGCCGAGGTACATGTTGTTCAGGACGACCACCTTCACCGGCACATTATACTGGACGACGGTGCCGAGTTCCTGGATGTTCATCTGGAAACTCCCGTCCCCGGCCACGTCGACGACCGTCTCGTCGGGCCTGGCGAAGTGCGCCCCGATCGCCGCCGGAAAGCCGTAGCCCATCGTCCCGAGCCCTCCCGAGGAGATCCAGGTCCGCGGCCGCCTGAAGCAGTAGTGCTGGGCCGCCCACATCTGGTTCTGCCCCACCTCGGAGACGACGATGCCGCGGTCGCCAAGGAGGTCGCTCATCTCCCCGATGATATAGGCCGGGGAAAGGCCATCTTCCCCGTCCTTCACCGTCTGTTTCTCCTTCCAGTGGCCGACGCGGGCGAGCCACATCTCCCGCCCCTCCGTCCGGGCCAACCGCCTGATGATGCTCTGGAGCACTTTTCCGGCGTCCCCGACGATCGGGACATCCACCGGTTTGTTCTTCCCGATCTCGGCCGGGTCGATGTCGATGTGGATGATGCGGGCATTGGGAGCGAAGGCGTCGATCTTCCCCGTGACCCGGTCGTCGAAACGGACACCGACGGCGATGAGCAGGTCGCACTCGGTGACCGCGTAGTTCGCCGCCTCCGTCCCGTGCATCCCTATCATGCCGAGGTTGAGGGGGTGGTCGCAGGGGACGGCGCCGAGGCCCATCAGGGTCGTCGCGACAGGGATGAGCATCAGTTCGGCGAGTCTCAGAACCTCCTCAGACGCCCCCGAGGCGATCACGCCCCCGCCCACGTACAGGAGGGGCCTCTCGGCCTCGCCGATGAGGGCGACCGCCTTCTCGATCTGGAGGGCGTGGCCCTCATAGGTCGGCTGGTAGCCCCGCAGTTTTGCCCGGCCGATCGGCAGCTCAATGTCGATCTGGGCGGTCATCACGTCCTTCGGGATGTCGACCAGGACAGGGCCCTGCCGTCCGGTGCCCGCGATATAGAACGCGTCCTTCACCACCTGCCCGAGGTCGGCGGCCCTCTTGACGAGGTAACTGTGCTTCGTGACCGGCATTGTGATCCCGGTGATGTCAGACTCCTGGAAGGCGTCGTTCCCGAGCATGAAGGTCGGGACCTGGCCGGTGATGGCGACAAGGGGCACCGAGTCCATGTAGGCGGTGGCGATGCCGGTGACAAGGTTGCAGGCGCCCGGTCCCGAGGTGGCAAGACATACCCCTACGCGCCCGGACGCGCGGGCATAGCCGTCGGCCGCGTGGGCCGCCGCCTGCTCGTGGCGTACCAGGATGTGCCTGATAGGTGCGTCATAGAGTTCGTCGTAGATCGGCAGGACTGCCCCGCCGGGGTAGCCGAAGATCGTCTCGACCCCCTCGCGCTGCAGGCTTTCAACCAGCAGTTTTGCTCCTGTCTTCATCTTTGCTCCTCGAGAAGTCTGTTCATCCCGGCAACCATCGCCTCGACGCTTCCCATGATGATGTCGGTCCGCGCCCCCCGCGAGGTGAGCATGCGCCCGTCCCTGCTCAGGCAGACGGTGACATCGACGAGAGCGTCTGTCCCCCCGCTGATCGCGTCCACCCGGTAGTCTTCGAGCCTGATCTCGCCAAGGCCGGTGATGGACCGGCGCAGGGCCTCGACCGCGGCGTCCACCGGGCCGTTGCCGGTAGCGGCGCAGGTCACCTCTTCCCCGTTGACGGTGACCGTGACCGATGCGGTGGGGACAACATTGCTCCCCGAGACGACCGTCACCTGTCTGAGCCGGATCACCGGCTCGCGCACGAGGTTGAGCACCGAGTCGGCGATGGCCATCAGGTCCGCATCGGTGATCCTTCGACCTTCGTCTCCGAGGCTTTTAACTCTGGCGACGATCTCCGCGAGCTGCACCTCGTCGCAGGCATAGCCGAGTTCCTTGAGGGCGGCCCTGACCGAGGCCGATCCCGAGTGTTTGCCAAGGAGGATCCGCCGCGTCCGGCCGACGCGTTCCGGGCCGATCGGTTCGTAGGTGCTCGCCTCGCGGAGCACGCCGTGGGCGTGGATCCCGCTCTCGTGGGTGAAGGCCATCTCGCCGACGATCGCCTTGTTCACGGGCAGGGGCACGCCTGTCATCTTCGAGACCTCGGTCGCGAGGTGGTAGAGCCCTTCTGTCCTGATCCCTGTCTTCGTGCCGTACAGCACCTCCATGGCCATCACGAGTTCTTCGAGAGGGGTGTTCCCGGCGCGTTCGCCAAGGCCGTTCACGGTGACATGCGCGGCCGACGCCCCGGCCTTCAGGGCGGCGAAGGTGTTTGCGAGGGCGAAGCCGAGGTCGTCGTGGCAGTGGATGCTCAGGGGCGCGAAGAGGAGGCCCGGGACCACCTCCGCGATCTTCTCCGGCGTCATGATCCCGACGGTGTCGCAGAAGCAGAGGCGGTCGGCGCCGCGCTCCACGCCGCCCCTGAAGAGGTGGGCGAGGAAGGCCGGGTCGGCGCGGGAGGCGTCCTCCCCGGAGAGTTCGACGACGAGGCCCCGCTCCTTTGCGTATTCCACGGCGTCCCATGCCATCGTGCAGACCTCCTCGCGGGTCTTTCGCATCTTCGCCCTGATATGGAGGTCGCTTGCCGGCACGACCAGGTGGACGCAGTCGACGCCGCACTCCGCAGCATAGTCGATGTCCAACTGCAGGGCGCGGACAAAGGTCGCGACCTCGGCGGAGAGTCCGGCACCCGCGATCAGCCGGATCGCCTCCCTCTCCCCCTCCGATGCGGCGGCTGAACCGGCCTCGACGGTGTCGATGCCGATCTCTGCGAGCATGGTTGCGATCGAAAGTTTCTGCGCGGGTTTCAGCGAGACGCCCGGCGTCTGTTCGCCGTCCCGTAAGGTGGTATCAAAAAAGCGGCATTTAGCGGCCAATAAAACAATCACTCATGGTGCTTGCCATGGGCCAGTATGGAACGACGACGATATTTATATTTTGGCTTTTCTGATCTCCAGAGCCCGATCGGGACATTTTCCAGGCCCTCTCTCTCCCCCTCCCCGGCACCAGGGGGAGCCTGGAGAAGGAGGACATTACCTGCAATCATACCGGCGGCCTGGGGGCGTTGAGTCCTGTCGGATTTCATTCTGTTCTGCCCACAGCCCCCGGTATGCCCGGATCGCCGGATCTCCCCGATATGGCCCTGAATATGGGGTGGGATCCCTCAATCGGAGGTCGATACGGGCGTATCTGGCCCGTACCGTCTCCCGCGGGGCCACCCCCTCACGCTCTGACATGCGGGTGCCACAGGGATAGGGTCAGGGGGATTTCTCCGGGGCCTGGTTTTGTAGAATCAGGCATGATAAGAAGTTTCTGGCGGTTTTTTGAAACTACCCCGGTGATTTTCATGATAATCCCTGTTCTAGAGTCCCCCGGTAAACGGTATGGGGAATCATGCGATGTTTCAATTCAGAACGGGTTCGGAAAAGAAAAAAGGGGAGAAAGGGAGTTTCAGGCGGGGGCCGCCGCGCTCTCGTAGATGTGGGTCATGTACCGGGCCACGAAGATCGCGAGCACCGGTTCGATGAAGATGGCGATGAGCCAGCCGATGATCGGGATCATCATGAGGATGCCGAGGACCACGCCGATCACGATGACCGCCACCCAGAGGACGATCAGGGCGATGATGTAACTGCCCCAGCCGACCGCACCGATGTGCGCCAGGATCGCCGAGATGTTGAAGGCCTCACCGAAACTGTCCGTCCGTGCGAACCTGATGACGCCGAAGGCGGCGATCAGGCCGATGATGAAGGCGACCACGAACGTGATGAGCATCCCGAGGAGCATCCCGCCGGCTCCGGCAGCAACCGCAGCGTCAGATCCGCTTGCCATGAGGGCGAAGGAACCGCCGAGGAAGATCGCCATGACGATAAGCGCGGGGATGCTGTAGATGATCCCGACGATGAGGAGTTTGATACCGTCGATGAAGAGTTTGACCCAGTCTTCGAATTCGGGTGCCGGGGTCTTGCCCCGATAGATCTCCATCACATAGCCGTAGAGGAGGGGGAAGATGATGGTGGAGATGACGAGGAAGATCCACTTCATCCATTTTCCCCAGACCGCTTCCTTCGCATACTCGAAGGAGTTTCCAAGCATAGAACCGTAATCCATAACAAATCACCTTGGGGGTGTGCATACGAGACTCTAAGGTGTTTGTATTTATTTATTTCGTAAATAGGATATGATGAATCGGCTCGTCACTTCAAAAAAAACATTGTCTCCCGGATACTAACCTGTCGGTTGTATCGTTCCCGGCCCCGTATGATAGTGCGGCCTCTCTTTCGGACACAGCAAAGATGGCACATTCTCCGGGCCAACCGGAGAGAGCGTCCTCGAGCGAGCGGGAAAAAAAGAAAGGAAGTATTCAGTGCCTGAAATAGCGCACGCCCGTGAAGACCATCGCGACATTGAGCTTGTTCGCCGCCTCGATGACCTCCTGGTCCCGGATCGATCCGCCCGGCTGCACGAGGGCCGTCGCGCCGGCCGCCGCCGCGACTTCCATCGTATCGGCGAAGGGCAGGAAGGCGTCGGACGCCACGACCGAGCCCTTCAGTGAGGAGCGCGCCTTCTCGACGGCGATCTTCGCCGAGTCGACGCGGTTCATCTGGCCGGCGCCGATGCCGAGGGCGGCATGGTCGTTGGCATAGATGATCGCGTTGCTCTTCGTGTGCTTGCAGATCTTCATCGCGAAGCGCATCGCCGCGAGTTCCTGCTCGGTCGGTTCGCGCTCTGAGACGACCTTCCACTCCTCCTTCGGGGCGGGAGTCCTCTGGACCAGGATGCCGCCGTCGATGCTCCTGACCTCGTCGGCCTCCGTCTTCTCGGGCAGCACGAGAACACGCATGTTCGGCTTCTTCTTCATCATCTCGACGGCCTCGGGCGAGTACGACGGGGCGACGATCACCTCGACGAAAGTGCCGCAGAGTTCTGCCGCGATCGCCGTGTCCACCGGGGTGTTGAGGGCGACGATCGAGCCATAGGCGGAGACCGGGTCGACCTCGCGGGCGGCGAGGTAGGCTTCGAGACCGTTCTTCCCGACGGCGACGCCGCAGGGGTTGTTGTGCTTCACAATCACCGACGTCGGTTCGTCGAACTCACGGAGAAGGGAGACGGCCGCATCGACGTCGAGGTAGTTGTTGTACGACATCTCCTTCCCCTGCAGGGGCACCTGGCCGGCGATGCCGTGGTCGCCGTAGACGGCCGCCTTCTGGTGCGGGTTCTCGCCGTACCGGAGAGACCGGCCGTTCCTGAACTGGAAGGAGTAGGTCTCCGGGAAACCGCCGTCGAGGCCGGAGAGATAGTTCGAGATCGCGGCGTCGTACGCGGCCGTCCGTGCAAAGACCTTCTTTGCAAGGGCAAGCCTCTCCTCGTAATCGAACCCGCCCTTCGCGACGGCCTCCTTCACCTTCGGGTAGTCGGCCGGGTCGACGACGACAGAGACGAACGCGAAGTTCTTCGCCGCCGCCCTGATCATCGCGGGGCCGCCGATGTCGATGAACTCGATGAGTTTGTCGAGGTCGAGGTTCTCGCCCGCCATCTTCTCGAAGGGATAGAGGTTCACGACGACGATGTCGATCGGGTTGATGTCGAGGTCCTGCATCACCTTGGCGTCGACGTCGCGCCGGCCGAGGAGGCCGCCGTGGATGCGCGGGTGAAGGGTCTTCACCCTGCCGTCCATGATCTCGGGCGAGCCCGTGTACTCGGAGACTTCGATAAAGTCGATCCCTGCTTCTTTCAGGGCCTTTCCAGTCCCCCCGGAACTGATGATACGGTATTTGTTCTCAACAAGCGTCTGCGCAAGGTCCACGATACCGGACTTGTCCCAGACAGAGAGAAGTGCCCATTTCATACTGAAGATATGGGCCTCAGATCTCTTATATCTTTCAAGGGCAGGATGCAATCTCTTATCCCCCTGCCCGGTACACGTTATTCTATGCGGGAACCTGCCGTCAAGAAGACGCTGTACTGGTGCAGGGAGTGTAACCTTCCTCTGATCGGGAAGACCTGCCGGTGCGGCGCGGCCGGCGTGGAGATCCCGATCCAGAAACCCTACGATCTCCGCCCGGCCCTCGCCCACGACCACGAGCTGTTGCGGTCCCTCCTCCTCGAACGCTACGGCACCGACCGCCTCCCTCAGGTGGTCCTCTTCAACAAGAGCAGCGGCGTCGACAGGACCGAGGTCGTCATAGCAAACGGCGTCGAGTTTGGGCGCCTCTCCTATGGCCCGGCAGAGCACGCCTATACCCTGGACCTCTCGCAGGACGCTCTCCGCTTCCTCGCCCCCTTTATCACGAAGGGCATCGTGGACATCACCGCCGAGGCCGAAGAGCAGGGGTTCGGCAACCGCCGTCTCGGCGGGAAGAAGGTGATGGTCAGGACCAACCTTTCCGACGGCCCGGTGGTCGTCAGGATGAAAGACCTCCTCGGCGTCGGCCAGCTCCACGACGGGGGCGTCAGGGTGCGGCAGATCGGGAAGGTTCAGCCCGAGTCGCCGCCAGACCCCTCGTGGGGCGAGGCAGTCCGCGTGAACGTCCCCCTCCTCAAGGACCTCGAACGCACGGCTGTCAGGTTCATCAGGCAGCACATGGACGACCGGCCCGCGGCGAACGTCTCCTTCTCGGGCGGCAAGGACAGCACGGTCTGCCTCGAACTCGCGCGACGGGCCGGGGTCAAAGACGTCTTCTCTGTCGATACGGGCCTGGAGTTTCCCGAGACAGTGGAGTTTGTCAGGCAGTCGGGGGTTCAGGCCGTCATCCACGGGAACAATTTCTGGAAAGAGGTGGAAAAATTCGGCCTCCCGAGAAAGGACAACCGCTGGTGCTGCGAAAGACTCAAACTCCAGCCTGTCAAAGACTATCTCTCCCATAAGGGTCCCTGTGTCACCGTGCAGGGGAACAGGTGGTACGAGTCCTTCTCCCGCTCCACTCTGCCGGGTGTCGTAGTCAATCCCTTCAACCCGCTGCAGCTGAATATCTCGCCCATCAGGAACTGGCGGGCCCTCGAAGTCTTCCTCTACCTCTGGTGGCGGAAGGTGCCGTACAACCCCCTCTATGAGATGGGCTATGAGAGGGTGGGGTGCTATCTCTGCCCGGCGATGCTGGAGAGCGAGGCCGCACGGACGCGGGAGGTCCACCCCGACCTCGCCGGCCACTGGGATGATTATCTGGTGTCGTGGGCAAAGAAGAAGGGCCTCTCCCGGCGCTATATCGATCTCGGTCTCTGGCGGTGGGAGAACCCGCCCCCGAAGATGTGCGAACTTGCCGGGCGGTGCGGGGTCTCAGTCTCGAAAAAGAGACAGAAATCTTAAAAACCACGAATCTTTTCTTGAAATGATAATCAGGTGTCAATCTGTGTCCCTCTCCGTATCTCTGACACAAAATTATATATAGAACTACATTGCAATTGATATTGCATACAGAGGATTTCCATGGAGGCGGATAGAGATAATCAGGCGCCGGAGAAGCAACCGGCCCTGGAACAGCCCGGCCCCCCGGGAGAGGGCAAAGATATCGAGTCCCTCGGGAAGGCCTGTGACGATCTCAGGGCGGCGAACGCCGACCTCAAGAGATCCTGTGACGACCTGAACGAACGGTATCTCCGCCTTGCTGCGGATTTCGATAACTTCAGGAAGCGTACTGCCCGGCAGAACGAGGAGATCAGGGAGTACGCCCTCCAGACGTTCGCCGCGGAACTGCTCGACGTTGTCGACAACTTCGAGCGGGCACGGAAGTCTGACGATGCCTCCCTCCGCGAGGGCCTTGAAAGCATACAGAAACAGTTCTCCGGGATCCTGGAAAAACACGGGATCGAACCTCTTTCATGTCTCCACGCGGCATTCAACCCCGAGGAGCACGAAGCGGTTGCCTGCATCCCGTCAGAGCACCCGGAAGGCACAGTTGTCGAAGAATTCATCCCCGGCTACCGCATGCACGACAGGATAATCAGGCATGCGAAAGTCGCGGTGTCAAAAGGAAACAACGAATAAGAGGAATATTATGGCAACAGAAAAGGTTCTTGGTATTGACCTTGGCACGACGAACTCCTGCATGGCCATCATGGAGGGCGGTCAGCCTGTCGTGATCGCGAATGCAGAAGGCGGCAGGACAACGCCGTCGATCGTGGCGTTCAGCAAGGAAGGCGAGCGGCTTGTCGGCAGCGTCGCGAAGAGGCAGGCGATCACCAACCCGAAGAGGACGATCATCTCGATCAAGCGCAAGATGGGGACGAGCGAGACCGTCGACATCGACGACAGGAAGTACACCCCGCAGGAGATCTCCGCGATGATCCTCCAGAAGATGAAGCTCGATGCCGAGGCATATCTCGGCGAGAAGATCGAGAAGGCCGTCATCACCGTCCCGGCCTACTTCAACGACGCCCAGAGGCAGGCGACGAAGGACGCCGGCAAGATCGCCGGTCTTGACGTCATGCGGATCATCAACGAACCGACCGCGAGCGCCCTCGCCTACGGCATCGACAAGGAAGAGGAGTCGACCATCCTCGTCTACGACCTCGGCGGCGGCACCTTCGATGTCTCCATCCTCCAGCTCGGCGACGGCGTCTTCGAAGTGAAGGCGACTGCCGGGAACAACCGCCTCGGCGGCGACGACTTCGACCAGCGTGTCATGGACTGGGTCGTCGCCGAGTTCAGGGCAAAGGAAGGCCTCGACCTCTCGAAGGACCCGATGGCACTGCAGCGGATCAGGGACGCAGCCGAGAACGCCAAGAAGGAGCTATCGACCGTCCAGAAGACGAACATCAACCTCCCCTACATCACCACCGACGCCAGCGGCCCGAAGTTCCTGGACATGGACCTCACCCGTGCGAAGTTCGAGCAGCTCATCGGCGACCTGGTCGAGAAGACCGTCGAGCCGGTGAAGCAGGCCCTCTCCGACGCGAAACTCACAGCGTCCGATATCGACCACGTCCTCCTTGTGGGCGGTTCGACCCGCGTGCCCCTCGTTGTCGAGACGGTCAGGAAACTCCTGGGCAAGGAACCCGACAAGGGGATCAACCCTGACGAGTGCGTGGCCGTCGGCGCCGCGATCCAGGGCGGCGTCCTCACCGGCGAGGCAAAGGACGTGCTCCTCCTCGATGTCACGCCCCTCTCCCTCGGCATCGAGACCCTCGGCGGCATCGACACGAAGCTGATCGACAGGAACACCACCATCCCGACCCGGAAGAGCCAGATCTTCTCGACGGCTGCGGATGGCCAGACGAGCGTCGAGATCCACGTGATCCAGGGCGAGCGCGCCCTTGCCAAGGACAACTTCACCCTCGGCAAGTTCCAGCTCACCGGCATCCCGCCCGCACCCCGCGGCATCCCCCAGATCGAGGTCACCTTCGACATCGACGCCAACGGTATCGTCCATGTCTCGGCAAAGGACCTCGGGACAGGCAAGGAGCAGACCATCACCATCAAGGGCGGCAAGGGGATCTCCGAGGACGAGATCAACCGCATGGTCAACGACTCCAAGAATTTCGAGGAAGACGACAAGAAGAAGCGCGAGGAGATCGAGGTGCGGAACACCGCCGACACCGCGGTCTACACCGCCGAAAAGACCCTCAAGGAGTCCGGCGACAAGATCGGCGAGGACGATAAGAAGAAGATCGAGGAGACTTCCGCCGCCCTGAAGACGGCCCTCGAAGGTGACGACACCGAGGATATCAAGAAGAAACTGGAAGAACTCACCGAGGCCGTGTACGCGGTCACCGCCAAGATCTACCAGGAAGCGCAGAAGGCACAGGAGGCCCAGAAGGCCGCCGGTGCCGAGGGTGCACAGAAGAAGCAGGACGACAATGTCGTCGATGCCGACTTCGATGTCAAGGACGAGAAGAAAGAGTGAGCATAGATGAGTGCGGGAAGCTACTATGATGTCCTCGGCGTCGCCCGGGACGCCGGCGAGCAGGAGATCAAGAAGGCATACCGCAACCTTGCACGGAAATATCACCCTGATGTCTGCAAGGAGCCTGACGCGGAAGAAAAGTTTAAGGATATCAACGAGGCCTACTCGGTGCTCTCGGACCCGGAGAAACGCGCCCAGTACGACAATATCGGGCACGAGGCTTTCAAGAACGCCTCGAAGGGTTCGTACACCGGTGGCGGCGGATACGGCGGCGGGTTCCAGGCTGACTTCAGCGGCTTTGGAGACATCTTCGACACCTTCTTTGGTGGCGGCGGCGGGCCGAGAGGCCCGCGGCCCGGCGCCGACCTCCTGTACCGCCTCTCGATCAGCCTGAAGGATGCGGTCTTCGGGACAGACCGGGAGATCGAGGTCATGCACACCGAGTCCTGTCCTGAGTGCGACGGGAGCGGGAGCAAGAACAAGAAGTTCCGGGTCTGTCCGAAGTGCGGAGGCAGCGGCCAGATCAGGCAGGTGAGCCAGTCGCTCTTCGGGCAGTTTGTGCGGATGAGCGCCTGCCCCGACTGTGGTGGCAGGGGGAAGATTCCGGAAGAACCCTGCAAACGCTGTAAGGGCAGCGGCCATGCCCGGGTGAAGAGGAAGGTCTCTGTCCGCATCCCGCCCGGCGCCTACAGCGGGCTCCGCCTGAGGATGGAAGGATATGGCGAGGCCGGGGACTATGGCGCCCCGGTAGGCGACCTGTACGTCGAGATCATCGTTGAGGAGAGCCAGGACTTTGTCCGCAACGGCGAAAACCTCGAAACCACGGTGAAGGTCACCCCGGCGATGGCGGCGGTCGGTTCAAAGGTCGAGGTAAAGACGATCGACGGCCGGACCGTCGAGCTGAAGATCCCGGCCGGCATCCAGCACGGCACTGCGCTGCGCATTCCGGGCGAGGGCGTGCGCCACCGCGGCCGGCCCGGCGACCTGCTCGTGCGCGTGAAGATCGTCGTCCCGAAGAGTCTCTCCGACGAGGAGAAGGAACTCTACCAGAAACTGCTTGAGATCGAGAACAAGAAGGGCCCCGAGAAGAAGGGCTTCTTCAAGGACTTCGTCGACAAGATGCGGGGCGAACCTGAGAAGTAGGCTGCTCCCCGTCATCTTTTCACGCTCTTTTTCCGTGGAGTGCCGGTCTCCGTGGGGATGATATGGTGAGGGCAGACCCTTCACCGTCTTACCACAACCACACGTTCCCGATGGAATAGAGGCCGAACACAACGAAAACCACGGCGACGATCCCTGCGGACCTGATCTCATCGATGGTCTTCATCATACGCACAGTGATTCAAAAATATTTGAAACCCGTCATCTGACGACGAGCACATGCGCCCGTGCGCCGTGGACCACCGCCCCGGTCACCCCGCCAAGAAGGGACCGAATCGCGCTGTGCCGCCCTTTCGCCCCCATGACAATCAGCGTCGGCTCAAACGTCTCCTCGACCCCCAGGATCTCGTCGATGGCGTTGCCGGTCACAAGCATCGTGACGACCTGCGGGATCCCCAGGGGTTCGAACCGCTGCTTCAGGTCGGCGAGGCGTGCGGCGTCCTTCCGGTTGAACTCAGAGATCTGCTCCTGCGAGGCTGTCCAGAGGCGTCGGGTGTCCTGGACATGCATGATCACCAGGCGCTCGGGCCGGGCCCCGGCCATCCACTCGATGAAGGGGATGCACCGGTCCGCATCCCCGGAGAAGTCGGTCAGGTAGAGGACCCGGCGGAAGATCCGATCGGTCGTGAGGGTGCAGGCGGTCGGGTCCCCCTCCTTCATCACGGTCAGGCGGAGGATCAGGAGCGGCACCGTCGCATGGGCGAGGACGTTCTCGGTCTGGCTCCCCAGGAGCATGCGGGGGATCAGAGAACGGCCGTGCGAGCCCATCACGATGAGGGACGGCAGCGCCGCCTCGGCCCGCTCCAGGATCTCGATCCAGGGGATGCCGGCGACGACCTCGGCCCCGACATCGGGGACGCCGCAGGTCTCCAGGCGTTTTGTCCACCCGGCCATCACCTCGCGGTCGTGCGCATGAATGCCGGGATCGCCCGCCGTCTCGCGGATGTTGATCACGTACAGCAGTTCCACCCGCTCCACACCGAGACGGGCGATCTCCTCCACGGCCGGCGCCATCGCGGCGGCCGCACCGTGGATCTCCAGCGGGACAAGCATTGAATCCATCTTCATGTCGGTTCACTCCTGAACATTCCCTGCGTGCGCAGGCAGATTTTTACGAGCATCAGCATCACCGGCACCTCGATCAGGACGCCGACGACCGTCGCAAGCGCCGCCCCCGACCCCAGGCCGAAGAGGATCGTCGCCGTTGCGATCGCCACCTCGAAGTGGTTCGAGGCGCCGATCATCCCGGCCGGGGCGGCGTCCCGGTAGGGGAGGCCGATCCTCGGGGCCAGGACGAAATACCCCAGGGTAAAGATGAGCACCGTCTGGATGAAGAGCGGGACGGCGATCCAGAGGATCGTCAGGGGGTTCTCGACGATGACCTCGCCCTTGAAGGTGAAGAGGAGGACCAGGGTGCCGAGCAGGGCGACGATCGAGACCGGGGTGAGCAGGTTCAAAAACCGCGTCTCAAACCACGCCATCCCTTTCTTTGCGATGATCCACTTCCTGGTGACGTAGCCTGCGACGAGCGGGAGGGCGACGTACACCGAGACCGAGAGGAGGATCGTCTCCCAGGGGATCGGCATGGCGTTCACGCCAAGGAGGAACCCGCCGAGCGGGGCGTAGAGCACCAGCATCGTGAGGGAGTTGATCGCCACCATGATCAGGGTGAGGCCGTCGTTGCCCTTCGCCAGGTAGCTCCACATCAGCACCATCGCCGTGCACGGGGCGATCCCGAGGAGGATGCACCCGGCGACGTAGCTCCGCCAGAGTTCGACGGTGCTCCCGTCGGCGAGCACCTCGGTCCCCGGGATGAACCCGACAAAGACATATCCCAGGAAGAAGGTGGCGAGGAGGTACATCGTGAAGGGCTTGACCGCCCAGTTCACGAAGAGGGTGAGGGCGACGGGTCTCGGGGTCCGGGCCGCCCTGAGCACCTCGGCGAAGTCGATCTTCACCATGATCGGGTACATCATGAAGAAAAGGGCGATCGCGATCGGGATCGAGACCTGGTAGACGGAAAAGGAGTCGAGGGCGACGGCGACGCCCGGGGCGGCGCGGCCGATGGCGATCCCGGCGACGATGCAGAGCGCCACCCAGACCGTGAGATATTTCTCGAAGGTGGAGAGGCGGCGTTCGGTCATGGCTCCACCGCCCGCAGTGCCGCTTTCAGGATCAGGTCGGCGGGGAGGGCCTCGTGGGTCTCGTCCCCGCAGACGATCGCCCGGCACGAGGCATCGGTCCCGGTGATGCAGGAGCAGGAGGCGCAGGGGGTCATCTCCACCCGCACCTCGTCGAGGAGGTCCTCGATGGGGATGCCGTTGAAGAGGATCGTGTTGGACTCGGCGATCCGCTCCGGCGGGAGGACCGTCTCGGTCACCCGCACCCTGATCCGCCGGGCCGAGAGCGCCGGGCGGATGGCGGCGAAGACCTCAGCGAGGGTGCGCCCGGTCGCCGCACACCGTTCGCAGGTCGCATCCACGCTCTCGCCGATGTGCCGCCATTCCACGAGAAGGGTGCCGGCCATTTTCCCCCCCTCTAACAGCCCCCGCCGCAGCCGCACCCGCAGCCGCCGTTCCCGGGCTTTTTCTCTTCAGGGGCGGGCTTTTTCCCTCCCTTCCCCTCCCAGGCCGCCGAGACGACCGTCTCAAGGTCGTCTTCATGAACCGTCATATCGCCGATCTTCTTGATCCCCAGTTCGGTGACCACGATGTGCTGGTCGGGCTCGATGCCCGCCGCTGCGGCGATCTTCCCGGCGCATTCGACCGGACATCCGTCGATGACGACGATCTCGTCGGCGTCCTCGACCTTCTTCATCACCGAGGGCGTCCTGATCGCCAGGGAAGCGGTGCAGGCCTTGTTCCCGAAACCCTCACTCGTGAGGGCGACCGACGCCGCATTCGAGAGTTCACCGACGTTCGAGGCGCCCGAGCAGGCGAAGATGATCCGCTTCCGCCCGGTCGCCTCGCCGCCGCCGCAGGTGCAGGTGGGTTGATCTGCCGTTCAGATCACCCCCTGCAGGATCTCCTTGATCTCTTTCACGTCGGCCACCCGGCCAGAGACCCGCAGTTCGCCGTCGACAATCAGTGCCGGGGTCAGCATCACGCCCTTATCCATGATGGCGGTGATATCCTCCACCTTCTCGATCTCGGCGGAGATCCCGAGTTCCGCGACCGCAGATTCGACGTTCTTTGCCAGGCGTTTGCATTTCATGCATCCGGTTCCAAGGATTTCAATCTTCATGGTTTCACCTTTTTCTCGTACTCCCTGAGCAGGGCCGTCCGGTAGGCCGCTTCGGCCGCGCGGGGTACGTAGTTGTAGATCGTGATCTGTTTCATGAGTTCGTCGGCGATGGCGTCGGCGCCGGCGAGGTGCATATCCCGCACCTCGTCGATGGCGTCGTCGAGCATGGCCAGGCCGACGACGATCCCGCCGACCTCGATCTGCCTGATCCGCCGCATCGCCTCGGCGGCGCAGCACGGTTTTGTTCGTTCTGCCATGTATTGTTCACCCCAGGATCAGGCCGTACGCGAACCCAGCGAGGGCCGAGAAGACGATCACGAGCACTGCATAGACGATGGTCTTCTTCGGCCCCATGATCCGGGAGATCACCAGGAGCGAGGGCAGACTCACGCTCGGTCCGGAGAGGAGGAGGGCGAGCGCCGGGCCGCCGGCCATCACGCCCGAGGTGTAGCCGAAGGTGGTGCCGATCACCGGCACCTCGAGGAGCGTGGGCATGTACAGGATCGTCCCGACGATCGAGGCGAGCAGGGTCGACTGGAGGGAGTTCGTCCCGAAGAAGGGGCCGAAGGTCTCGGGCGGGAGGAAGTAGGCGAGCATGCCGAGGGCGAAGGTGCCGATGATCAGGATCGGGAAGATCTTCTTCGTCAGGTCCCAGGTCTCCCAGCCCCACTCGGTCACCTCGTCACGCTCGAAGAAGTAGATGAGGAGGTAGGCCGTGCCCAGGGTGAGGGCGTAGATGACCGGGAACTTGATCATCCAGTCGGCCTGGGCGGTGCCGGCGATCAGGATCCCGACCAGCATGACGAAGAACGCCGGGACGACCCAGCGGGGGCGCTCCTCCCCGCCGCCGGCGGGCACCTGCGGCGTCGCCGCCATCTTCTTCCGCGTCTCGACATCGTGGGAGCGGAAGAGGGTGGCCATGACAAGACCGATGACGATCGCCAGGATAATTGCAAAGACCGCCCGCGCCAGCCCCAGGTCGAAGCCGAGCACCTTTGCCGTATAGACGATCGCCAGGATGTTGATCGCCGGTCCGGCGTACAGGAAGGTCGTCGCCGGCCCGATGCCGCTGCCCCGCTTGAAGAGCCCGGCGAACATCGGCAGGATCGTGCAGGAGCAGACGGCGAGCACCGTCCCTGAGACCGAGGCGAGGCCGTAGGCGACGCTCTTCTTCGCGTCCGGGCTGAAGTATTTGAGGATCGCCTCCTTCTTGATGAACGCCGCAATGGCGCCGGCGATGAAGAACGCCGGGACCAGGCAGGTGATGACGTGCTCGGCCAGGTAGCCGAGCAGGGTCTCCCAGCCCATGAGGAGCGAGCCAATGAGGATGTCTATCATGATCTTCTCTCTTGTGCTGTTGGTGTTTGAGGTGTGGTGTGTTCCTTCTCATTTATGCCGGGAGCATGACGCCGAAGGCAAACCCGGCAAGGACGGCGATCCCGAGCACGGTGACGACGAAGGCCGCCACCAGGCGCCGCTCGAAGATCGCCGAGAGCAGCGTGATCTCCGGGATGCTCGCCCCGGCGCCGCCGATGATCAGGGCCATCACCGCCCCGGCGCCCATCCCCTTCTGGAGGAGGACGGCGCTGATCGGGATGATCGTCTCAGCCCTGATATACATTGGTATGCCGATCAGGGCGGCGGCCGGGATGGCGAGGGGGTTGTCAGGCCCGGCGACCGAGACGATGAGGTCGGCCGGGACGAAACCGTAGATGAAGGCCCCGATGGCGGCGCCGAGGACGAGGTACGGGAAGACCTGGCGGAAGAGCGAGACGGCGAAGTGCAGGGCGGCGGAGAACCGCGGGCCGTGACGCTCCGCAAAGGTGCCCCCCTCGCACCCGCACGCCGGCGCCGCCGCCATCCCCTCGACGGTCACCTCCTTCACGTATCGCGCAAACCCGAGCCGCCCCAGGAGGGTGGCGAGCACGAGGGCGGCGCAGAAGGTGATGACGGCGTACATCGCCGTCGGCACCGGGCCGATGAGGGCGGCCAGGAGGGAGAGGATCACCGGGTTTAAGAGGGGCGAGGCGAGCAGGAAGGCCATGCAGGCGGCGAACGGGATCCCGGCGTTGAGCAGACCGACCAGGATCGGGATCGTGGAGCAGGAGCAGAAGGGCGTGAGCGCCCCGAAGACGCCGCCGAGGACGGTGGAGGCACCTTCGCCCCGTCCGGCCAGGGTCCGCCTGATCCGCTCCTCCGGGATGTAGGCCTGGAGCAGACCGACCAGGAAACTGACCCCGACAAAGAGGATGACCAGTTCGCCGGCGATCACGACGAAGAACCCGCCCGCTTCAAGAAGCGTCTCAGTGAGCGCCGTCGCTCTCCCTCCGTCCCGTTCCCGGACCCATCCCTCTCACTTACTCCTTCTCTTCGGCCTTCTTCTCTTTCGGTACGATCTTCACGCCGCCGCAGCAGCCGCATCCGCAGTCCTGTCCGCCCATCGAGCGCAGGCGGGAGAGGAACCCGCCTTCTTTCTTTACCGTATCTTTTTCAGTCAATTTCATCACCATGTAGCAGTGTTTCAAATTTGTTTGAATCTTCGATTGGCTGCGCCGGTGTATATAGGTTGCGGTTTCACTAATTTTTGAAATAGGCAGGGCGGCGCAGGACCCGCGCCTGACCGAACCCTATATCTGGCATCATTTCATAATCGTTTGAACTATCGGAGGAGAAACAAGCGTGGACGAGAAGAAGTGTTGTGGAGAGGGATACCGCGGCATCCCCTCGGAGATCGAAGCGTCGCTCTGCCGGTGCGGCGGCATCGAAGGGCTGATCGAACGTCTGCCCGACCACGCCGCGATCGCGGCGAGGTGCGCCGTCCACCGGGCGCTCGCCGACCCCTTCCGCCAGAAGATCCTCGCCATGCTCGCCGTCCAGCCCCTCTGCGTCTGCGTGATCAAGGCGGTGCTCGAGATCGCCGACTCCAAACTCTCCTACCACCTCTCGGTGCTCAAAAAAGCCGGACTGATCCAGGGCGATCAGCAGGGCAACTGGATCATCTACCGCCTCACCGGCGAGGGCGAGCGGTGGGCGCCGCCCCGCACCTGAATCAGATCCGCCCCTGGACCGTGCGCTCGTGCAGGGCCATGGCGACCCCGCCGAAGAGGAGGGCGAACCCGGCAAGGGCGGCGAGATCGGCGAACACCGGGAAGGTGTGGGTGCCCATCAGGGCGTAGCGGGCGATATCGGTGAAATAGGTGAGCGGCGAGCAGACGGCCAGCGCCTGCCCCCAGAGCGGGAGTTCCTCCACCGGGATGAAAACACCGCTGATGAAGATGAGCGGGAACTTCACCAGGGACGAGAGCATCATGATGTTCGACGGGACGTTCGTCGGCGGCGTCGAGAGGAGGAGGCCAAGCGCCGAGAAGCAGACGCCCCCGAGGACGATCCCGGCGAGGAGCACCGCTGCGTGGACCGGCACCGCCCCGGCGGCGCACCCGATCCCGACCGTGACGGCGGCGATGCCGAGGGTGAAGATGAGCGACGCCAGCATGTCCCCGGCGATGAGCGTCCCCATCGTGACCGGACAGACGATCAGTCGCTCCAGCGTCCGGGCCTGCGCCTCCCAGGGCTGGATCACCGGCGAGACGGCGGTGGCGGTGAAGAAGAGGGTCATCGCAAGGAGACCCGAGACGAGAAACGGCACCGAGAACCCCCGGTTGCCGACGGCGAACGCGAGGAAGAGGAAGAGCGGCATGATGAGGCCATAGATCATCACCGGTCCCTTCGCGTAGTAGATCCTGATGTCCTTTTTTGTGATCGCAAGGGCGCGGCGCATCTGCTCGAACGGGTGCTCCGGGTTCATCCCGTCCCCTCCGTCAGCCTGAGGAATGCCTCGTCCAGGGTCGGCGCCGGGGTGTTCAGGCGCTGGATCCGCAGGCCCTCTGCCCCGGCGAACTCGACGAGGGCGCGCACGGCGGCGTCCACGTCCGCGGTGGAGACCATCCACCGGTCCCCTTCCCGGTCGGCAGAGACGATCCCGGCCAGGGCGGCAAGGGCGCCCGCCTCCACCCGACCGTCAAAACTCACCTCGACGGTGTGGAGACGCTCGATCGCCATCTTCAGGCGGTCCGGGGCGTCGAGGGCGACGATCCGGCCCGTGCGCATGATCGCCACCCGGTCGCAGAGGCGGTTCGCCTCGTCCATGTTGTGGGTGGTGAGGAAGATCGTCGTCCCGGCAGCGTTGAGGTCGCGCAGCATCGAGAGGATCAGGTGCGTGCTCTGGACGTCGAGGCCGCTCGTCGGTTCGTCGAGGAAGAGGAGGTCGGGCTCGTGCAGGAGGGCCATCGCCAGGATGAGCCGCTGTTTCATCCCCTTCGAGAACCCCTGCACCTTCGAGTCCCGCCGCTCGAAGAGGCCGAGGTCGGCGAGCAGCGCCGCCGCCCGCTCTTCGGCGACCGGGCGGTCGAGGCCGTAGAGTTCGGCCATGAGCATCAGGTTCTGCCGGGCGGTGAGGTCGGCATAGGCGTTTGCGGTCTCGGGCACGACGCCGAACCCCTGTTTCGCCCGCACCGGCGCCCTGACGATATCGTGCCCCAGGACCCGGGCCGACCCGCCGTCCGGCCTGATCACCCCGGTGAGCATCCTGACCGTCGTCGTCTTGCCGGCGCCGTTCGGGCCGAGGAAACCAAAGATTTCTCCTTCACGGACGAAAAAAGAGACGCCATCGACCGCCTTGATATCCCCGAAGGTCTTTTGCAGGTCCACCGCCTCGATGGCGCCGGTCATCGTCGCACCCCTGACGCGTCGTCCCGTGCGTCTATCCTGTCCATTGTCAAACCTCTCCTATGACCCCAAGAGATCAAAACAATATTTATTCCCAGAAGTACGGTGCTGGCGACACCCTCTGCCAGCAGTGCAGTACACGGGTCGGACAACCATCTGGTGATGGGAGGGATATATTCTGTATCCCCATCTCTGTAAAGATCAATTCCCTGGTGGGATTTACAGGGACTGCTGCCCCCTGCTCTCCACAGCGATAGGGGGATACGGAATCGGCAGGCACACCCACTGCATCAGAGATGAGAAAAGAATCTCTTCAGGTCCCGGAACAGACACGCCGGCGAGTGCCGTTTCGCACGGTCGGCAGCCTTTCAGGGAGATAGGATCCGGGAAGAGTCTGCGGGAGCAGGATCTTTTCCCGTACCTGAAGATCACTCTTTTTCCTCGTCATCACCGTGGTAGAAACAGACCGTCACCTCTTCCTCGGTGACCAGACCGCCATCGATGATCTTTTCCAGGACCGGTTTGATCTCCTCGATCTTCTCTCTCGAGTCCACGACCTCCACGACGACCGGGAGGTCAGTGGAAAGCCGGAGGATCGAGGCCGTATGGATCAGGCTCGTCTTGCCAAATCCCGTGATCCCGCGCAGCACGGTCACGCCATAAAATCCTTCTTTTCTGAGCAATTCAACGAGATAACGATAGAGGAGTTTTCCCTCATACCGGTCAGATTCCCCGATATAGATCCGGAGAAGCACGGCCTGTGCATTTTTTCCCAGTTTCATAGCGATGCCTCCAGGTAGCCCGCCGTCACTTTCCCTGCAAAGACGGCCAGAACGACCAGGACCGAGGTGGCGAACACGTTCAGAGCGAAGAACCCGAACTCGTGGTTTTCCAGGAGGCGGAACGATTCATAGCCGAACGTCGACATTGTCGTGAACGCCCCGAGAACGCCGAGAGTCAGGAAAATCCTGGTTTCGCCGTCAAAGACGCCCCCATACTCGGAGAGGTACATGACCAAACCGAGAAGAAAACTACCGATCACATTCACCCCCAGGGTGCCGATGGGGAAAGTGCTGACGCTCCCCTGCAGCCACCCGCTGGTGAAATATCTGAGTACGGCACCGACAAATCCGCCGATGCCCACAATGATCCATGCTTGCATCTCTCGTGGTCCTCCGGGCGGAGAGATTCAGCCCGCATGAGGATCGGTCATGTTAAAACCCGGGCGAATCCCTTCGCCCTCTGCCGGACGGACCCACAGCTACATGAAGAGCTAGAGGTGTAATGGTGTCCCATGGCATTGCACGTCCGTCCGGCGGAAAATAGACGTCATCAGTCCCGAACGGGGCGGTTGATGGCGGACGTCATCGCCTGAATAACTGTACTTCTCGCGGATATAAGGGAATATGTGCTGTTTGGAGCATCTCCCGGGATGTTACAGGACACCCATCCGTTTTTCATCGGAGACGCGCAAGGAATCGTGGCCGGTGTCGATGAGTCGAAGGATCCTGACCGCCGTCCATGTCGTCTCCAGGGTCGCCGTGCCGCCAAAGACCGAGCGGGCAAAACCCCCCGCGGGTGTCAGGCACTTGAGGACAAAGGGCCCGGCCGCCGGCGAGGGTGTGACCTCCAGAAGCCGCGCCGCGGCGACGCCGGCGGCGACGTGCTCCAGGTAGGCGGGCGAGGTGCCGGGCACGTTCACGTAGCCGTACTCCGGGTGCGTGCACCTCTGGAGGAACGCCGCCGCACCGTCTCCGCAGACAGGGGCACCGACTGCGGCGCGGATGGCAAGGGCCTGAGAGGCCTCGACGAGGGTGGCGTGACCGCCTTCTGGCGTGCGGGAGGCATGGACCGCGGCGAGCAGGCCTACCCTGACGGCAGGAGCGATCCTGATGCCGGTGTGGCGGCAGAGGCGTGCATAGAGGTACGGGCGGTGGAGAGCGCTCTCCGACTCGACCGGCCTCTCCGCCCCCGGCGCCGGGGGCACGACCGACCTGACCCAGGGGGCGGGGTCATAACGGGGCGGGGTCCTGAGGATACCGAGGGCGAGGAGGGCATAATACCCGGTCTCGAAGACCGGGTACCGTCCGTCGTCCTGCTGGCGGGAGAGCAGCCAGCGGGCGGTCGCCGGATCGGCGTCCACCGCCCCGAAGAGGCGGAGGATGTCGAGGGCGAAGAAGGTGTCCGCGGCGTTCGGTTCGTTCAGGCGGTAGAAACAGTAGCCGCCGTCCGGACAGCGCCGGTCGGCGATGTATGCGATGCAGGATTCCCTGAGTTCACGTCCGGTCATACGACTGAGTCCATGCAGAAGTCATCAGCCCGGAGGGCGGTTGACGGCGGACTTCATCGCCTGCATCCGTGTATCGGTCAGGGTTTCCTTCGCACGCACCGGATATAAGCCATTCAGCGCCCGGTGCGCCGGGATGCTGAAAAGAGTTCTTCGGTCATTTCAATCGCCCTGAAATATATATCGAGAACAGCGATGGGCGTGCAGACACAATTAGTCGCCATATGGCACTTTTTTCGATCAGAAGCGGCCCCCGGAGATTGAAATAAAAACGTATATAGCACGGAAAATTATATTCCGCGAATCTCGGCCCCCCATAAGGCATGATATCACCCCACATGCCGGGGGGCTGGTTTTCAGTTTGTGCGGAGGTCTGAAATGAGAAATATACCCCCCTTCCCGAAAAAAATACCTTTTTTCGCAGTCCTGCTGGTGGCCATGGCCTGTATCATCGGCACGGTCTCCGGCGATGGAGAGGGCGCAAGCCCGCCTGAAACTCTGGCGCCCGCCGAAATGGTCGCGAACACCACACTCCCGCTGGAAATGGAGACGCCCCCGGACGCGGCGCTTGTCCTCTCGATTACTGCCGATCCCCCCGGCGGCCCGGTGCCGCTCACCGTGCGGTTCACCGGGGCGGCGACGGGCCTCACGGTCGACCTCTGGAACTGGACGGTCGACGGCGTCGCGGCGATCGGGAACGGGTCGGACTTCACCCACACGTTCCTTCAACCCGGCACCCACACAGTCGCCCTCACTGCAAGAAACACCACCGTCCCCCTCGCGAAAACCGCTGCGATCGAGGCCGTTGCAGAGGAGATACCCCCCCTCATGATGACCGCCCCGGTGGTCGTCCTGGCCGACCCCCTGCCGGGCACTCACCCGAGGGACTGGTACGTCTCCCCGGTGCCGGGCACCGGCAACCCCCACGCGTATGAGAATGTCACCGGTCTCCTGAATATCACCGATATCGGCGCGGGCGACACCATCCACATCTGGGGTGTCGAGGGCTACACCTACGAGGGCGGCGTCGTCATCGACGTCCCCGACGTGACGGTCAAACGGTGGGAAGGGTCTCCCGTGCAACCGCTCGTCACCAATCGCTCCGGCATGTCGGCCTTCACCGTCGTTGCCGACAACGCCACCTTCCGCGGCCTCAACATCTCGGACAACCAGTTGAACGATAAGGACGGCGCCGGGATCTACGCCACAGGGACAGGTCCCGGCACCCCCCTGGAGCGCCTCTCCATCATCGACTGCACCTTTGTCGGGAACGACGCACCCTACGGCGGCGGGGCATACTTCGAGTTCTGCGATGCCGCCACGCTCACCAAAACCTCCTTCATCGGCAACAGCGCACGATTCGGAGGCGGCGGGGCATACTTCGCCCTTTCATCCGACGCCACGATCACCGCCACCACCTTCACCGGCAATTCCGCAACCAACGGCGGCGGAGTATACTTCTATTCCAGCCGTCGCGCCACGCTCACCGACACCGAATTCACCGGCAACTCCGCAACTGAGCACGGTGGCGGAGCATGGTTCTATGATTCCAATGCCGCCACCATAACCAGCACCACCTTCGCCCGCAACACCGCAACCGATCACGGCGGGGGGGTATATTTTGAGACCTGCCGTGCCGCCACGCTTACCAACTGCCGCTTCGACAACCCCACCAACATCTATGCAGAGATGTCCTTCGGCGCCACCCTCAATGCCGCCCGCACCCGCGGCACGAACATCGCCGGCGGGCCGTACCTCGGCGGCAACGTCTGGCTGAATGACCCCGCCCAGAACATCTCCGGGTGGGGGACGGACGACGACTTCGACGGCATCTGCGACCAACCGCTGAACATCACCAACAGAGAAGACCCAGACTACCTCTTCGGCACCGACTCCCTCCCGC
Source organism: Methanofollis ethanolicus (assembly GCF_001571385.1). Classification (NCBI taxonomy): domain Archaea; kingdom Methanobacteriati; phylum Methanobacteriota; class Methanomicrobia; order Methanomicrobiales; family Methanomicrobiaceae; genus Methanofollis; species Methanofollis ethanolicus. The sequence continues at coordinate 2,015,391 of NZ_BCNW01000001.1, read as the reverse complement.
TGATACACGGCGGCGGCACGGTGCAAGTCGCCGCCACCCCCACCGACGACGCCTTCGTCTACATTGACGGCGCGAACACCACCCGCACCGCGAACGACGCCTTCTATCTCCCGGTCGGCGACCGCACCGTCTCGGTGCGGAAGGACGGCTACCTCCCCGGCGAGAAGCGGATCTCCGTCACCCCCGGTGCGAACGCCCCCCTCGCCTTCGCCCTCATTGAGATCAAACACCCGATGGACTGGTACGTTTCGCCGATGCCGGGTAACGGCAACTTCACGAACATCTCCGCAATCCCCGATCTCGGCGCGGGCGACACCATCCACATCTGGGGCGTCGAAGGCCATGCGTACGAAGGCGGGGTCGTCATTGACAAACCCCACGTGATGGTCAAACGCTGGGAAGGCTCACCCGCACAACCGCTCGTCACCAACACCTCGCACACCGCCCCCGCGTTCACCGTTGTTGCCGACAACGCCACCTTCCGCGGCCTCAATATTTCCGGGAACAGGTTGAATAATGATACAAGCAGCGGCGCCGGGATCAATGCTACCGGGAGTGAAACAGACCGCCTGAAGCACCTCACCATCGCCGACTGCACATTCTCCGGGAATAAGGTGAACGGGACCGATGCAGCCGGCGGTGCGCTCTCTGCCACGTACGTCAATGACCTCCTGGTCGAGAGAACCGCGTTCACCGGCAACAACGCCACCAGGTACGGCGGCGGGGCACAGTTCATGTACTGCAACGACTCCGTGCTCACCGACACCACCTTCACCGACAACGCCGCACGATTCGGCGGCGGGGTACAGTTCCTCTTCTGCAACGGCTCCGCGCTCACCGACACCACCGTCACCGGCAACCGTGCCTCCAGTTGCGGCGGCGGCGCGGACTTCTTGTATTCACGCGGGCCTGTCACGATCACCGACTCCACCTTCAACGACAACGCCGCCGCCAGCCAGGGCGGCGGCTCACGCTTCTACATTGCCGATGGCTCCTGCGCCACGCTCACCAACACCACTCTCACCGGCAACTCCGCATTCTTAGGCGGCGGGGCATATTTCCAGGGACCCAATCGCGTCATGCTCCCCACGGCCGTGCTCGCCGGCTCCACCTTCACCAACAACACCGCGGAGAGGGGCGGCGGCGGGGCATACTTCGTGGACTGCGATGAAGCCATGCTCACCGACCTCTCCTTCACCGGGAACAGCGCGGACTACGGCGGCGGGGCAGACTTCTATCAGTGCGATGACGTCACGCTCAACACCTCCGCCTTCGCCGGCAACCGCGCCGCCCATGCAGGCGGTGCGGTCAATGTCAGCGGGTTCTTACGTTCATACCGGGTGCCCATACAGCACTTCACCATCGCCGACTGCACCTTTGCCGGGAACGCGGCAGACGTATCCGGCGGTGCGCTCTCTGCCAGAGCGGTCGACAATCTCTCGGTGGAGAGGACGACGTTCACCGGGAACGACGCACCCGACGGCGGCGGGACGTACGTCTCGTGGTGCAATGACACCTTCGTCGCCGACTGCCGCTTCGAGAACCCCACCAACATCCACGCTGAGAACTCCACCGGCGTCCTCAATGCCGCTCGCACCATCGGCACGAACATCGCGGGCGGCCCGTACCTCGGCGGCAACCTCTGGCTGAATGACCCCGCACAGAACATCTCAGAAAGCGGCACGGACGCTGACTTCGACGGCATCTGCGACGAATCACTGGAGATCCCGAACCTCGGCACCGACTATCTCCCGCTGGTGTACGGCGGGACGGTGGGGATCGCCTCGACGCCCGCGGGGGCGTCCGTCCACCTGGACGGCGTGATGATCGGCCGCACAACCGACACCTCCCTCTACCTCCCTGTCGGCGATCATATGGTCACCATCACCCTCGACGGCTACGTGACGCCGGCACAGAGGGTGGTGACAGTCGTGCCGGGGGAGACGGTGCCCGTCGCCTTCGCCCTCGAACCTGTGTCATCCCCCTCCGGTTCCGGAGGCGGCCACTCTGACATATCCGCCGCGTCGGCAGGGAAGATCCCGCCCGGTGGCAACGCCTCCCTCACGTTCTCGGGCCCGGCCATCTACGAGATCAGGGTGACGGCCGCAACCGAGATCCCGAATCTGCTGGTCACGATCGGGCGGACAGGCCTCCTCTCCGGCGTCGACGCCCCTGCTGGCCTGGTCTTTGAGTACGACGAGGTGACGATCTACCACACGACCGACGACGCCATCGAAGGCACCCTGATCTTCTTCAGCATCCCGAAGGCGTGGCTGGAGGAGAACAGCCTCGACCCGGCAGACGTGGTGCTGTACCGGTACCACGACGGCGCGTGGCAGGCCCTCCCCACCGAGGTCATCGGGGAGGACGCAACCTTCTGGTACTTCTCGGCCAGGAGTCCGGGCTTCTCCCTCTTTGCGATCGGCGGAGACCCGGCACCGGTCGCGGTCGAAACCCCTGACGCCGGCGCACAGGCAGGGACGACCGAACCCATCCCCCCGGTGACGACGGTCGAAACGACCTCTCCTCCGACGGAGACCTCCCAGCCGTTCCCCTCCGTGCTCGTCCTCGTCTGCGGTGCGGCGGCCGCCCTCATCATCGCGGCGGTCGTGCTCAGGAAGAGGAGATAGACAGACCCACACTTTTTTCGCGGCACAACGCCGCACTCCCCGATACAAAAAAAGAGCCCTCAACCGCCTCCGGGTACGTCTCAAAGACGCCGTTTTCGGGACAGAACAGAAGATCAAGAACCATCTAAGCACGGAACCGATAATCTACCGGTGTCCACAAGGGTCCATATCTGCATTTCTCCTGGCCCTCCTGTGGCGAATGGGCTGTCCATGGGTGAACCTGCAACTGCATGAGAAGGAGAGACGGCACGGTGTCTCATGGCAGTGCAGGTCCAATCGAAAAAAGGCGCCAGGAATCCTGTAACGGGGGCGGTTGACAACGGACGTCATCACCCGAATGCATGGATTCTTACATGGAGAGAGGGGCGCTTTGGAAGACCTGTTCTGGGGTTTGGTGACAGGAGAATATGAGGAGAGATGGTGGATTTGCGCTCTCATCAGTGTCGGGAAAATGAAGCAATCACATATTTTATTGATGCCCTCTATAATCAGAACGATGGAGGATTGTACCGTCAGTATCAGAGACCTCCTCTCAGATGCCGGTGCGTCCCTTGCCGGGATCGCCGACCTCTCGCCTGAAGGCCTCAGTCCCATCCCCGATCTCGGGACCGCCGTGGTCTGGGGTCTTGCTCTGGACCCAACAATTGTGCGGACGCTTGCAACCGGCCCGTCGGTCGCCTATAGCCGGGAGTACACCGCCGTCAACGCGAGGCTTGCGGCACAGGAGGAACGCGTGGTCGCTTACCTCGAAAAGATGGGCTGCCGGGCCGTCGGGATCTCTCCCACGACCGGCGACTTCGATACAACGACTCTTTCCGCCGAATTTCCGCACAAGACCGCCGCCACCCGCGCCGGCCTCGGCTGGGTGGGGAAGTGCGCCCTGCTCGTCACCAGAGATTACGGCTCTGCGATCAGGTTTACGTCCGTCCTCACCGATGCGCCTCTCACGCCGGACGCACCGGTCGAGCGTTCATATTGCGGGACGTGCGAGGAGTGCCGGACCGCGTGCCCGGTCGCCGCCCCCTCAGGCAGGCAATGGGAACCGGGAATCGAGCGGGATGCCTTCTGGGACAGTCGGGCGTGTTATATGTACTGCCGTAAGATGGCCGACGAACGGGGACTTGACCTGGTGTGCGGGATGTGTATCGTCGCATGTCCGTGGACCAGGAAGTACCTGAAGAGAAGTGAGTGAGGGGTACTTTGCCCCGCCGTTGTCGTCCCCGACCGAAACGTTCTACCTGCCGCACCCCACGAAGAAATGCTTCGCCGGATCTATGGATGGTCGGACGTTGAGAGAGCGTTTGCCCGGCGGCCGGGACAGACTGGTGCTTCAATACCTGAACAACCTCAGGGTCGCGTTTTCGTCCTTCAGGATGGCGTCTGACGAGGACAGGGAACTCCTCGCCTACGTGCGGCAGTGTGCGGGAGACCTAGTCTGACCCCCTCACAGACCCCTGAGCACCGCCCCGAACTCGTCCAGGTACTCCTGCGTGCTCAGACTGCCGTCGGCGAATCTCGCGTCCGGATCCCTGCACCGTGCGATCGTCTCGTCCGATGGCACGAGAGTGACAGGCACGCCCGTGCGGGCCGACGCCTCCTTCATCGCCTCCCGAAACTCGCCCAGGCAGTAGGCCACCCGGTGCCTGTATGTGCTGCGGGTCTTCTCCAGGTACGCCGCGACGCGGACGGTCTCGATCCGCAGGAACGACCGGTGGACCGCCGGGTCGGGAGAGCGGCCGAGCATGTACCTGTACGAGGCATAGGGATACATCCTCTCCAGTTCCCGCGGCACCACCCCGCAGGTGCCGAAGACGACCTTATGGACCCTTTCCGCGGAGATAGAGGCGGCGATCACGCGGTCGAAGAGACGGTGGCTCGGGCTCGTGCTGTACGGCTTGTGGACAGAGCAGGGGAGGAAGATGGCGACATCACGCCCGCGGACAACATAGTCCCTGATGATGAACTGGAAGGCCTCCTCGAACTCGGGGCGAAAGAAAGGAGGCGTCCCGGCCCAGATCGGCTCTCTCTCCTCAGATACCATGGGGCTCCGAAAAAAAATCCATATTCTTTGCGGATGCCGATTTTGACCGAATCGTGTGCCTCTGCTTTCGTGATGTGGTCATATGCCCTCGCACGCCCCTATATATCTGAGAATCCCCTATTAATGGGTAGTCATGAAACTGCTCTTTGAACTCTCCGGAGAGCATCCAACCCTCCCCTTTGCCGAACTGGAATGCGTGGGCCGGATCACCGACAGGCACCCCCAGATCGCGGTGGCTGAGTGCCCCGACCCGGCGGCCACGGCCCGCCTCGCCCTCACCCATACGGTCATGGAATATCTCGGCGAGTGCGCTCCCACCGCCCCGGCGCTGGCGGCCCTCCTCGACGACCTCGCTCTCTCCACCGACCGCCCCTTTGCGGCTCGGGTGAAGGTCATCCCCGGCCCCGGTGAGTATCCCTCCCAGCTCGACCTGGAAAGGCTCATCGGGAGCCACATCAAGGGCCCGGTATCCCTCCGGTCCCCTGAAGTGATTTACCGGGCCGTGATCTCGGGGGACAGGTGCTACTTCGGCCGCATCATTCTGGGCGGCCTCCGGAGTACCTACGAGAGCAGGGGCCCGGCAACACGGCCCTTCTTCCACCCCGGCGTCATGATGCCGAGAATGGCGCGCACGATGGTGAACCTCTCCCTCCTCTCTCCCGGTGAGGTGATGTGCGACCCCTTCTGCGGCACAGGCGGCATGCTCCTCGAAGGGGAGATGATCGGCGTGCGGGCCGTCGGGAGTGACTTCGACCCCCTCATGATCCGCGGCTCGCGCCTGAACGTCCCTGCCGCCGCCCTCATGCTTGCGGACGCCACCGCCCTCCCCCTCAGGTCGTCGTCGGTCGATGCCGTCGTGACAGATTTCCCGTACGGCCAGTCTGTCTGCATCAAAGCCGAAACCCTCAACAAACTCTACGAGGGAGCCCTTACGGAGGTCAGGCGGGTACTCAAGGACGGGAAGAGGGCCGTCGTCATCACCCACCGCGACATCAGGCCGATCGCCGGACAATATTTCACCGTACTGCAGTTCCATGAACAGAGGGTCCACAAGAGCCTTACCCGCAGGGTTATGGTCCTTGAAAAAGAAAAACTCGCTGACCATTCATAACGTATTTACTCTCCGAACGATCAAAACAACGAAAGACAGGACATCCAATGGCATTGAATAACGGGCTGGAGATGATCGAGTGGCTGCGGACACATTTCAATACGGTCAAGCCGACACGGACACTTGCCCTCAAAGCAACGCGTCATCTCCGCAAATCTGAGAAAAAAAACCTGTTTTCTGAAGACATATCCATGATGCGGACCGCCGAAGGACGGTGGTACGAGGGGCTCATCTACGAGATGATGATCGAGGTGGCCTCCGACTGCGACCTGATCAAGGGCGTCGTGCGGAAAGGGGCCGATGCCCCCTATGTCAGGCAGAAGATCTCACAGGACCAGAACGGCACTTTCTACTCGAACTATGGCGACATCAAGGTCAGGGGCAACGGCCAGGACCTCGCTGAAGTCGATTTCCTTCTTGTCGACCGGGAGAACACCGTCGCCTTCGGCGAGATCGTCACCTCCCCCACCGACCTGAAGGAATTCGAACAGGAGATCATCTTTAAAAAACGGCTCATAGGCTATCTTTTCGGCCAGCCCATCGTCCCTTTCATCCTGGTTTCGTCGGTGGACATCTCGCGGAACTCCATCATCCAGAGGTTGATGAAGGAACCTGACTCGGTCCTGATCACGACCGCGTCCTGTGAGGAGATCAAAAGTGTGCTCAACCCGCGTGAGATCCGTTATCGGCCGAGAAAACCGATCGCCCACCCGAAACTCCTCCACCTCGCCGACATCAGGCAGAAAAGACCCTTCGACTACCGTCAACTCCATGACGAGAGGAAAGACCGGCTCCTTGAACAGATGGCCGCGGGCGTGCCTCTCGAAGCACTGACCGGACCCGACGAGATCCCGCCGATCGTCAAAAAGATCGTCTTCGGTGCGCTCTATCCCCCGTCGATCCGTCTGCTCTGTCAGCGCACCGAGGTCACGATGAAGGGCGAGGTGCTCACCTTCGAGGACATCATGAAGGACTTCTCCAAGGTGATCCTTGCGGTCAACCTCCCCGACTGCCGGCCGATCCTCTACTTCAGGTCAAAAAAGAAGAAGGAATATTACAAGATGGTCCCCTCGAAAAACGGCGGTTTCAAGTACGAGAGCAGGCGCACGCCGCATATGGCCGGTTTCTTCCTCTGGCTTGAAGGGACAAAGCCGTCTCTCGGGACGCAGATGACAAAGACGCTTCTCCGGTATTTTGTCGAGCATCCTCCTTCACCCCGGGGGAAAAAATAGCAAGCCCTGATATTTCCATCGTGCAGGGCGATAACGGCTGAGGTCGGGATGATCCGGCCCCGACCGTGCGCCCCTCACACCACCGGCGTCTCCCCGAAGAGTTTGAGGGACACAGGAGCGAACCTCTTCACCTCGTCGTAGAAGTACCTGACGTACTCCGGGTCGGAGTCGTCAAGTGCCGCCTGTATCGTTCTCCGGAGCCATTCTGGGAAGACTTCTTCTTCCTCCATTGTGTTCATGATGACGACGATCGCTTCATCAACATCTTTCCTGCTTCTCCACCTGTACGGCATGGCTCTCCCTCCCGTACCGCGCTATCTCCCAGCGCCTCTATTTATGCGTTGCGCGGATCCTTCCGGATCCCCCGTTCCCTGACCTGTCGGCAGGGGCCGGGAGACATGCGGTTTCCGGAGGTGGCATAGGGGTGGGCAGAGGTACCGGACAGATTAAAAAACCGTGACGCACCATACCTATACGGACAGATCCCATGGCAGAGCATAACATGGAGAACTACGAAGAAACCTATGCGAATTTTAAAATCGACGTTCCGGAATTCTTCAATTTCGGCTACGACGTCATTGACGCATGGGCTAAAAAAGACCGCAACCGCCTGGCCATGATCTGGGTTGACCAGAAAGGCAACGAGAGGAAGTTCACCTATCGCGACATGATGAACCTCTCGAACCAGGCGGCGAATATCCTTCTCAAATACGGGATTAACAAGGGTGACCGTGTACTCATCCTCCTCCCGCGGATCCCCGAGTGGTGGATCTTTGTCATTGCTCTGATCAAACTCGGCGCCGTATACTGTCCATGCCCCTCCCTCCTCACGCCGAAGGACCTCGAGTACCGGATCAATGCCGGGAACTTCAAGATGGTCATCACCGATCTCGAAAATTCCTGGAAGATCGATGAGATCTGCAGGGAGTGTCCCTCTCTCCAGGTCCGCTTCCTGGTGGACGGCGAACTCGAGGGCTGGGCCAACTTCCCGTACGAACTGATATACCCGGCCCCGGTCTCGCACCGCACGGTCTCGATGCCGGTTGCGAAGAAGACACGGGCCACCGACCCGATGCTCATCTACTTCACGTCGGGCACGACCGGCGAGCCGAAGATGGTGCTGCACAACAACGCCCATCCCCTCGGCCACATCGTCACCGCAAAGTTCTGGCACGACCTCACCGAGCACGACCTTCACCTCACCCTCTCCGACACCGGGTGGGCGAAGTGCGGGTGGGGCAAGATCTTCGGGCAGTGGATCTGCGGTGCCGCTATCTTCGTCTACGATATCCGCGGCAAGTTCTCGGCGACCGAGATCCTGCCTCTTCTGGAGAAGTACGAGGTCACCACGTTCTGCGCCCCGCCGACGATCTACAGGATGCTGATCCTGGCAGACCTCAAGAAGTACGACCTCCGTGAACTCCGTCACTGCACGAGCGCGGGCGAACCCCTCAACCCGGAAGTGATCCGGATCTGGCAGGAAGGGACAGGCCTCACCATCAGGGAGGGCTACGGCCAGACCGAGACGGTCTGCGCGATCGCCACTTTCCCATGCCTGGAACCGAAACTCGGTTCGATGGGCAAACCCTCGCCCGGCTGGCATGTGGAGATCCATGACGAGAACGGCACGCCCTGTGAAGCATTTGAGGAGGGCCGGATCGCCATCTCTCTCAAGCCGCGGCCGCCCGGCCTGATCGTCGAATACCTCGACAACAAGGAAGCGAACGCGGAGTCCTTCCAGAACGGCTTTTATTACACCGGCGACCGTGCCTACTATGACGAGGACGGTTACTTCTGGTTTGTGGGCCGCGACGACGACGTGATCAAGAGTTCGGGTTACAGGATCGGCCCCTTCGAGGTGGAGTCGGCCCTGATGGAGCACCCCGCTGTGCAGGAATGCGCGGTCGTCGGGTCCCCGGACCTCATCCGCGGCCTCCTTGTCAAGGCGTTCGTGGTGCTGAAAGCCGGATACAAGCCTTCAGAGGCGCTGGTCAAGGACATTCAGAGGTATGTGAAGAGGACGACCGCACCGTACAAGTACCCGCGGGCCATCGAGTTCGTGGACGATCTCCCGAAGACGATCTCCGGGAAGATCAAGCGGAAAGAACTGAAGATGCTCGAAATGAAGAGATACGAGAATAACCACACGGATGAAGGCCCTCAGGCCTGACGGCCCCGGTCTCTCGTCCTCTTTTTTTAGTTTTATTGGGTTCCCGGGAAAACCCCGGGCACCGGCTTGCGATTGGCCCGGAGAAGACAGAACAGATATCCTGAGGCGGGAGATTGCCCTATCCCTGCCTATCCCGAGCGGGGGTTTCGGGGGCGTAGTCCGCCAGCGAACTATAATGATACGATCGTGGACCCGCACAGGAGGATCTCTCCATAGTCCCGTTTCAAGTTTTCCGCGCAGATTCTGGCATATGTGCCACGATGAAGGCTTCTGGCACGATGGCCCCCCAGGTCTGCCCGACCCCTGAATCTGACTTCCACCACCGTCCAGAAAGTATCGTGCACTATATCTACCCCGTAACCCCATTGATATATCGTTATGCACGACGCCGAGCATACAAAAATGGAACCCGAGGACGTCCTCTCCTCCTATCTGGAGGAGGTGCCGGAGTATTTCAACTTCGGCTTTGACGTCGTCGATATGTGGGCAAAGAAAGATCGCAACCGTCTTGCGATGATCTGGACCGATCAGGAAGGGCACGAGAAGGACTTCACCTTCCGCCACCTGATGAACCTCTCGAACCAGGCAGCGAACATGCTCCTGAAGTACGGGATTAACAAGGGGGACCGGGTCATGATTATGCTCCACCGCGTGCCTGAGTGGTGGATCTTTGCTATTGCAGCCATTAAGCTCGGCGCCATTTTCTGCCCCACCCCCACGATGCTGACCCCGAAGGACCTCAAGTACCGCGTGAATGTCGGGAAGTTCAAGATGATCGTCACTGACGTCGAGAACTCCGGGAAGGTCGATGAGATCTGCAGCGAATGCCCCACTCTTGTCTCCCGCTTTGTGGTGGACGGAGAGATCCCGGGATGGCTCAGTTACCCCATCGAACTCACCTACCCTGCCCCGGCCTCCACCAATCTCGTCCAGTTACCGGGCATGAAGAGGACAAAGTCGTCTGACCCGATGCTCATCTTCTTCTCCTCGGGCACGAGCGGCGAGCCGAAGATGGTCCTGCACAGCGAGGCACACGCGATCGGCCATGTCCTCACCGGGAAGTACTGGCTCGATATCAAGCCGAACGACCTCCATTTCACCCTGGCGGATACGGGCTGGGGCAAGTGCGCCTGGGGCAAGCTCTTCGGCCCCTGGATGCAGGGGGCCTGCACGCTTGTCTATGACATCCGCGGAAAGTTCAAGGCGACCGCACTCCTCCCGGTTTTGGAGAAGTACGAGGTCACCACCTTCTGCGCACCACCGACGGTGTACCGCATGCTCATCCTCGCCGACCTCGACAAGTTCGACCTCTCCCAGCTGCGCCACTGTTCGAGTGCCGGCGAACCCCTGAATCCCGAGGTGATCAGGGTGTGGGAGAAGGGGACAGGACTGACGATCTATGAGGGCTACGGCCAGACCGAGACGGTGCTCTGCATCGGCACGCTCAGCGACATGGAGCCGAAGCTCGGGTCCATGGGCAAACCGGTACCCGGATGGAAGATCGAACTCCATGATGATGACGGCAAGCCAGTCTCGGTCGGCGAAGAGGGCCGGATCGCTATCTGGAGCAAACCCAAGCCGCCAGGCCTGTTCCTGGAGTACGTCGGCAACCCTGACGCCAACAGAGAAGCGTTCCAGGACGGCTGGTACTATACCGGCGACAAGGCCTACATGGATGAAGACGGCTACTTCTGGTTTGTGGGCCGCGCCGACGACGTGATCAAGAGTTCGGGATATCGGATAGGCCCCTTCGAGGTGGAGTCGGCCCTGATGGAGCACCCGGCCGTTCAGGAATGCGCGGTCGTCGGGTCGCCTGACGTCATCAGGGGCATGATTGTCAAGGCCTTTGTCATCCTCGCGCCCGGCTTCGAGCCTTCCGAGGCACTTGTCAAGGACATCCAGAAGTACGTGAAGCGGACGACCGCCCCGTACAAGTACCCGCGGGCCATCGAGTTCGTGGACGAACTCCCGAAGACGATCTCAGGAAAGATCCGGAGGAACGTGCTGCGTGACCTCGAACTTGAGCGGCACAACTCCAATCACGGGACAGAATAAAATCTTTTTTGACTCTGTAGAAATCCTATTCTTGAGATAGGTGATGGGAGGCTGCCGCCCCCCAATCCCCCTGCCTTAGGATAAGGGGGTAGAGGGTCGTTTCCCCTTCAAAATACAAGATTTACCCGTTCGAGGTCTAATCCCGAGCTTGAGAAGACGAGGTCTTCGAGGACGGGGCGTAGTCCCCGGGCCAGATCGTGAGGAAGGCGGTGGACCCGCGTACCTCTTCATGGGATCAGGGGATAATCGATCCAAGGATGAGGGTTTCTACAAAACCCCTTTTTTCTTGCTCTGGAGAATCGGGGGAACACCTACACCCTGATTTCCCCGTACAGAATAGCCTGAAGCGCTATTTTTGGGTCGGTTCCGGGGTCTCGCCCCGTCACCCATTCTGGTTTATCAAGTGGATGAGGGCGGCAAAGCCGTCGAGTTCCATCTGGAGTACTTCTTCTTTCCGCATCCCCATCGAGGTCTCGGCGTCGGCGGTGAGCATCTCAGGGCCGCGGAGCACCGTCCGCACCGTCCCGTCACGGCCAAGCACCTCCGCCGCCTGGCGGTCATGAACAAAGGCGCGGCCTGGCAGGATCACGGTCTCCTCAAGGTCTGCCAGGTCGAGGGCCGCAAGGTCGTCGATGGTGATCAGGCAGGCGATCTCCTTCTGCACGGGCACGACCCTGCACCCACCGCCGCAGGCGTCCAGGACCTGCTGGATGAAGGGTGCGGCGACACTTCCGGTGACCACCGAGACCTTCCCCCGCACGCGGGGGAGTCTCGCAAGGAGGTCGGGTTCCTGGAGGATGGCGAAGGGCGACCCGATCTCCGGGTCCCAGAGAGGCGTGCCACTGATCTTGAGGGAGAACCGGGCATTCAGGTCGGTGACGCGGTCCCTGAACGCCTCGACGCTCTCGACCCGCTGGCCCGGGATTATCGGCGCATTGCCAAGGATCAGGCCCTGGTCGGTCGTGTTTGCAAATCTCATCAGGATCAGGCCCTTCGCCCCCGCACCGTCGAGCCACTCGCAGGTCTTTTCGAGGTCTTCGCCGTCATTGACGCCAGGGATGACCACCGCGGCGGCATAGACGTCGATCTTTTCGCAGAGGCGGCGCATCACCGCAAGGGAGGCCTCGGGCGTGGGGTCGTGCATGTACCGCCGCCGACGTTCGGGGTCGGCCGAGAAGATCGTGTACGATACCTCTGAGAGCCCGTTGTCGATGAGGAAGTCGGCGATCTCCGGGTCGTCAAAACCCTTCCCACTGGTATATCCGATATGGAGGGGCACGCCCATGCTTCCCAGGATCTCGACAAGGTCGCGGAATTCGGGGTAACAACTCGGGTCTCCCCCGCCGCTGATGGTGATCCGGGAGAGATCGTCCCCGATCATCTGGAGCTGGGCAAGGGTGTCGTCGGCGACCGCGGAGAGAGGTTTGAACCCGCTGTACTGCTCTTTCACGCCTCGTGTGCAGTAATCGCAGCCCACTTTGAAGGGCAGGCAGTACCTGCACCCGAAGGGTTCGACCTTCCCGACATGCTTGAAATAGCAGTACTCGCAGAAGCCCCGGCAGTCAACGCCCGGGCGCCCGCCAATGTCCACGGTCAGATGAGCCATCTGCTACTCTGTCTGTGCTGAAGGGTTATATGGTATGGCATCCGAACCGGTACCAGCATCTCTCTGTCCTCCCCCGGGAGGATAGAAGCCGATATCTTCATCACTTGACAAATATAATTGTGTGCTGGTGGCGAACCATGAACATGTTTATCAGTAAAAAAAGGATGCTTGGCGGCATTCTCTCCCTTCTCCTCATCGGAGCACTCGTGATGCCTGCCGGTGCCTTTACCGCCGAAAAACTCACGATAGATGTTGAAGAAGACGGTGCCGCAACGGTCACCTTCGACTATTCCCTCACCTGGCTCGAAAATATCGCGGTCTTCCTGAAGATCGCAGACCCGAATGAAGAGTTTAGAAAGGCACTGGAAAAGTACTCCGGATCTGAGGTCGAATCTGTCGCCATAAGCGATCGGTCCGCCTCCTTCAGGGCAGAGAAATTTGCCCGCGTCTCCCGGGTCGACAATGCAACAGTCTATACGACACCGGCGCTCCATCTCGAAGAGGCTGAGAAGGCACTGAACGATTACTGGTTTGCGCCGCTGGTGCAGGCAGACTTCTCCCCTGCAGTGACCGAGATCACCTTTGTCGACGGGAGGAACGAGACCCTCAGGGACGTTGCGGAGATCCCCTCCTGCACTCACCAGGTCCCGGCCACCCCCTGAACTCTTTTTTCTTCTCTCTTCAGACCGCCATCTCGATGATCACGGCGACTGCGGCAATGACAAGACTTGCTGCCGAGAGGGGGAGGGCGTACCGCCAGAGCACCGCGGGGACGGAATCACCGCTTGCGTTCCTGACCACCCAGAAGAAGGGATCGCTGAAGGCCGAGACCGAGAGGGTTCCCGCCGCGATCATCAGCATGAGGGGGACCTGGCCGATCGCCGTTGCATAATCCGACGAGAGGACCATGGTCGCGGTGATCACGGCAGTCACCACCCGCGACCCCTGGGCCGCCTGGAGGAGGATGCCGAGGAGGAAAGGCACCAGCACCGGCGGGACCGCGTCTCCGAAGAGGGCGAAGGCGTCGGTGGCGAAGGTGCTCGCCATGATCGTCGCCCCGAGGGCGCCGGCCCCGCAGAGGTCGTAGATGATCACGCCGGCGTGTTTTGTCCCGTCTTTGAGGGCGGCGTACCGCAGGTCGGGCGCGAGGACGAGGAGAGCGCCGGCCATCCCGACGAGTAGCGCGGCCGAGATCGACCCTTTCCCGAAGACTGGCCAGACGACCGCCGCCGCGGTCAGGGCGAGGGGGAGGAGGAGGGGTATCCATGCCCGCCGCCCTGTCTCAGGGGCGCAGACCATGTCCCCGCCCTCTGCAGTGCTCTTCTGCCGCCCGATCCCGATGCCGACCGCAAGCAGGAGGACGATGGAGAGGGGGAGGGCGACGGTCATGTACTCCCCTGCCGAAAAACCCTGGGCTGCCGACGCGGCGGCGATCGTTACCGGCGTCGGGTAGATGAGGGAGAAGGAGAGGGTGCTCCCGATGGCTGCGCCGTAGATGGCCTTCTTCTTATCGGAGAAACAGGAGAGGAGGGGAGAGATCACGATGAAGGCGGTGATGCAGCACATGAACGGCACCGCGAGGATGAACCCGGCGAATCCGCCGGTCAGCGCGGGTCGATGGGTAAAGGACCTGAGGTCGCTGAAGATACGCTCCTGGAACCTCCCCTTTTCGAGCACCTTCGCGATGACCGAACCGGCAAAGACGACCACACCGAGGAGGGCAAAAATCTTTCCGGCCCCTTCGGCCGCAATGCCGACGACCGACTCTACCGGGACGCCGGCAAGGACGCCGTACACAACGGCCGCCGAGAAGAGTGTGACAAAGGGGTTGAGGCGGTACCTCACCGTCGCAAGGGAGATGAAAATGAGGACAAGCACGAACGCGATGAGGGTTTGCATCGTCGGTACCTGGATTCTGGTGAATATATAGATTTTTAATGCTGCATGTGCCGATCAAATCCTGAAAGGAAATAGGATCGAAATTATGCTTCTTCTCCTCAGGGGCCGGCCTCCTCCCTTTCCCAGATCACCTCCCCCTGATAGAGGATCCTGAGCACCCGGTGGATGGGGATGTACTTCGGCCCCCGATCTGTTTCGACCACCATATGTGCCCCTTCGATCGCCGCGATTTCCCTGCCTTCGATCTGTGAGCAGTCGCCCGGGGCACCGCGATCGATGAAGACGACCGCGACCGCCGCAAAGTCGCAGGCAGGATCATGGAGGAGTCTGAGGAGGATCCGGTGGCTTGTCCGCATCGATGGAGGAGGTGGCAGTCTCTCCCTATATATCCACCCCTCGCACCAGCATCGGGGGCCAGATATTTTCAGGCCCTATTTTCAGCTATCAAGGCATGCCCTACATTGTATGCATCTGGTACAATTAATAATAGATATTACCTTTACATTCAAACACCATTCTGATGTCTCAAAAAATTCTGACGGCACTCGTGCTCTGCCTTGCAGTGTGCTGTGTGGCATTTGCGGGTTGCACCGGAAGCGACTCCAAGACCCCTGCACAGTCCGGTGCAGAGGAAAAACCAACCTATGTCGTGGGAATTGACGCCCCCTATCCGCCGTTCTCCATCATGGGCAAGGACGGCAAGCCGACCGGTTTCGACACCGAGACCATGCTCTGGATCGCGGAAAAAGAGGGTTTCAATGTCGAATTCAAGCAGATCGCCTTTGAAAGCCTTGTCCCTGCCCTGAAAGGCAAAAACATCGACCTGGTCCACTCGAGCATGACCATCACGCCGGAGAGGCTGGAACAGGTGAACTTCTCCATCCCGTACTGGACCGTCAACCAGACCGTTATCGCGCGCGAGGGGTCGGCCCTGACAATGGACGACGTCCTTGCCGGAAAGGCGACCATCGGCACCCAGCGCGGCACCACCGCCGAGATCTGGATCGACGAGAACCTCGTTCAGAAGGGCCTCATGGACAAGAAGAACCTCAAACATCATGACAACATCGCCAATGCGGTGACCGACCTTCAGAACGGCAACATCGATGCGGTTATGTTCGACAGCACCGTGATCAACGACGTCATCGCCGGCAAGAAACTCCAGAAGATCGGGTCCGTCGACACCGGCGAACAGTTCGGGATTGCGGTCCGGAAAGGCGACAACGAACTCCTCGCCACGATCAACGACGGCCTTGAGAAGTTCATGAACGACCCCTACAGGCAGGAACTCATCCAGAAGTATAAGATGGAGTGATTCCCCTCCCCCTTTTTTCTATCCTTTTATTGTGCCGAAAGCCCGTAATCGTCCAGAAGCCGACGATACTCCGCAGGACTCATGAGAGAGGAAAATGCTCTCTGGACGACCTCACCGAGGGCCGGATGGATGTGCATGCTCGCGAGGACCAGCCTTCTGGCATGCAGGTCGGTGTACATCAGGGTGACGACCTCCTGGATGAGGACCGACGCCGAAGGTCCGACGATGTGGGCGCCGAGGACATGGCCGCTTCTGTTCTCGACGATCACCTTGACGAAGCCGTCGCGGACTCCCATCGCCTCCCCCTTCGCCGTGTCCTGATACCGCTGGAAACCGATGGAGACTCTGTCGGCCCCGTACGCCTCGACGGCCTCCCTCTCTCTCATGCCGACCGCGGCGATCTCCGGCCAAGTGAAGACCGCATGCGGGACGACCCTGTAGTCGGCCCTGACGCGCTCGCCGAGAAAGGCATTGACGTACACGATCCGCGCCTCGTAGTTTGCCACGTGTTTGAAGAGGTACTTCCCGTTTGCGTCGCCGAGCGCCCAGACGCCGGTCTGCGACGTCTGGAGATAGTCGTCGACCTCGATCCAGCCGCGGGCGTCGGTTCTGACGCCCCCTCTCTCCGGGTGGAGGATGTCGGTGTTCGGGATCCGCCCTGAGGCCACGAGCACGGTGTCGGCGACGTACTCGGTCTCTTCTCCGGTGCCCCGGTCACGGGCGACAAGCCCGACCGTCCCGCCGGGGCGGTTCTCTGCGCTCCTGACCTCCTGGTCGGTGACGATGGTGAGGTGCTCCCCGAGCACTTTGCGTGCCAGCGCCGAGACCTCGGGTTCTTCCTCTGGGATGAACTGCGGGTTTCTCCCGATGACCGTGACCTTTGAACCCATGGCGGCGAGGAAGTGGCCGTACTCCGCGGCGATGTACCCGCCGCCGATGACCGCCACCGTCGGCGGGAGTGTGTCCAGTCCGAGGAGGGTGTCGCTCGTCAGGTAGGGCACCCGTTCAAGCCCCGCCACCGGAGGGACGCCGGGCTTCGAGCCGGTGCAGAGGAGGATCTTTTCCGCATGGATCCCGGTCCCGTCCACAGAGAGGGTGTACGGGGCGGTGAAAGAAGCGATCGCACGATAATAATCGACACCCGGCGACTCTTCGAGCGCCCTCCTGATCCCCGCGACATCGCGGTCGACTGTCTCCCGCATTCTCTCCATGACCCGCCGAAAGTCGATGCCCTTCAGACTCGCGTCGATGCCGAAGGCGGGCGCCCTCTCGATCTCCCTGACCAGTTCTGCCGGGTACACCAGCATCTTCGAGGGGATGCACCCCCGCGTCAGGCAGATCCCGCCGGGTTCGTCCCTGTCGATGACCGCAATGCGAGTGTCCGGGTTCTCCTCAAGGACTGCGTCCACGATGGGCATCGCCGAACCTGTGCCGATAACGATGAGGTCGTACTCCTTCATGCACCATCCCCCTCCCCCTCCATCAAAGCCGCCGGCAATAAATAGGTGCCGGACAGTCCCGCGGCATATGTATCTGGCCACAACCTCATTCTGCGCCATGTTCATCGTCGGTCACCGGGGTGCACGGGCGGCGGCCCCGGAGAACACCCTGCGTGCACTGGAGATTGGGATGGCATGCGCCGATTATGTCGAGGTCGATGCCCGTCTGAGCCGTGACAACGTACCCGTTGTCATGCACGACGCCACTCTCGACCGTACGACCGATGGCAGCGGGGCCGTATGCACGTACCTGCTCTCCGAACTGAAGGCACTCGACGCTGGAGACGGAGAACACATTCCGACTCTTCAGGAGGTCGTCTCTCTGGTCACCGGGCGTTGTGGCCTTTTTGTCGAGATCAAGGAGAAAGGGAGTGAGGAGACGGTCTGCCGCGTGCTGAGCGGATATGATCCTGAAAAACTCTTTGTCGTATCATTCCACGAAGAGAGCATTAGAAAAGTGAAGGGCCTCCTGCCCGGTGTCCGGACAGGGTTCATCTTCTCGCGATGCGGGGGGGATACCCTCTCGCTCGCCGTTTCTGTCCGTGCTGATGCGATCCTCCCCAGGAAAGACCTCCTCACGTCTTCCCTGATCGATCAGGCACATCGGCTGGGCCTCATCGTGATCCCCTGGGTGCTGAATACAGGAGACGAGGCCCTGGCGGCACAGGACATCGGTGCCGACGGCTGTGCATCGGACGACCCCTGCAGGATGAGAGCGTTTCTCAGGGACACGGAGAAGACCCGGAGACATGAATCATGATTGCTGGCCATGGAAACGTCGCGGGAATGAGGTCAGTGTGGCTGTCCAGCCTGCCCATCCAGAGGGCAGGGAAAGGTGAGAAATTCTCTCATTCCAGAGAGAATAGCCTGTGAATCGCCATTATGGAGTGCACACCGGATCCGGGCACACTCGTCAGGGAATCGACAAGATGGCTGGAAAACTTATATATATCAGATCCGAATACCTACGTCTCAAACTGTTCCCTGGAAAAGGTAGTGTCATATTTTGGGGATAATGCGAGGGATATCTGATTCATGCTGGGAATACTCAGAGAAGATCCTGAAGTCTGGGCCCTCTATACACGGAGTGAAGAATATACTCCCGGCTTCCGCGACCGGTACGATCGTTTTCCTTTCTATCTCAGCAAGAACCGGAATATTTTCGAACCGGTCGCCTCACGGTATCTGTTCGACCGGGGCTTCTGTCCCGAGTACCCTGACGGCAGGCAGTTCGCGCTCTGCCTGACACATGATATCGATACTGTGTACAGTTCTCTCCATGGCAAAGGGGTGAAAGCATTCAATGCCCTCCGCGACGGTCGTTTCTCTGATGCGAAACGGTCCCTGGTGCAGATGAAGACGAAGAGGTTACCCTGGTGCAATTTTCAGGACATTATCGCGATGGAACAGGACTATGGTGCCAGATCAACCTTTTTCTTTCTTGTTCTGGATCCTGACAGCGAGGATTATGCCTATGACATCGAAGACCTGGGGCCGGATCTGGGCATGATCGTGGACCAGGGACATGAGGTCGGCCTCCATGGGGGCCACCAGACCTATAATAATCCCGACGATATCAGGGAGAAAAAAAGACGGCTGGAAAAATTGCTGAACGAACCGGTGGTTGGTTATCGGAACCACTATCTCAAGATTAAAGTGCCTGAGACCTGGGAATATCTCTCAAAGGCCGGTTTTCAGTATGATTCGACGATGGGATTTGCTGATTGCGCTGGTTTCAGAAATGGGATGTGTTATCCGTACAAACCGTTTGACCTCAGGAATAACCGGCCGATGGACATCGTCGAGATCCCTCTCGCGATCATGGACAAGACGCTCTTTTACTACATGCATCTTGACCTGGACCTCTCGTGGGAGCTGACCCGGCAGATTATTGAGAATGTGAAGCAGTGCCACGGCGTTCTCAATGTCCTCTGGCATAACAACTGCATGTCAGGGGACTATCTGAAACTGTATAAAAGAATGCTGGATTATTGTTCAAAGGAAGGTGCGTGGATGACATCTGGCAAGGAGCTTTATGATTGGTGGTCCAGGTATCTCTGACATCTCGGTCCGGCGTCTTGGCATGGACGAACTCCCTGCATGGGACGCGGTCGTGAGATCTGCGCCTGAGGGTTCGATATTCCATTCCAGTCCGTGGCTATCTGTCATGAGCCGTGTACGGGGGATGGACTATAATATCTACGGGTGTTTCGATGGGGGAAAACTTATCGGAGGCTGTCCTCTTTTTTTCTATCAGATCGGAGGTCTCCTCCATATCGGAACATCGATCCCGCCGATGAATCCCTACGGCGGGATCGTTTTTCTGTCTCAGGAGGGGGGCAGTGGCCGTGCCCGCGAGCAGAAGCGGCAGGATGCGATACGGTCCCTGATCGGGTATATGAATGCGGAGGATTTTGACAGCCTTCATATTGTGAATGCTCCGGAGTGGAGAGATATCAGGTGCTTCATCTGGGAAGGGTGGCAGACCAATGTGTTGTATACGTACTATATCGACCCGGCCGCGGTCAGTTTGTCGAGAAATGCAAAGAGGAATGTGAAAAAAGGAACAGAAACTGGGATTGTAATCCGAAAATCAGAAGATATCGACACATTCTATGAACTCTTCGAACGTACTTTCCAGAACAGGGGTATGGCGCCACCCCTTCAGAAACCCCTGTTCCACAGCATATTCGAGACCTTCCACGCACGCGGGAACTGCGAACTGGTCACCGCGCAGAACCCGGACGGCGACGTGATCAGCGGGGATTTCTATCTCTTCGACAACCGGAGGGTCTACCGCTGGGCTGCTGCAACCAGTCACGAGTCCAAGGCTTCCGGAGCCTCCTTCCTCCTTCTCTCCGAGGCCATTCGGGAGTTCAAGGAGAGGGGATACCGCGAGATGAACCTGATGACGGCAAATATTCCCTATCTCGCCGAGTTTACCCAGAATTTCAGTCCGAACCTCGTCCCCTATTACGGGGTGACGAAAAAGTCCGCGTATCTGAAACTCTCCTCTGCGATCATGGGTACCTGAATGGGCCCATCATCCTGTTTTTTTGCTCGGGAGATAGTGTTCCTCTGCTCGCCGCCGGTCTGGAGTTTTTCTCGACCCCCTTCGGTCGTCCCTCATTCTGGATTGGCCCCGGAAAGATAAGACAGGGATCCTGATGAGGAGGGGTGCTATTCCCCGGCTCTGTAGAATCAGACATGAGTCGGGAGCACGCCTCAGGCATACCGCATGAACATTGTTCTGAGGAGTTTGTCTGGTCAACGTGCCTTCCCGCACGCTTGCGCCGGGGGCGCTGCCCCCAGACCCCCGGGATTACGATAGGGCGGGGAAGGCAGAGGGCGCACCTTTTCTGAAGGTGATTTTGTCCTCTCCATCTCCATCATGGGGTGCTCGTTGAGAGTCAAAACCTCATGAAAACCCGGAGAACTGATTTTCTGGATCATTTTCATGGCAAATCCTCTGGATGACCATCTCTGCGGGGGGCTGGCCGCCTCCCGGTCCCCCCACATCAGGATAGAACCCGGGACAGCAACTCCCCCTTCATGTTCGTTGATTTTGCCTTCCTGACCCAATCGCAGTTTTGGGGGTCCGGGGGCAGAGCCACCGGCGCGAAGATGCAGGAAGGCGGGTGAGTCACGCTCGTACCCAGAAAAGGGGAGGGGTTCTACAAAGCCTATTCCCCCTCTGTCCGGGTGTGGGGCGCGAGCGCTCGTGAACTTGAGTATGGAAGTACACCTGCAGCATTTTCATGGAGCCACCTGAAAAGAATGTTTCTGGAGTGAGTCTCCGCACTATTTATTGCTCGATCCGAACCTCTCCGGCCACAGGGCAGGATCCCTGGATCCCGTCGTCAGGGATGATCAGACTCAGATAATTTTGTATGATAAGGCCGTTCAGTCTGATCTCGGGGACAGCGCTTTCCTGGCCGACCAGTGAGACAAGGGGGGGGTAGTGCATCAGCACCTCCGGGAGGGGCAGGCGGTTTTCTTCCAGCATGGCAAGGATTTTGTTGTACCATGATGTTTTTTGTCCCCCTGTAGAGAGGAGGTGCATGAGGAAGGACGGCCCGCGCCTCGCATCTGAGAGAAAATTGTTCAGTGGTGTCTCAAATCTGCTTGTGCACTCTATCTTGCGAAGTCCCTCATATTTTCCGACAAACAATCTCTCTCTGGCATACCTCTTGTACAATTTCTGTCCGATGCGGTGGTACAGGGGCACATGCAGGTAAAAATCGATCAACTCGGCATCCCAGAAGGGCAAACTCCAGGAATAGCCGAAAAATTCGTACACACGAACCGCGTTTACGATGAACTTTGCCTGGCGTTCGTAGAAATCAAAATATTCAAGGGCGTTTGCACAGGAGTCATTGTCGTGGACCCTGATATCCCCACACCCCCGTGCAATCTTCTGTGAATAGAGGGATCGCAGACCATTGTGGTTCCAGCCCAGCAGGGAGTAATGTTTTGTGAGAAGATCGTCTATGACTTTTTCCTGCGAATATTCCCCGTCTTTCCGGTACGATGCCGGGATATGCGACCCGCTGAGCATATCTCCCGCGTGCCCCGGCACAAAGACCGCATTGTCCCGGACAATGCCCTCTTTTTTCAGCGTATGCACGGCAAAAAAATCCTGAATATGAGGTTGCGACGCCAGGTTTCCGCTATATTTCTGGTACGTCCTCATCTCAGGGGATGTGTAGCACTCTTCCCAGGCGTCCTGCGTGTACTCGATGAAATGCCAGGGGTACCCCAGTGCCTCCGCCACTTTCTGGCTTGCTCTGCTCTCCCTGTTGATGGGGTGCCCGTAATTATAGCAGACAACATCTTTCGCCCCCACCATTCGGAGCATTGCGGCGATGATCCGCGAATCGAGTCCGCCGCTCAAAGGAACGACAATCTGTTGCCCTCTTTCGGCAGTGGATGCCATCAGCCTCGTGAAGACCCGGTACAGGATCGTGTCCAGGGCATGCATCAATGCTGTCCCGTCCTCCTGGTAGTAGTCGCCATGAAGGTACCGATAGTAGGGGGTCGTATGGACCGATCCCGTTCTCTTATTCAGGACGAGGATCTCACCTGCATTCGTCTGCCTCAGGCCCTGAAAAAGCGTGCCTTCGCCGGTCACGTACCCTGTTACCAGAAACTCCGCTGCACTCTCCGGGTCCAGTGCCGGGTGCAGGGCAGACCTGATGATGTTCGCATCGTCCGAGACGATGATGCGGTCCTGGTCTATGGCATAGAAGAGAGGGACACTCCGTATCCGGTCAGATATACAGAAGAGGCGGTCGTCCGTTTCGATGACGATGCAGAACTCGCCGATGGTTCTGGCCGCGATCTCCCTGAGGCGGTCGACTTCGGGGACGCCGGAACCCTGCCCCATGACCTCCCCGACCACCTCAGGGTCAGACAGGACATCGGTCCCCCGAAAAAATGTCCCCTTGTAATAGCAATGGAACCCCCAGGATTCTGCCTGTTTCCATGGGTAATAGGGATTATTCAGGTATAGTTCCAGATGCATGCGCTCTCCGTCCTAGAAATCTCGGATCTATCGATGTCACGTCCGCGTGATGCTATAAATGTATTTTCTTCCTGCCTTCGCTGAACTGGTGTTCCCGTCGTGTCATCGACAATCATCTTCGGAAGGCAGATTTTCGTAGTGAAAGCGGTGTAAAACCATTAAAATATTAATCCGGAGTGTCCAGCATATTTAACTGGCCTATCACCCTCTCCGGGATGCCACGCGGGTCCTGCTCACCCATCCTATCCGCCCACCTGGTATGTTTGCAATCACAGTCGAGACCGTCAAAGACCTCCGTGTTGAAATCCAGATTATGCATGTCGATCCGTTCAAGGATCTCCCTGTCGCATGTCCCGCAATTTCTGGCGACGTCCAGCGACTGAACCGAATACTGGGACGGGCTGATGTACATGTCCATCCCCTCCCCGTACATCCCCTTATACTGCCGTATCACTTCGAGAACGCTCCATAACATGGGCGGGGAGTAGAGGCCCTTCTTCCAGAGTTCGTGAACGACCGTGTTCCTCTCGACCGTCGTGACTTCGAGGTCCACCCTGCGGATGCCTCGGGCATACAGGTACCCGACTGTCGCGACCACATCGGAGACGGCCTCCTGCTCGGTTAAGAAGGGGGGTTTCAGCAGGAGAAGCGGTTTGAAGGACACACCGGAACCTTTCATCTTTGCAAGATAATGGTCATAGTTCCGGGCGGTAAAGCCCTTGTTGATGCAGAGGTTCATGACCTCGGGATTGGCCGACTCGAACCCGAACAATATTTCCAGTTCCTTATCCGGGAGATATTTTTTAATCCGCTGTGCCATTTCAATGGAGTCGTCATTTATCCGGGACTCAATGACCACTCTCCGGATGCCCGGAAAACTGTTGAGGACGGACGAAATCTTTTTCTGGGCTTCGAATGAGATCTCCCTCTCGTCAAGGAAGTTGCCGTCATTGTATAATGCGACGACCGGGTAGTCGTTCAGGTCCACGGTATCGGCGACATGCTCGATCTGGTTGATATAGTCCTCGTCCGAGACCTTGACCCCCTGGTTGGTGCTGCAGTAAAAACCGCACATCGTGCACCCGCCACTTTCCCGGACCCATTCGCACCCTGTCGACCGAAGAAAAATCACAAGGCGCCTGCAGGGTTTCCCGTCCATGTGACCGACTCTCTCGTCGGTCCCGATCGGAAGTGAGTAATCAATATGATCTGTTTTAATCGTCTCATGGCCCCGTACTTTCCTGGCCAGGTCCTGAACCCGTCGGAGTGCTTCGTTATATCCTGAAGAATCCGGGACCTGCATCATGTCTGATAAGTATGCCACGTGCCCCCCCGACCATACCATATCCATTACAATATATATATTTATCCTTGATGAAAAAAAGACGGGAAATTATCGAGGGGTCTCTCTGGAGTATTCGGGAATGCCGACTTCCCAGATACATTCTTTTTTGCTTTTCAGGTTTCCTTCGTCAAGACGCGGAATATCTCCATATTGCAGGAGATATTCAAGGTTCAGAAGGCTGATGATTGTTAATGCAGACGGATCATACCTGCTCTGCATCACCATCGTCCTGACGTGAGGGTACCTGCTGCCGCTGATATCTGTCATAAGAGCATTCTTTTTGAGCAGGAGGGGCCGGAGGTCCCGGTACCACAGAGCATAGATCCCCCTGTCCGCGATACGGTCGTAGACCCGTCTGAGTTTGTTCTGTGCCGACATCCACCTCTGAGAGAGGGAATCGCTGATTCGGGTCGTACACTCAATAGATTTTAACTTTTTCAGGTCGCCCGAGAAGACCTTCTCCCGCGCGAAACGTATGTACAGTCTCTGCTTCATCCTGTACTGCAGGGGGACCTTCATGAAGAATTCCATGAATTCGTTGTCCCAGAAGGGGGTCCGCCACTCATATCCGTAATATTCGTACGTCCTGACTGAGTTGATGATATATTTCGCCTGTCTCTCCCTGTAATCATAGTATTCGATGGCGTTGGCTCCCGACTCCCTGTCGTCCCTGTGGACCGCAGGGGAGAGAGACCGGACTCTCTCTTCAAAGATCTTCCTGAGGGGTTCGTCATTACCTATGTCCCAGTAGGAATGGTGGTCGGCGAGGACATAGCGCACGGCCTCTTCGGGGGTGCACCCCTGCCTGACATCGTAGGACCGGGGTAATTTACACCCGGAGAGCACGTCGGCCCCGTGACCAGGGACAAAGACCGATCCGTCAGGTACGATCCCACGTTCTTTCAGTTCCCTGACGGCGGGCATGTCCTGGATATGAGGGAGAGACGTGAAGTTTCCGCTGTACATGAGCGCTTCTGCCAGCTCAGGCGAACGGTACAGATCGGCCCACTTTGCCGGGGTATATTCGATGAAATGCCAGGGGTACCCCAGTGCAGCGGCCACCTCCCGGCTGAACCGCGACTCCCGATTGTTCCTGATCCCGTACGTAAAGCAGGTCACGTCCTCAACTCCAAGATGTTTGAGTAGTGTCACAAGGACTCGTGAGTCGAGTCCGCCGCTTAAGGGGACGACGATATGTTTCCCCTGGTCAACGGTGGTCGTGATGAGGCGGGCGAAGACGTTCGTGCAGACCTGGTCCAGGCGCTCGATCATATCCTCTTCGGAGACCGGAAAAAAGTCCCCGTGTCCGTACCTGTAATGGGGAGAGAGGTCGGTTTTTCCCGTGATCTTATCATGCAGAAGAAACTCTCCTGCCTGTATCTGTTCAATCCCGTCAAGGAGAGTGTCTCTGCCGGTGACAAATCCGGTCACGAGAAATTCGGCCGCCCGTATGTCGTCGGGCACCGCATGCACCGACTGTTTCAGGGCCTGCGCCTCGTCGGCGACGAGGAGGCCTCCCTGAGTCCGGGAATAAAAGAGGGGGATGCTCCTGACCCTGTCGACGGCGCAGAGCACGCAGTCAGGTGCATCGACGACAACCGCATATTCTCCGTTCAGGTGACTGAAGAGTCCTGCGATATCATCGCTGTCTCTGACAGACAGAGACACCTCCCCCGAGAGATATGATGCCAGGTCTTCGTCGTCTGTCAGGATGTTGTCGACGAATATGTGGCCTTTGATATAGCAATCCGCGTTATCCGTCTCGATACGTCTCCACGGTGAAAACCGATTGGATAGGCGAATTTTTACCTGCATGTGCAGTCACCACGACCATTATTCATATTCTTGCCCAAAGGTCCCGACATCACGAGCAGGAGGTATGTGCCGTAAAGGTGCGTACGCACGCGGTCTGGCAATGAAGCCTGTTTTCCCTCTCTGCCGGTGAAAATCTCAGGTATAAGTCCCCGATGCCTGTACGCCTGATCGGCATGACGCGCTATCCGCGCAAACAGGCATGTACCTCTTCTGTCTCCCCCGATTTGTACTGCCTATAGCAATGCTTTATTTATGACTTTCGCTGGCGGCACCTTTCGCCGCCCCTTTTCTTTGTTGTCGGGATTCAGGTGTACTATTTTACCCGATCTTTAGGGAAACACCGTATTGAAAAAATCGGTATACGACACTATTTTCCGAATATATTCTGTTTCATCCGGACAATGTCGACCGGGCGTCATACTGACAATACCATTCTATTTATATGGCTCTGTAGAAACCCTTGCGGGAAAGTACTTCCTGAAGTGATAGGGGAAAAAATTCTGTTCAGAAGTGCCTGGTCCAGGGGGGCTGCCGCCCCCCATACCCCCTGCCATTACGATAGGGGCAGGGGTGGCTTCCTCCTCCAGGACTCCGACCCTTTCTTCCCGGGACCAATCCTCGCGCGGGGGTCCGGGGGCAAAAGTCCCCAGGCGAACGGGAAGGCAGAGGATCGGCACGCACTATCAACCGATGGAGGAGGATTTCTACAAAGCCAATTATATCTTTTTTCAATCAATCCCGGTAACAGGCATACTTCTCATCGAGATCAGAATGTCCAGAAATTCCCTGAAATTATCGTCGGTGTCCCCGGCCATTCTGAGACTGACGTGACGCGACCTCCGAGCAGACCTCTCCGACCTTCCGGGCGACGACCTCCCAGCTGTTGTTTTTTCGGACATACTCGCACCCGGCCCTCCCCATCTGCATCCGCTTCTCGCGGTCGACCAGGAGCATCGTAACAGCCGAAGCGATGGCCTGCGGGTCCTCAGGTCTGACCGGGATGCCCCCTCCTGAAAGGTCGAGCAGTTCTCTGACACCTGCGATGTCGCTTGCCACGACAGGTTTTCCGCACCCCATGTATTCATAAACTTTCAGGGGAGAAAGACCGATTTTGTCATTTCTATCCCTGATAAACGGTGCGACGCAGACATCGCTGGCAGTGACATAGTCGGGTACGCTCTCATAGGCCACCCTCCCGGTGAAGCAGATTCTATCGCCGACTCCAAGTTCGTCTGCCAGGGCGACACACTGTTTTCTCATCACGCCGTCGCCGACAAGCAGGAAGCGGGCTGCCGGGCAGGTGTCGCGGATCAGGGGAATGGACCTGATCAGGTCGGGCAGGCCCTGCCAGGGGGCAAAATTGCCGGTGAAACAGACATATCTTGCCGAGATGTCCAGGCCCAGCTTATTTCGCGCCTCTTCCTGGTCGCCGGGCCTGAAGATCCCGGTGTTCGCCCCGTTTTCGATGACGGTGATCTTTTTTTCGTCCACCCCGTACTCTTCGATCAGGTGGCGCTTTATCCCCGCCGTCACGGCGATGATCGCATCGGCTCTCTTGAGCAGGTACAGTTCGGAGACGGTACAGAGGGTCTGGTTCATCCATGCGGCAATGAATGATGAAGAGTGATTGTCGTCGATAAGTCTGATCTCGTCTCCGAAAAAGCCGTTGACCTCGCATATGATCGGCGTGCCATGGATCCTTCCGAAAAACAGGTCTCCCAGAACCCCGAAAAACGAGTTTCTGGTATAGATGACGTCATATCTCCGGGAAGAACCCTTGCGAAGAAGGGACCTGACAATACTTCCGTACAGTCGAAGATTGCCCCGGTCAGGTATGGGAGAGCAGATGATTTTGTCCGTATGCACAAAGGGTCGGTCGACGGTCGAAAAGATATGGAGCCTGTTGTGTCGGGCTGCAAGTCCGTCGATGAGTTCGCAACTGTGAGTTACTTTCCCGTTGGCACCTTCGAATGATTTCAAAGGTTCTATGAACAAAATATCCAGGCCGCTCCCATCTCCCGGCATCACACGCTGTAAGTGCACATCCGGATATAAAGATACCTCCGGAGGGGGAGCGCCAGGGTCGACTCCTTTGCGTATCTCCGACAGGGCGATTGATTGGTATACTGCACCGGGGCTCGAAAAAAATGAACGAAAGGTTCTTAATTGACCAGCATAATAGTGGAGTCTGCCTGCTGATGAAATGGGGCAAGAGTGTCGGAGGATCTCCCGGTCGTAATGGGGGATCGGAAACTTTTCCGGGTCTGTCAGTTCGTACCGTTTGTCCTTCTCAAAGGAGTGAAAACAGTTGATATCTGCGGATAAACGAAGGATAATTATTCTGGCGGTGGCATTCATCCTTGTTCTGACAGGTATTGCCGTTATAATTTTTCAGGCTCCTGTTCCTCCCCGCGTCGACGAGAACGTCACCCCCGAACCCGAACGTCCTCCATGGCCTGCTGGGCCGGTCGTTATTGTTGCCTCACAAACAAGCGCGGTGAAGACGCCATACCCCCCTGACTTTGTCTGCGACGGCCAGGACGATCAAAAAGAGATCGCTGCCGCATTCCGCGCTCTCCCTCCGAAAGGAGGCACGGTCGTCCTGATGGACGGCACATTTTACTGCACTGACTCGTTCGACCCCGCGAATAACTCCACACTCATGGGGCAGGGCCCGGACATGACAGTCCTGAACTTCCTCTCTGCAGGCTCGGTCAGGATGAACTCCGGGAAGGACATACGCCTCTCGAACTTCGGGATCACAGGCAAGGGCAGTGTCTATATCAGCACGTCAGATGTTGATGTCGAGGACGTGGAGGTCTTCCATGTGGACAACTCCTATATTGCGGCATTCATGATCTACGCGGCCAATGAAGTGATCGAAAATGTCACCTTCGTCAATTGCAGGGCCGTAGACGTCGACCGATGGGGTTTTGTCCACTCTGGTGAGGGAAAACCGAACATTGTGCGGGACTGCACCTATACGAACTGTCAGGCGATCAACTGCGGCCGGTATGACCAGTACTATGGTGTCGACCACCAGTACGGCGAGGCCTGGGACGTGGGTTTCGATATCGCCGAGTCTCTCCAGAGCGCGGACAATATCTCATATATCGACTGCCATGCCGAAGGATGCTGGGAGTCAGGGTTTCATGCCGAATCTCACGTCCTTCTTACCAATATAAGACTCATAAACTGTACCAGCAGTGATAATGCCCAGAAACAGAAGATTGGTGGAGAAGAGGTGGACTTCGGTGCAGGATTTCTGGTGAATGAGGGGATGTACCTTGAAAACTGTACCTCTGAAAACAATACCGCAGGCTTTCACTGTTCCAGGGTCGATGACAGTTACCTTGTCAATTGTCTTGATAGGGGGTCGGAGAAGGGTTTTTTGATGCTGACCATCGGAGAAAAAGGTCTGCACCTGCGCTCATGCGCCACCGAGGACACCGTTGAACCGGTCTATGTCTGGACCGGGCCGACACTGAACGTCACCCTGGAGGATATGGCGATCCATTCCCAGACCCTGCGCCCTGCTGCCGGGATTACCGTGAATGCACTGGCACGAAACCCGGACGGAATTTTTGTCAGGGACAGCGTGATCTCGGGGTATGATCCGGGTATCGTCAACCTGGCGGAGAATCGGGGACGTGTGAAGGTCGCGAATGTGTCGGTGATAGGGTCAGAGAAAAATTTTATAAATTGCAATGTGATCACTATATAATTCGTGGCCATTTCTTTTTTTAATTGCATAACCGGCCCACAAGTGCCTGGTGAATGACATTTGATTCCTTTTGTCTGAAAATGATATTGCGATTAAAAATATTTAATAGTCCCGACAATGAAGTTATTTTAGCAATTTGTCCTGTAGCAATGTTCTGAAGATGGGGGAGATATTTTCCTGGCTCTTCGGTCATGTGCTCTTTGTTATATATATAAATTGTTCAATCCAATATCATTTCTGAGCGCCCTTATATTTTTATTGTCATCTATCTCCATATTATCCAATAATACTCGATAATTATGCGGATATTATAAAATAGAATTGTTTATATGTGGCTACTCGAAACTAATTATTTGTAATACAAAAAACCAAAAAACGAGCAGAAGGTGAAGAACGAACGGATTAAGAGGATAGTATATGAGATTAGCATCACTATTAACACTAGTTGCGGGATTAGCCCTACTTTCCTGTCTTGTTCAGGCAGCAGGCGCGGCATCCCTTGTTGTTGCAGCAAGCGACAGCAGCAACTTAGTAAAAAATCAGGCAGATTATGTCTGTGACGGCACGAGCGATCAGGTTGAGATCAACAAGGCACTTGCTGCCCTCCCCGCAGGCGGTACGGTCGTTCTCTCCAAGGGTCATTACACCCTGGACGGAAATGTCGTCCCGAAAAGTTCCACGACCCTCAAAGGGGAAGGCGAAGATGCGACATTTCTGAATTTTGTCTCATCCGCAGCAGTCTCTCTCTCCAGCGTGAGCAATGTAAAAGTGTCCGATCTCCAGATCAACGGGAAAGGACGCGTCTACATCAGTTCGTCCCACCACATCATTGAAAATGTGAAGGTGTACAATGTCGACAACTCGTACATGGCCGCCTTCATAATCTACGCGTACAGCAAGACAGTCGAAGACATCCAGTTCATCAACTGTAAGGCGATCG
Source organism: Methanofollis ethanolicus (assembly GCF_001571385.1). Classification (NCBI taxonomy): domain Archaea; kingdom Methanobacteriati; phylum Methanobacteriota; class Methanomicrobia; order Methanomicrobiales; family Methanomicrobiaceae; genus Methanofollis; species Methanofollis ethanolicus. The sequence continues at coordinate 1,984,485 of NZ_BCNW01000001.1, read as the reverse complement.
ACTGCGACCGCTGGGGCTTTGTCCACAACGGTGCCGGTTGGGGTACCCCCTCTGTCGTCAAGAACATCAGGTACACGGATTGCCAGGCCATCAACTGCGGCAGGTACGACCAGTACTATGGTGAGAGGCACCAGTACGGCGAGGCCTGGGATGTCGGTTTCGACATCGCCGAGTACATCGACACTGTCCAGGACGTCACCTATACCAGGTGCGTCGCCGAGGGCACCTGGGAGTCCGGTTTCCACTCCGAACCGCCCCCGACGCTGAAGAACGTCAGGCTCATCGACTGTGTCAGCCGTGACAACGGCTATAAGCAGAAGACAGGCGCACCCAGCCCCGACTTCGGTGCCGGGTACATCGTCATGGAGGGCATGACCCTTGAGAACTGTATCTCCGAGGACAACATCGTCGGCTTTATGTGCGACTACCCCGACGGCAGTTCCATTAGCGGGTCCAGCGACAAGGGCTCACTGATCGGTTTCCGCATCCTCAGTGTCGGTGCGGGCGGTCTGCAGATCGCATCGTCTTCGGTTGCGAACTCCCCCGAACCAGTCCTCTTCCTTGCTGGCGGCTCCAAGGTGAACATGAACGGGCTGACCATCTCGTCCGACAAGGCCCGCTCGACCGCAGGCATCAGGGTGCAGTCGAAGGTCTCCGCTCCAGCGTCCATCCAGGTCGCAAACTCGAAGATCTCGGGATATGCAACAGGTATCAACAACCAGGCCTCTGCGAACGGTCTGGTGCAGGTCTCCAATGTCGAGGTGACCGGCGCGAAGACCAACTTCATCGGCACCAAGGTCATTGGTCCGGTGATCCCGCCGACTCCGACCCCGACACCTGAGCCCACACCGATCCCAACTCCAACACCCACACCAACCATCACACCAACCCCGACACCCACGGCCGAGCCCACACCCGAACCCACCCCTGAATCGGACAATGGCAAGGATGTGCTGCTGATCACCGGGAACTCATACCTGAGCCCCGGCGACAAAGCTGTGAAGGATCACCTTGAGTCCGCAGGCTACACGGTAACGACGAAAGAAGACGACCTTGTTGCCGCGGCAGATGCGGAGGGCAAGGACGTCGTGATCATCTCGTCCAGTTTCAACAGCGGGACTGTCGGTGCGACTCTCAAGGACGTTGCCGTGCCGGTGATCTCCTGCGAAGCATGGCAGTATGACGACCTCAAGATGACCGGCACCGTGGTCGGCACCGACTACGCCGCGGCTGCAGGTCAGACCCAGGTGGCCATCACCGATGCGGCGAGCCCGCTCGCGGCAGGCCTCGAAGGCACCGTGCGAGTCACCGGCACCGCCGGCTACGAGATGTTCGGCCTTCCGTCTGCAGGTGCGGCAAAGGTCGCCACCGTCGTCGGTCAGCCCGACAAGGTGACAGTCTTCGCCTATGACACCGGCGCAGAGATGGTCGGCATGAAGGCCCCGGCACCCCGTGTCGGTTTCTTCCTCCACGACCAGGTCGCAATCAGCACCACACCCGAAGGGTGGGCGCTCTTCGATGCAGCCGTGAAATGGGCGGCTGAAGCCGGCGATTCAGGGAACGTGACCCCCGAACCCACGCCGGAACCGACCCCCGAACCCACACCCGGGCCCGGCGAACCTGCAAAGGTGCTGCTGGTCATCGGGAACTCGTACCTGAGCCCCGGCGACAAAGCGGTGAAGAACCACCTCGAGTCCGCGGGCTACACAGTAACGACGAAAGAAGACGACCTTGTTGCCGCGGCAGATGCGGAGGGCAAGGACGTCGTGATCATCTCGTCCAGCTTCAACAGCGGGACTGTCGGTGCGACTCTCAAGGACGTTGCCGTGCCGGTGATCTCCTGTGAGGCCTGGCAGTACGACGACCTCAAGATGACCGGCACCGTGGTCGGCACCGACTACGCCGCGGCTGCAGGTCAGACCCAGGTGGCCATCACCGATGCGGCGAGCCCGCTCGCCGCCGGCCTCGAAGGCACCGTGAAAGTCACCGGCACCGCCGGCTACGAGATGTTCGGCCTTCCGTCTGCAGGTGCGGCAAAGGTCGCCACCGTCGTCGGTCAGCCCGACAAGGTGACGGTCTTCGCCTATGACACCGGCGCCGAGATGGTCGGCATGAAGGCACCCGCACCCCGTGTCGGTTTCTTCCTCCACGACCAGGTCGCAGCCAGCACCACACCCGAAGGGTGGGCGCTCTTCGATGCAGCTGTAAAGTGGGCTGCGGGTACGGACGGTTCGACGGAAGTCTCCCCGACCCCTGACCCCACACCCGAACCCACACCCGAACCCAGCGAACCTGCAAAGGTGCTGTTCATCACCGGGAAAGCAACCCTGGAAACCGGTGACCTTGCGATCCAGAAGCACCTCGAATCCGCGGGCTACACCGTGACAACGAAGGAAGACAACCTTGTCACTGCAGCAGATGTAGAAGGCAAGGATCTGGTCATCATCTCGTCCAGCCTTGGCGGCGGGACTGTCGGCACGACGCTCAGAAACGTCGCCGTGCCGGTGATCTCCTGCGAGGCCTGGCTCTATGACGACCTCAGGATGACCGGCACCTCCCGCGGCACCGACTACTCTGCGGCTGCAAGCCAGACGCAGGTGGCCATCGCCGATGCGGCAAGCCCGCTCGCGGCAGGCCTCGAAGGCACGGTGAAAGTCACCGGCACTGCCGGTTCGGAGATGTACGGCCTTCCGTCTGCAGGTGCAACGAAGGTCGCCACCATTGTCGGTCAGCCCGACAAGGTGACGGTCTTCGCCTATGACACCGGCGCCGATATGGTCGGCATGAAGGCACCCGCACCCCGTGTCGGTTTCTTCCTCCACGACCAGGTCGCAGCCAGCACCACACCTGAAGGGTGGGCGCTCTTCGACGCAGCCGTGAAATGGGCGATCAGCAACGCGTAAATGATCCGCCCCTAACCTTTTTTTTAATTCCCCTCTCCCTCCAGGGTCGCACGCACTTTTGCCCGGTGATAATTTCCGTCCTCCTGCTTGCCGGGAATTCTCGACTTCTTATGGTCACCACTCGAAAACCTACGGTTTTTTCAAGCTCCCTTCGGTCGCACCCCCCATCATCAGGATAGGCAGGGATACGGCAATCTCTCTCCCTGTGATACCCTGTTTCTTCCCAATCAAGTGCTGCTCTGCCAGGTGCATCCGGGTCAAATACGCTCGAATCAACCCCCGATCTGGGCATTGCGCCTCCCATCCGGGGCCGTACCGGGGAGATCCGGCGATCCCGGAATGCCGGGGCCTGTGGGCGAAACAGGACAAAATCCGGCAGGACTCAACGCCCTCTCGCCGTCGGTATGACTTCAGGTAATGCCGCCCCCTCTCCCGGTCCCCCCGGTGCCGCCGAGGAGGAGGGAGAGGGGGCGGATATTGCCCGGATCCGGGATCCGTGAGTATCTATGGCGGCGGCAGATCGGCGTTCTTCTCCGGGGGGCAGAGCTCCCCGATCTCCCCACTATTAGAATTGGAGGGGATGGAATTTTCCCCATTTATTTCCGGTTCTGTCTTCCCCGGTCCGATCCTAAGTTCGGGGACGCCCGGAGGGATTCGAGACGGTCTTCGACCTTCGAACCCTCCTTTCATTCACCCGGTCCAGATCGTGGCCCCGCCATTGGCGTAAACCTTACTCTTGTGCCGGAAAAGCTGGGCGAACTCGTCCATGTCGCGGTATTTCCCGTCGAAATCGATAAGGTTGCCGTCCACCACGTTTTTGTGCCTGAGATAGACATAACTCTCGCGAGAGACCCAGCCGTACTGGACAAAGGAGGCAAGAGACGAGGGCGGCATCATACCCAGACTCATCAGCCGCGATATCCCGAAGCCGTCGGCAAAAATTCTCATCTCCGGATCCATCCTCTGTTTTAACCAGACTGCGCCCTGTGCTTCCGTTTCATGGACATACTTCATGTCGTACTGCGGCCCGTCCGCATGGAAGACGACATCGCGGTGGTCGCCGTACAGGGTGTGCAGGACGCCCGTCACCGAGAGGAAGTACGGGAGCAGGACGACAAGGATCACCGCCAGCGACATCTTCAGCAGCATGTCCCGTCCGCCGCCCCGCGAAGGGGTCAGGTGCTGCTCTCTCCGTCCCCTCTCTTCAGGGTACCGTACGACAAAACGCAGGGCTTCGGCAATCGCAATCCCCCCGACCACGAACATGACCGAAAGGATCGTGTTGGAGAGGGGGAGCACCCGGGCGAGGTCGTATCCGTCAGAGACATAGGGCACGACGACCATCAGGCCGAGGAGACCGGTGACGATGATGACCAGGACAAAAAACAGGCCGCTGAACTTTTTCTTCAGGTACTCCGCCGTCTCCCTGCCCGGAAGGACCGTGCGCCTGAGGTCCAGGGCCACTGCAAGAGACCCGATCGCGATGAGGCCGATACTGACCCAGGACAGTGCCAGCTGGACAACATAGGGGAGGCCCTTGTCGAGAGCATGTGCGCCGAATAACCTCTGGACGTCCTGGCCGCGCGTCCCTGGCGTCAGGAACTGGTCCAGGTTTTCAATGGTCTTGTCGATGAACTCCAGGAACATCTGCGACGGAACGACCGTGACCAGGGCGTACCAGACATACATCAGGGCAAGAAAGATCACCAGGATATCGACCGACGGCGCGGGACGGACAGGGTACCTGAGGGAGAGGATGCCGGTCCCGACCCATGCAAAAACCAGGATTCCAAAGAAGATAAACGACGTCGAGTAGTGGGAAAAAATTGCGGCAGCGATGAAGAGGACGATCAGAGCCTTCTTCCGTGCAGGATTCAGCCCCTCGTTCAGGAGCAGCATGATGGTCAGCATAAAGAAGAGCAGGGCGAGGACAGTCCTGCTGTTCGATGCGGCCGTCATGAACTGAGGCTGGATCATGAAAAATGCCGCGGCGAGAAAGGCATAGACCCTGGCCAGGTACTGTTTTGCAATGCTATAGACGATCAGGGGAGAGATCGAGAATATCAATGCAAAGAGAACCTTAAAAAGCATCATCGGCGGGACGCCCGTGAAGATCTGGAAGACCGACGGCAGGATAGATATGCTGAGGCACGAGTCGAGTTGCGCGCTCCCGATGATGGACCAGTGCGCGTTCTCCAGCGTGGTTATAAAGGTGAAATACTCAAAGTGCGAGTCGGTCCCGATGATATAGTTCGATCTGAGGGCGAGCGGCAGGATGAGGGTGACGCTCAGGAGCAGGATGGCGGCAGGCATGAGCCAGGGCGAGACCCTTGCATGGCAGATGCTCAGCGCGGCGATATAGACGAGGACGGCGATCAGGAGGCCGAGAAGGAGGAGGTTGTTCCCGGCCGTATTGATCTGGTGCATGCCAAGGACGCTCAGTGACGGGAAGACCAGACCCGGCAGGAGGAACGCCATGTCCGCCGCCTTCATCGACAGATCCGGGAGAGAAAACGACCTATCGTTATTGGCGATGTACCAGACCGCGGCGAGGGCGATGATCGCCAGGTTGTAGAAGTCGAGGAGCAACCGTCCGGAAAATGGGTTCTGGATTCCGAGATACATCAGGAGATTGTTATACAGCAGTCCGCCGATCATCAGGAAGGCGATGCTCGCCCCGACGGCAAGGAGACAGTATTCCAGCAGGGTGATCTTTCCCGGCCTGACGATGGAGAGGATCAGCATGCCCGGGATGACCGCGATGACCACTGCTCCCAGCACCTCGCGCAGGATTGGTATGTCCAGGAGAAAGGCCCCGTCGAAGAGAAGAAGAATCCCGACGAGGGCTATCAGACGTTCGCGTGCAGAGAGTTCCATGATGACCTCATGACGATATGTGTGCGAGTATCTGTCCGTACTGCCTGACCGCGGCGTCATACGTATAGGACCGCTCGATCAGTTCCCGCGCCTTCTTGCCGACACCCTCCCTGCCGGGGTGTCTCAGTGCCCGCCTGATATTCCGTGAGAGAGTTGCAGGCGCGTTGTCTTCGGAGATGAACCCGGTCACGCCGTCCCTGACCAGGGCCGGTATCCCCCCCACAGGCGTGGCAAGGACGATGCACCCGCATGCCATTGCTTCGAGCACGATGTTGGGGAGTCCTTCCCTGTACGACGGCACGACAAGGACTTTGATAGTGTTCAGGTACTGGGGGAGGTCCGCGTTGTCTATCCAGCCGATGACGTCGACAGACGCCTGGATATGATCTCGCGCAAGGATGGCCTCGACCTCACCCCTGAGGTCGCCGTCGCCGATGAGGGCCACCCGGCACTCTTCTCCATGCAGCGCGGTCCCGAGGGCGGAGACGAACTCGACGATCCCTTTCTCGCGGGAGAAACGTCCGACAAACCCGAGGTCGTACTCCCTCTCCGAGATCCCCTTCTGGACGGCAAAACGCGCCGTGTCGACGTACAGACTGCCCGGCCAGGTCTTTTTCTCGTAATGCCCGAGGTCGTAGAGGCCGATGAAGGCCTCGCTTTCCGGGATGATCGCATCGGATATTCCGTAGGTGACCGCTTCGACCCCCTGGTACAGCATCTGCAGGGGACGGTTTTTCTTCTGCCAGTACTTCCCGATGACGCGGGAGGTCCTTCCGTCCGTACGGAGGGCCACCTGTTTTCCCTTCAGTTTTGCGGCAAGCATCGGGAGGACAAAGTAGTCGGCACCGAATGCGAAGATCACGATGTCCTGGTCCTTCCCGAGGCAGAGCACCTGGCGGACCACCCGCATCTGGTGGAGGACGAGATACCAGAGGCGGACGAGGAGAGGTCTCTCGACCGTCCGGTCGGGGATCTTCAGGAGCGTGAACTCGCCTGCAGGGTAGTTCTTGTCCTCCTGTTCGGTGATGATCCAGGTGATGTCCCGGGAAAGGGGTTTCAGGATCTGCACCAGTTTCAAAGCCGTAAAGTAGAGGTTCTGGTTCTTGAACCACCGCGATGTGATCAGGACAATGCGAGGCTTTGGTTCCATAGATGTCCTCTCAGGGGGCGGACGTATGGTCGTAATCTGCATCATGGTATATATGTATTCTCTCCACCTCGGAGGGGGATCGCCGGGTTACCTTTTTTTCGTCGTTCCGTTCCTCTATCAGGTGCCGGTCGGGCCCTGAAAGTCCGGCAAGATCTCCGGCCTATCTTTAGATAAGGCTCTTTCCGCTCCCACCCCTGCCGTCTCCCCCTATTCCGAGAATCTCCAGGATCGTGGGGCTGACGTCCTCCAGACCCGCCTCTGTCAGGGGCTGATTGCTGGCGCCGGGTGCCCGGAGGAAGAAGACCGGGGTGTCCCCCCGGTGGGAACCCGGATAGAAACTGTGGGTGTTCGACGTCGAGAAGACCGACTCGTGGATCGCCCAACCAGCACCGTACCCCTCCCTCAGTTTGAAGAGGATGTCCGGGTACTTGTCCAGGTGCCGCCCCTGGTAGAGTGCCTCCCTTTCACGGACCCACTCGAAGGCCGGTGCACCGCCTGGCAGGGTGTACGAGGTGAGGAGGTCGATGATCTCCCTCCTCACCTCGTCGTACCGCTTCTCCCCCAGTTTCTCCCGCGCAACGAGGATCCCCCCGTAGTTGTAGGCCTTCATGCCGGAGAGGTCGGTGCAGTGCGCCACCGTCCGACCGAAGTCGATGGACGAGGGGACCGTGTAGTACTCCTTGATCCCCGGGTGTTTCCTGAGGATCCTGAGAGCGGTCCCGCGGAGTGCCGTCCTCTGGATGATGTTCACCGCCGCCCTTTTCGCCTTCTCCCCGGCATTTTTTATCGGCGCCGAGATCCCGTTGTTCGCGACAAGATAGCCCTTCAGCCGCAGGACCTCGTTGATGTTGACGAGGTCTGACGGCCGCATCGTGTGGCCGTGGTCGCTCATGACGATCACGGCGGTGTCGGGCGGGAGGTCGGTGGTGAGGGACCCGACGACCTCGTCGTAGGTGCGGTAGAAGTGCCTGATGGTGTCCCGGAAGGGGTTGTCGTCGCCCGGATACATGGGATCCTTCGGGTCGCAGTAATTCCAGAAGATGTGCTGGACAAAGTCGAGGGCCGAGGAATAAAAGAAGAAGAGGTCCCACCGGGTCGAGCGCATCAGGTCTCCGGCGACGGCGGCCTCCTTCCTGACGACGGATTCGAGGCGTTCGAGGTACTCCTGGTATTCCCCTTTCGAGTCAGGGATCCTGTCGGGCATCAGGAGGCCGTCGCCGGCGATAACGGCGGCGGTCTCGGGATAAGCCTGGACGCCGGTATTCTTCGGGCTCCTGCTCACCATCGTGCCGTTGACCGCCCAGACGGGGTACCCGATATGCGGGTTGACGACACAGACCTTCTTTCCTGCCTCCCCTGCAGCGTCCCAGAAGGTCCTGCCCCGCACCAGGGATGAGTCGAGGTAGTCTGTCTGGTAGATCGAGGTCTTCTCCAGGGGGTCGACGAAGTGGACCACCCCGTGCTCAGCCGGGTTCAGGCCGGTGTAGATGGTCGCCCATGCCGTGTCAGAGTCCGGGGGAAAGACCGAGTGCATGGCGATCGGCGGTGATGCCTCCTTCAGTCGCCTGAGGTTCGGCAGGTCGTCGATAAAGGCGTCGACAAGCAGGGAGTCCATGCTGTCGATCCCGATCACGGCAAGCCGCGTCATGACGCCATCCCCGTGTACCTGAGGACGCTCTGCCTGATCGTCTCGCCTGGCAGAGACCCGTCGAGGACGACGGCGCCGACGGTCGCCGCCGACATGAGGTACAGCCGCCGCCTCTCCTCAAGGTACCGGACAGAGGGCGTGTCGTCCTTTCGTTTCATTGCTACCTCTTCGGGCAGATCGATCAGGAAGGTGATGTCTGGCCGCGGGAAACGGCCGTACATCTTCCGGATCACCTCCTCCACCTCCTCCTCAGAGTAGTGGAAGTCGACGGCGAGGTCGGTGACGATGGTGTCGATGATATAACGGTCGCAGACAAGGGTCCTGTTGAAGAGGGCGACCGGGAGGGAGACCCTGAGGGTCAACTGGAGGGCGTACTCCCAGAAGAGGAGGCGCTGATAGAGGCGGGCGAGCAGGGTGTGCTCCTGTGCCGTCTCCTTCTTCGACCCCGCATAATCGGAGTAGTCCTGGAACATATCCTTGTTCCGGAAAAAGAGGAGTTTCCCCAGGTACATCAGGGGCCTGAGCGCGGCGGGCTGATACCGTCCATAGACATACCGGGTGTCGACCCCACGCCTGTGCAGTTCGTCAGTCAGATACTTTGCAAGGGTCGTCTTCCCTGACCCGTCAATCCCGGTAAAGCAGATGATCTTTCCTCGTCTCATGGTCTTCCTCCGCAGAGCGTTCGGTACATGCCACTGATCTCGTCGGCCACGCGGCCCCAGGAGCAGGGGAGCACCTTCTCCCGTGTTGCGACTGTCCCTCTCTCCTCCAGTGCCATGCGCACATATCCTGAATACTCTTCTCCCGACCTGGCGACGAAGAGGCCCTTCCCTTCAGGGAAGAACGGCGTGATCCCGTCGAAGGGGGCGGTAACCACCGGGAGGTTGCAGGCCATCGCCTCCATGACCGTGAGGGGGAGAAAGAGCGTCTTTCCCCGGGGAAAGACGTAGCAGTCGGCAAGCTGGTAGAGTTCCTCGATCCGGCTGTAATATCCCTCCATGACGATGCACCCGTGCTCCCTGAGGTACGCTGCATATTTTCGGTCCCGCGCGAAGCGGGGGCTCCCGACGATGACGACCTGACAGTCCGGGATAGTCTGCTGGAGCCGGAGAAGTTGTCCGAGGCCGCGGTCGGGTTTGACGTGGCCGACATGGAGGAGGACGAAGACGTCCCTGTCGAGGTCGTACTTCTCCCGCAGCCTCCCCTTCTCACCCACAGCAACCGGCCTGAACCTCACGGTATCGACGCCGTGCGGAAGAAGCCGTACCCGCGCCCCGGTCTCTTTCAGGAGGCGGGATGCCTCCGGCGACTGGGTGATGATGAGGTCGGGCGGGAAACGGGGGACGAGAGCGCGGACGACCGGGTTCCTGAGCACAGGGAGGCAATTCGGGTGCAGGGCCGACATCACCAGTTTCGTGTCGTTTCTGGAGAGGGCCCTCGCCGCCTTCAGCGCCAGGAAACTGGAGAATGTCGGTGCTGTCATGTAGTGGACGACATCGGGGGAGACGTCCCGCACCATCTTCCAGAAGAGGGGGGAGGAGATCCCGCCGACGTCGAGGGGGATGACGTCGTGGCGGTTGCCGAGGTGTTCGACAAACCGTGCGGTGACATTCCTGAACCCCTCGTCCTCCTCGCCGGAGAGGGGGCCGATGATGCCGACCCTCACCTGAGCACCTCCTCGTAGACTGCCTGGTGTGCCGCGGCGATCCTGTCCCAGTTCAGGTTCTGCACGGCAGACCGTGCATTCCTGCCCATTCTCTCCCTCTCCTCCCTCGCAGCGATCAGGCGGAGAATTTTTGCGCCGAGGTCCCCAGGATCGCCAGTCCTGCTGAAGAGTCCGTTCTCGCCGTCGCGGACCTGGGCCCTGAAGACTGCAAGCCCGCTCACCACCGCCGGCAGTCCGCACGCGGCCGCCTCCAGGATGGTGAGGGGGTACGCCTCCCCGAAGGAGGGGAGGGCAAAGATGTCCGCGGCATGGTACAGCATCTTTTTCGTTTCCTCCCCCACGGTCCCGGTGAAGACGACGTTCTTCTCCAGGGAGAGGGCCCGCGCCTCTTCCCTGAGGCCCTCCCCGAAGGGCGTGATCGTCCCGGCAAGGACGAGGGTGGTGTCGGGCGCCTCCCTGAGGACGGTCTGCATCGACGTGAGGAGGACGTGCGGCCCTTTCCGGGGCACGAGGTTCCCGAGGAAGAGGACGATCGTTCCCTCGTCCGGGAGTCCTAACCTGTTCCTGCACTCTTTTTTCGCGAGGGGCGTCTCCAGTTCGGCGATATCGATCCCATTCGGGATGACGCTGATCCGATCCCGGAAAGGCCGGAGGTGCGGGGACGAGGCGACGACCTCCTGCGACAGGGCGATGATCCGGTCGCTCTTTGCAAAAGACTGTCTCAGGTAATATCCTGAATAGCCGTACAGCAATGCCCGCCTGAGGAGGTTTCCCGACCCCATGTCGGGGTCGAGGTGATGGGTGACGACAAAGGGCGTCCGGTTTTTTCTGAGATGGCCGAGTGCCGCAAGGGTGGCAGGCGGCGACCCGGCGTGGAGGTGGATGACGTCGAGGGACGGGGTGTCCCGCCCCCGCAGGTACTTCAGGGAGATCTCGGTCTCCGCAAGTTTCAGGTCTTTCCCGTACCGGAAAACCGTAATCCCGCCCGTCTCCTCGGTGTGGTCGTCTCTGTCGGCCGAGGTCGTGAAGATCCCGATCTCATGGCCGAGTTTCTCCAGTTCCAGGGCAAGGTGATAGACGACCTCGCCGACGCCGCTCCTGACATAGGCACCGCCTTCGGGGACCTCGTCCACAAAGGGTTTTTTATAGGGGAAATCGGTCGTAAACAGTCCCACCCGCATCTTCACGCCCCCATCGAGCGGTATATCGACTCGTAGGCCTTCGAGACCCGGCTCCAGACATATTTCCCGGTGACCAGGTCCTGTCCTGCCCGGGCGAGTCTGGCCGTCAGGTTCTTATCGTCGATGACGCTCAAGATCGCGCGCGCGAGCGATGCCTCGTCTTTCGGCGGCACAAGGAGAGCAGATCCCGCGAAGTGGTCCCTAACCCCGGGAATGTCGGTCGTGACGACAGGCATGCCGAAGTACATCGCCTCCAGCACGACGGTCGGGCAGACTTCGGAGAGTGATGGGAGGACAAAGAGGTCGGCGTGCCGATACAGGTATACGAGTTCGTCGAGACCGACGTCGCCTGCCAGCACCACCGACCCTTCGACTCCCTGCTCCCTGATCAGGCGCTCGAAGTATTCCCTGTCCTCCCCCTCGCCGACCAGGATGCACCTGACGTCCCGGCCATTGCCCGACTGCTTGATGATGGCCATCGCTCTGATCAACCATTCCAGGCCCTTTCTCCGGATCAACCTGCCGACATAGAGGAGGTTGGTCCTGCCGCTGAGGTCGAAGATCCCGTTTGCGCCCCTGACGCTGTCGAAAAATTCGGGGTCGATGGCGTTGTGGAGGATATCGATCTTGTCCGAGACGGAGGCGTTGATGGAGAGGACATAGTCCCTGTCGTCCGTGGAGTTCACGGCGATCCTGTCCACACGGGAAAAAATGCCCCTGCCGATGGTCTTGCTGTAGACCTTTTCCAGGGTGTCCCTGAAATTGTCGCCGAAGATCAACTGGCCGTGGCAGGTCAGGATGAGAGGGGCGCACCTGCCGTTCCTGAGAAACGCAGCCGCCATGGCGGCGGTGCTGTGTTCGTTATGGGTATGGACGATGTCGCACTCCCTGCTCTCCCGCGTCAGGGTCATGAACGCGGGGGTGAGGGGGTTTCTCATGGGGCGGGCGAGACAGCGGTGCCGGGTTATTCTGATGCCTTCTGAGGTCTCGCACTTCTGGCTGTATGGATAGTTCGAGGTGATGATCTCGACGTCATGGCCGTGCCTGACAAGATATTTGCTGAGGTTGTAGACATAGCGCTCCTGCCCGCCATGATAGGGGAGACAGTAGGGAACGATCTGGAGTATTTTCATGGATGGTCCCTCCTCAGGGTGGTCTATAGATGGGGTGAGGCTGTGACCGAATGCACAAGAGCGGTGCCCTGCGGGGGCGGGTCGCCGGGTCGCTCTTCGGGGGTTCTGACGGATAATCCAGAGATACGATCCCCTCTGTCGTCTGTTCAGGATCCATCCTGTCGCAGTGCCCTGGGCCGTAACTCTTTTAGACCCCGGAGTCACGCATGTCTGCCGTGTGACAGGTCAGAGAAGATACCTGACGATTGAATCTGAACGAAAACCGTCCCCCCGTGGTTCGGTCGTATCGTCACTACACGATGATTATATTTATATTTTATCCATCCGGCCTGTTATGCTCCCGATAGTATGATTGAAATCTCAAACCTCTGCGGGATTGAGGTAGATATATGCCGATTCTGGGGAGTGTCCACGGGGAAAACAAAAGAATATCATTATTGTTTCTGTGTCTGGTCCGCTATGCCCGGTTCAGGTCCAGGATATGCACTTTAATGTTCCCCTCGCAGTTCCTGCTCCGGGCGTCAGGTGGCCCTTTCCTGACTGTCTGTTGGGTGATAAAGTCCTCTTATCTCATTGAATATGGGCATAATTCTGTCTGGCTGCCGATGTGCCTGCGTATGTTCATATTTTTATATTCGTGGTGACATTTCATGCAGGAGACGGTGACAATGATCGGTCCGCAGATGGTCGGCCAGGACTTCAGGGTCGAGATGATGGAGAAAGTGGAAGCGCTCTTTGATGCTCATGGCGGCAAACCTTTTGCCGACATCGCAGGAGATCTTGGAGACTGGGGCTTTGTGCAGAAAGGAGGAGACCCGGCGACGGTGGTGATGGAGCACGGCGATCTTCAGTTGTACCTGGAGATCGAACTGGACGATTTCGGGAAGGTGCACGGGTACGCCCTCCTCCCCTTCGACGAGATGGCCAGAAAGCAGGAGAAGTTCCGGTGGTAGATGTCTCCCGGTGTTCCGGGACACCTTTATCTTTCCAGTTCCTTTTTTCTCCGTCTGTATTCCTCCTCCGATATCTCCCCCATTGTATATCTCTCTCCTTGAGCATATCGAGCGCACGGTCCCTCTCTGAGACCTGACTCCGGTCAGACGTTTCCCTCACGAGGACGTAGAGGATGAGAAAGATGGTCCCGACAGAGGGGAGGATGATCAGGATGAACCAGAGCAGGCCGTTCATTCCCCTCTGCTCGGCGTCGCGGTACACCAGCCAGCCGATGGCAAGGAGAAGGGCCCACCAGAGGAGCACCATTCTCCACCGAAAACGGGAGTCCGAACCAGGTTTCCATATAGTGATGTCCGTCCCGGAAGGGGTTCATGAGGCCGTTCATGGGGGGGTGATGTGCCGGACCCGTTGAAGATATCGCATCCGCGCGTGAAGAGTACGGGCGTTCGGGATCTCCGCGTGGCCCTGCCGGATCCGGCCGACCGCCCTGCACTCCGGAGACCGAAGGATTATATGAGATCGGTGTATCTTGGGTGTCTACGAAGGAGGAAGGACCATGGTACGGATCACTATTGACCGCGAGGACTGCACGGGGTGTGCCCTGTGCTGGGAGACCTGTCCTGATGTGTTTGAGGAGAGCCCTGACGACACGCTGAGCCAGATCGTCGGAGAATACAGGGCCGGAGGGGATCCTGCGGAGGGAGAGGCGCCCGAAGAACTGGAAGACTGCGTGCGGGAGGCCGCGGAGGGGTGCCCGGTCGAGGTCATCCATATCTCCTGATTTATTCTCGACCTTTTTTTGTCCGGGGTAGATCCTATAGGCCGACGTCGCCTCTCCGTTCGCATGCCACAGATACGGGGGTCGCCCGGGCCTTCGAGGCGCGGGAGATAGTGGAGGGTGTCGGTGAGGCTGCAGCGGGTCTTCGGCCACCGGGAGGTGCCGCTCTTCGATCCCTTCCTGATGCTCGACGGCTTCAGGTCCGACCATCTGGAGGACTATCTTAACGGTTTTCCCTGGCACCCGCACAGTGGCATCGAGATGGTCACCATCATGCTCGACGGGTGGGTGGAGCACGGTGACAGACCGCATCGGCAATGCCGGGACCATCGGTGCGGGAGACGTGCAGTGGATGACCGCAGGGGTGGGGTTCGTCTACCCGGAAATGCCCAAACCTGTCGGCGGAAAGATGGGTGGCTTCCAGTTCCGGGTGAACCTGCCCCGCTCGCACAGGATGATGGAGCCGCGCTACCCGGAGATCAGGTCGGAAGATCACGGTGGTCCGCGATGGGGACGGAGCGAGGTCAGGGTGATCGCGGGGTGGCGGGAGGGGGTCGACGGCCCTGTCCGGGAGATCGTCGCTGAACCCGACGTCTTCGACGTCACGATGGCACCGGGTGCAGTCTTCGTCCACGGCGTGAGGCTTGGGCACACTGTCTATGCCTATGTCATCGGGGGGTCGGGTCGTTTCGGGGCCCTGGACCTCAGGGAATACCAGTGCGCCCTCTTCGGTGACGGTGACGAGGGCACGATCGGTTCTCCTCTCTCTTCCCTGCATTTCCTGTTCTTCTCGGGCAGGCCCATCCGCGAACCGATCGCCGGGTCGGGCTCGATCGTGATGAATACCAATGAGGAACTTGAGGAGGCGTTCCGCGAGTACAGGGAGGGGACGTTCGTCCGGGCCCGCTGAACAGGCGAGACTTCGAAAATATTCGCAGTGTTCGAGAGAGTTATGCCGACAGAGGTCCATCTCCTATCATGAAAAAGATCCTGACTCTCCTTTTTCTCGGCTGTATCCTCGCCCTCGCCGGGACGGCCGGGTGCACCTCGGCCGACACGTCGTCCCCTGTCGTGGTCGAATATCACAGGACAGGCGGGTTTGCAGGGTTCAACGACACCGTCGTCGTGTACGAGAACGGGACCGCAGAGGTCTCCCGCCACGGCGACCTCTCCGAGGTCGCTCTCGAAGCCGACGATCTCCAGAGGATACAATCGATGACGACCTCCGAGGCCTTCCTCTCCCTCCAGGACAAGTACGCCCCCGCACAGCAGGGGTACGACCTCTTCTCCTATGAGGTGACAGCCGGGGGGAAGACGGTCCGGGCCGTCGGCGGTGTGGTCCCTGAGGCGCTCGCCGGGATCATCGCAGAGATGGACGGCATCATCACGCAGAGCATGGCATAACTGATGTTTCTCCCTCCCTTTTTTCGATGAATATGTGTTCGAGGGAGGGACCAGCCCCGCTCTCTATCCACGGGAAGAGATCCGGTTCTTTGGACCTGAAGGGTAAAGAAAAAGAAGATCAGGTTTCCAGTTCAGGACTCCACGTCGAGGTCGACCTGGATGCCTCCGGACGCGGCGAAGACGAAGTTATAGATCACCGCCGCAATCGCGCCGCCGATGAATCCGCCGATCGCCCAGAGCACGATGGTGAGGAGAATCCCTCCGATCCCCGCAGTAATCGCGGCGATGATCCCCAGATCAGTTCCAGATATGGCCATCGTGACAGCGACGATTCCCGCGACAAGGCCATACAGGGCACTCAGAATTGCAAAAAAGAATGCAACGGACATCACGCCAAGGCGGCGCACTTTTACGCTCTGCTTTGTCATCTCCTTCCCCCCTCCTGTTCTTCGTCCTGTTAATAATCACAATATTATATAAATATTATTATTAAATAGACTGGCCTGAAACGCTTGCCCGGTGCAGTCCCCATGCTTTTTTTCACACTATTCCTCCCGCTGAAGGGTCAGTCAATCTGTCATGTCTCTTTATCGTCGTGTAAAAAAGACGAAATTGCTCGTGTATTACAAATTTGAATGCAATATCAAAAAACGTGCGAGATGTTCATTTGCAAAAATTGATGACGCTGGTCGACCCACACGTACTCATGCGGTGCGACATCCCATCCAGCGTCCTCCACCTTGTCACCGGTGCGGCGGTCACCCAGGTCCTGCTGATCGTCCTCTCGATGAATATCGGCGGCATCGGCCTCCCGGGCATGGCCGCCGCGGGCATCGACGGCCTGCACGTCCTCCTCTTCGGTGTCTTCGACCTCATTGGCGGGGTCGGCTTTGCCGCCCTGATGCAGCGCCAGATCGAACCTTCCCTCCAGGTCCCTGATTGACCTGCACCCTCTTCTTTTTTCCGTGTATCCTGGGCCGTGAAAAATCCCTAACATTGTTCTGCACCTACTTTAGGGACTACCAATATGCTGTCGATAAATCGACGACCTCTGATATGGTGAGAGTGCGATTTTCATGATATTGCTGTCGAGGGTAGGCATGGAGACAGCACGTGAGATTGCACCGAGCAACATGCCGTCTCCGCGGCTTTCGATCGGAGTGAAGGAAAAGGAAGAAATCTGGCTCTGTAGAAATCCTGTTTTGGAGTGCCTCTGCCGGGGGGCTGCCGCCCCCCGGTCCCCCTGCCATTAGGATAGGGGGTGGAGGGCAGTCTCCTCTTCAAAATGCAGGATTTACCCATTCAAGGTCCAATCCTGAGCGGGGGCCCGGGGGCGTAGTCCCCCGGTTAGATTGTGAGGAAGGCGGTGGATCTACGTATCTCCCCATGGGATAAGGGATACACCGATCCATCTATGAGGGATTCTACGGAGCCAGAAATTTAGCGTTCCCTCGGCAACAGGGAAAGGATGGGCAAGATCTGTTCTCAGAGAGCCAACGGTGAGATTTAAGCAGGATGAAGTTGCCTGACAATCAATGTTATCCTCCAGTCCTGATTCTCGCTGGTGATAAGGGCATAGGCTTCCCCAAGGATCTCTCTGGAGGTCTCCAGCGTCTGACTTGCTCTCATCCGTCTGATCAGTATGGTGAGTTGTCTGGCGATAGCGTCATAACGAAGGGCGTTTTTGCGATACTCTCTCTGTACCTGTATTGTTGCCAGAGCACCTCCAGATGCGGGAAGCAAAATGGCAAAGAATGTGAGAAGCGCCGGAATCTGGAGCACTGCATCATGGGCCGCCGAACTGTGACCAACTCCCAGGGCGTGGAGTGCAGAGGCGAGCATGGTAATGATAAATAGGCCGATCCCCACTTTTTCGAGGGTTTCATCCCTGTTTTCATGGCGACTGTTTGCTTTTCTATAGTATCTGGCCTGGTCTTCAAGATATTCCCCGGTGATAAAGTTAAAAATCGCCGTGTTGTTCTCGTGAATAGATTCCGGTAGAGACGGCGGGTGCTTCCAGAAATCGGCGATCACCATTCCAGTCCAATCGTCGGCGCCGTGATCTCCAGGGTCAGTTCCCCGTCTCTCTGTCGGGTTCATGCCCGCGAGGATGAGAAAGGGATATGCCCGGAGTTGCTCGGCGATGATGCGGTATTCGATCCACTTCCTGTGCCATTCGCCGCGCCGGGATATGATGATTGTCCCGATTATCGTAGCCATTTCGAGGAACTCCAGCCAGAGCACTTCTGGGTGATGGGGGATGAAGAGCACTTGAATCGTGACCGTCGCTACCGCAAGGGTGGCAAGGAGTGCGATCATGGTTCCCGCGTTGAGATGGCGTTTCTGATAGTGCATTGCCAGTTGATCAATCCGGGCGAAGGCCGGTATAATGTCCTCTTCAAGGGGTGCTATCAGGTCGCTGGACAATCCGTACTTCGCACAGCCATTCCGGAGTGTCTCGCTGAACCAGCACATCTCCTCGTCTGTTCCTCCAGGCGTTTGCTCCGCATTCAAGGTGTTTAGATGACGGAGACCCTTGAAAAATACGTTTGTTTCCGAGAGGACAGAGGTCCCGCCATCCGGATCGATGTGAATGTAAGCCCTTCCCATTTCCCGGGCGTAACTGACGATATCAGCGGTTCCCCCCCCGCCCGGCAGCCGGCTTCCCGTCCCATATGGCAATGAGCAGGTCACAGCGATCGACGACCGCATGTCCCACATCTTCATATCCCTCTTCTCGCGGTCCGTCTGTGTCCAGTACACTCGTCGATGCCGCTTTCCCGAGGAGAGCCTCAAACTCTTTTCTGGAAGATTGCGTCTTGAAATCCTGCAGATATTTTTCTTTTTCAAAAGGAAGGATCACGTCGAGGGCAGGAGGGAGCACCATATCCCCATCCCCTCCTGTCCATCCAAGGACAGTCTCAGCGACAACGCGATCGGCACCCTCGGCAAGAGGCGAGATGACACGGTACTGGTGAGGCGTATTTTCCAGAAGACCGTCGATAGTCGTGAGAACTGTGTGGATCTGTCGGAGGATCTCGGGGCGTGGGCCGACGGTACGGTGGCCGGTGACGCCGATTCTGATCTCGGTTTGTATGGGTTTTTGTGGGGTGTTCATAGTAATCTGCTTCAGTTCAGAGCACTCAAGATCGCTTTTCGGATTGTTTCAGCGATCTGCGCATCTATCCCATTGAATGCATCGACCCACTGTGCGTCGCTGATGCAGTACTGCATTGCCTTGGAGAGTTGCGTCTCTTCGATCCTGAGCGGGATGATGATCGTAGCCTTATCAAAGGCCCGTTTCACCTCTCCGTTCACATGTCTGGACGCAACTGAGTTTGACGAGCAGATCAATACCATGGCGGGACAGGTTTCGATGGCATCGATGATCTCCTCATGGTAATCCCGGCCTGGAGGGATATCCCGCGGTGCGATCCAGCAGCCGAGACCCGAATCTTCAAGTTTCGTGCAGAGCATCCCGGCAATATCCCCATCTTTTGAGGAGTGGCTGATGAAAACCATTTTTTTTGCGCCGGGTTTCGGGGGAGGAGTGGTCTTTGTATCCGTTCCATCGATTCTTTCAAGGAATTTTTTTGCATCCAGGTTGTACGGATCGATATCCAGCGCTTTCCTGCAACAGTCGCGTGCAAGGTCGGGGCGTTTTAGGCTCAGGTAACAGAGACCTTTTGTGGACCAGGCACGTGACTCATAGGGATCGATCGTCATCGCCTGGTCACAGAGGGAGAGCGCTTCCTGTTGTCTGTGGAGCATCAGAAGAGCGAGGGCTTTGCAACAGAGAAGAAAGGAGTTAGGTCTTTGCGAGGGTATCTGTTTGAGTATCTCAAGGCCTCTGCTTGCGTCCCCCATACAGACACAGGTGAGCCCTTTCCCTAAGAGAGCAGTTTCGTTCTCTGGATCGGTGGCCAGTGCCTCTTCGCAGGCTCGCATCGCCTCTTCCGGGAGATTGAACTCCGAAAGGGAGAGCCCTTTCATTGCGAGAATATGGGGATTACCCGGGCTTTTGATCAGGGCATGGTTAAAGTGGCTCTTGACCTCGACCGGATTGTTCATCTCCGCATAGCACATTCCTTCCAGTGCCAGAAGGAAAGCCTCAGCATCTGGATTATCTTCAATACCTCTGCGGGACTCATGCAGATATCGAAGCGCTTCCTCGTAACGATTCAGGTCCGCGAGTGCAGCCCCCTTAAATAACATCGCATCCATTAAATCGAGATTATCCGCCAGGGCGGCCTCAAAACACGCCAGTGCTTCTTCAGATCGAGAGAGATCAAGCAGGGTTTTTCCTTTCTCTGTGAGGATTTCCGGATTGCCGGGATCAATACGCAGGGCTTCGTCGAAGCATTCCAGGGCTTCGTTGTCCCTGATCATGAGAGAAAGAACAGTTCCTTTCCTGTACCACACGTCCACGTCTTCGGCATCGATGGCCAGAGCACGTTCGAAACACTTTAAGGCGTCATTATTCTCGGAAAGTTCCATATGTACGATGCCCTGTAGCCACCATGCAGTTCCATTGTCCTGGTTTAGAGAGATGGCATGGTCGAGACTTGATGCAGCACCTGCCATATCTCCCGTTTCGATCTGTGCCCTTCCTCTCTGGAGCCAGGGCTCTTCTGCACTCTCATTCAATGCAATGGCGTGGTCGAACGCTTCAATGGCTCCGGAAAAATCTTCCAGATCGACGAGAACCGTTCCTTTACATTCCCATGATGTCCAATCCTCTGGATTGAGACTGAGTGCGGTGTTCAGGCATTCTAATGCTTCTTCATTCTGCCCGAGATTATGGAGTAGAGAGCCTTTCTTGCTCCAGACCTCCGCATCCTGCGCGTTTAGAGTGAGTGCCCGATCGATACAGTATAATGCATCGTCATTTTCGTCGAGATCGGAATGTATTGTCCCCAAACACTTCCAGCCTTCTCCGTTTTCCTGATTCAGGTTGAGAACACGTTCAAAACATGCTGCGGCATCGGCCATATTATCAAGAAAATACTGGGCCTTCCCTTTCCTGAACCATGCATCTTCCGCATCCGGGTTCAATGAAAGAGCATGGTCATAGCATTCCACAGCCTCCTCATATCTTCTCAGATACGACAGGATATGTCCCTTCAGAGCAAGGGAATACCATTCGTCCGGTTCGAGGCTGAGGGCCTGATCGATATATTTCTCTGCCTCCTCTTCCATATCATCTCCATAGTAGAAAAAAGAATACGCAAGATAATACCAGGGAACTCCCGAATCTGGGGACTTATCAATCGCCTTACAGAAGCAATTCACTGCTTCTTCGAAACTATTGTTTTCAAGGTATTCATTCCCTTTGGCAATCCAATCATCTGCAGATTTCCAGAAAAGGCCCATTTCAATCACTGATTCATTGTAACAGGCCCAATATAAATCCATCTCTTTTTTTGTATGTCTTCCGGTATCTGTATAATAACAACATATATTTGCCAAAATTAACAGGTTCAGGTTTACACTGATTCTTCAGATATTCCTGATACAATATGGCCCAAATCTATTTTTCAAATATTAATGGAATTTGAATCCTGCAAATCAAGAAAAAAGAGAAGGATATTATCGGTGGGTGATCTTTTTCCACCGTCCATCCGGGTAATATGCTACGACCGAACCGGTGTCCTTATAGTATGGACCACCTGGGTGTTTTGCAGACCAATCGAGATTAAGCCAGTAGGTCTTTTTCCCGTTCGGTTCGAGATCGGTTGAATAATGGACAGAATGGCAATGATACCTTTGTGCGATATCCTTGCAGAGACTATCAACTTTCTTTTTATCGTCGCTAATATATACTTCGGCATATGCATGACCACCTCCATCCGGACTTTGGGCCGATTTGATCCTGCTGGCCCCTCCAATCGCCTCGACAAGCGACGCGATCAATATGGCGAAATCATCACAGTCCCCTTTTAACCCCAGATTTATTGTCCTGCTCGCCGGGGAGAAGTAATCTCCTCCTTGAGGATCATTCACATAGGTCCATTTATCATTCACTTTCTCCCACATATCACAGATCTGATCGATGTTGTAGTTCCCGGCACTCTTTTTGTTAACTAATTTCAACGCATAATCTCTTGTTGTTGGATTTCTATAATCCATGGCTGCTTTGATCTTTTCTGCTTTTTGCTGTTCAAATGATTTCACGGGTCTAGGCGGTGGTGTCGGTCTCACGATTTTATTCGGTGTCGTTGGGGGCCTGGGCGGTGGTGTCGGTCTCACAATTTTATTCGGTGTTGTTGGGGGCCTAGGCGGTGGTGTCGGTCTCACGAATTTATTCGGTGTTGTTGGGGGCCTAGGCGGTGGTGTCGGTCTCACGAATTTATTCGGTGTCGGCGGGGGACTGGCTAGTGGTGTCGGTCTCACGAATTTACTCGGTGTCGTTGAGGGCGAAGTGTACGTATATTTTTCGCTACTGTCATCACTGGAAGTGAATGATGAACACCCGGAGCAGAAGGTCATTATGATCATAATGACCAGCACCGCGAGTCCTGAAACAAGCAAATATCTCTTCTTTGTCAATATAGGATCTCCCTACGGTTTCGCTATGCAATTAACATCACTATTTTAAATTATTTTCTTTTTTATCCGTATTTAAAATTCTAATTATGTTGGATATATTTACACGATATATCTGTTATGTGGAAAAACGCCACAATCTATAGTCTTCAGAAGACAGTTTCTATCTCTGGCTATCATCTTTGCCTTTTCCCTTCCAAAACTCTCTTCCGCATCAGAACACTGAATGCCGTGCTCCGCAGTATCCGGGACAGCGGGGAGACGAACCCAATCCCGCCGACCTTCGTCAAGATGGAAGAGATGAAGCAGAAATGAGCTCGGATTAGCCGATCTGACGGTATATCTTCCCTCGCCTGAAAGATAGGGGACCATTCTCTCCCCTTCTGGGAGAAAAAATGGGTAATATTGGGATTATTTCTAAATCTGGGCCGCAAATGCCAATATTCTGAGCTCTTTTTTGGAACCTGGCGGGAAAGACCAGGGAGAGATCCAACCGAATATCCATGTTTTCCGTTATGACGATATTAATCCCCGAAGACCGCCAATGTACTCTAGGGACGAGAGCATGAAAAAAACCATCATCACTGTCGTCGGGAAAGATACCGTCGGGATCATCGCGAAGGTCTGCACCTACCTCGCCGCCAACCAGATCAATGTCGAGGACATCTCCCAGACCATCGTGCAGGGGTATTTCAACATGATGATGATCGTCGACACCAGCAGGTCCTCCAGACCCTTCGGCGAGATGGTGCATGAACTGGAGACCCTCGGCGACGAGATCGGCGTGAAGATCAGATGCCAGCACGAGGACATTTTCATAAAAATGCACCGTATCTGAGAGGTATTCGGATGATCACTCTCTTTGAGGTCAATGAGACGAACACGATGATCGAGCAGGAGAAACTCGATGTCCGCACCATCACGATGGGCATCAGCCTCCTGGACTGCTGCGACGCCGACCTGGACACCCTGAACAAAAATATTTACGAGAAGATCACCCGCGTCGCACAGGACCTCGTCTCCACCGGCAGGGAGATCGAGACCGAGTACGGCATCCCCATCGTCAACAAACGCATCTCCGTCACCCCGATCGCACTTGTGGGTGGGCGGGCCTGCACCTGTCCGGAGGACTTCGTGACGATCGCCCGGACCCTCGATAAGGCCGCACGCGACATGCAGGTGAACTTTCTCGGCGGCTACTCGGCCCTCGTCTCCAAGGGGATGACGAAGGCCGATCGCGACCTCATCCACTCCATCCCCGCGGCCCTCGCGTCCACGGAGAGGGTCTGCAGTTCGGTGAATATCGGCTCCACCAGGACCGGGATCAACATGGACGCCGTCAAACTGATGGGGGAGATCGTGAAGGAGACGGCGGAGGCGACGCAGGAGAACAGTTCCCTCGGGTGTGCGAAACTCGTCGTCTTCTGCAACGCTCCCGACGACAACCCCTTCATGGCCGGCGCCTTCCACGGCGTGACCGAGGCTGACGCCGTCATCAACGTCGGCGTCAGCGGGCCGGGCGTCGTCAAGCACGCCCTCGAAAGCGTGCGGGGCGCGAACTTCGAGGTGCTCTGCGAGACCGTGAAGAAGACGGCATTCAAGGTCACCCGCGTCGGCCAGCTGGTCGCGCAGGAGGCCTCGGAGAGGCTCGGCGTCCCCTTCGGCATCGTCGACCTCTCCCTGGCGCCGACCCCTGCCGTCGGGGACAGCGTGGCCGAGATCCTGGAGGAGATGGGGCTTGAGTCTGTCGGCGCGCCGGGGACGACCGCCGCCCTCGCCCTCCTGAACGACCAGGTGAAGAAAGGGGGCGTCATGGCGAGTTCCTTCGTCGGCGGCCTCAGCGGCGCCTTCATCCCGGTCAGCGAGGACCAGGGCATGATCGACGCCGTCAAACGCGGGGCCCTGACGATCGAAAAACTGGAGGCCATGACCTGTGTCTGCTCTGTCGGCCTGGACATGATCGCGGTCCCGGGCGACACGCCCGCGACCACGATCGCCGGCATCATCGCCGACGAGGCGGCGATCGGCATGGTGAACCAGAAGACGACCGCCGTCCGCCTCATCCCGGTCGTCGGGAAGGGCGTCGGGGACACGGTGGAGTTCGGCGGCCTCCTCGGCCATGCGCCCATTCAACCGGTCAACAGGTTCGGCTGTGCGGACTTCGTCAACCGCGGCGGCAGGATCCCCGCGCCCATCCACAGTTTCAAAAATTAAAACTCATTTTTTGCCTCAGGACGCATTGCGATCAGGTCCCTCCCCAGCGCGTACTCCCGCTCCATCTGGTCGGGCCTTTCCGTGACCGGCGGTTTTACTCCCCTCTCGCAGTCTGGTGCGATCATGCACTCCCGCACAGCAAGGTTGGACATCGCCACCGCGTCCGTGAATGAACGGAGTGCCGGCTCGAAGAGTGACGGGTCAGGCATGTTCTGCACGAAGATGAAGGAGACCGGGCAGGAACCGGGAAATGTCGGGGACATATCCATCCCGATGTACGGCACGAGCCGGTCGAGCCATGCCTTTGTCATGGCCGGGACATACCCGAAATAGACCGGTGCTGCAACAACCAGGCCGCCGGACGATTCCATCTTGATCCGGTATCCCCGGAGACGCTTGAGGATCAGATACTCCTGCTCGTTGCGGTTCTGGAAGAAGAAGGGATCGTTCACCTCGAGGACCACATTGTCCCCTGCCTCGATGCGCACCTCCCGGAGAGGTTCGGCCGGCGGGGTGCCGTTGCGGGAGAGAGCCACGATCTTCACCTCGTAGGGCTCCCTGGGGGCGGGCAGGTCTCCGATGGTGCGGCCGAGATACGAGTTCTGCGGGGATACCACTCCCTCCACGAGACGGTGGCGGTGGCGCTCTGTGTCCTGCGGCGAGAGGGTGTTGAGAGGGACGAGGCCGATGGTCGCCCACAGCGCCGGCAGGCCGTCGGTATCGGTGGAAAAGGTGAGGACATCTCCCTCCCGGAGCGTGAGTCCGGGCTCGACGGCGGGCGCCGGCCGACCGCTGCGGCGGACCGAGGCGAGGCGAAAGCCCTCTGCATGCGCCAGGCCCGACGCCTCGAGGGTCTTTCCCCGCAGATACGAGTCAGCGGCGATGAAAAACTCGGCACCGTAGAGCCGCCGCACCGCCTCTTCCCCCTCCTCCTTCTTTCGGCCGGGGAGGAGCCGCGGGCCCGCGAGGACCAGGAAGATGAGACCAACCGCGGCCGCGACCAGGCCCACCGGCGTCGGGAAGAAGATGCTCGCCCTTTCCATGGGAGGGGCTTCCGCCCCCATGGCCGCGATCGCATCGATGATCAGGCCGGCGATGATCAGGTTCGTCGACGTCCCGATGAGCGTCGAGGCCCCGCCGAGGATGGAGGCGTAGCTGAGGGGGAGGTAGAGGCGGGACGCCGCAAGCTGCGTGCTCCGGGCGATATCGCGGACCACCGGGATCATCATGGCCACGAGGGGGGTGTTGTTCAGGAAGGAGCTGCCGAGCGCCACCGGCCCCAGGACACTGACCTGTGCGGCCGTCAGGGTGGCGGGGAGGCCGACGACGCGGTCCGCGATCAGGGTGATGGCCCCGGTGGAGTACATCCCCTCGGCGACCATGAAGAGGACGCCGACGGTGAGGACGCCGGGGTTGGAGAACCCCTTGAGAAGGTCGGTGACCGGGGCGAGACCCAGGGTGATCGCGGCGGTGAGCGCCCCCAGAAAGATCACCGTCGGCGGCAGCCTCGTTGCAAAGAGGAGGAGAAAGGTGACCGCCAGGAGGGCGAGCGTGATCCCGGCGTCGACCGGGAGGGTCACCCGGCCGCCCCCTCCTGCGTCCCGCCAGCCGGATAGGGGTTCGCGGGCCAATAGGGTCTCCCCGGCCAGAGCATCGAAGGATCTCAGACTATCTCGAAAGGTATATATGTTCGCCACCATACACCCGACCCGCGAAAAACGTCCCTATGGAGGCATAACGCCGGGAGAGACCACATTTTCCGTTCCGACCCCGGCAGGTACGGAGGAGTCGAAAAAAAGAGAGCATGGAGGATTTCGTGATGGAATGGTAGACGAAACACTCGTATTCCTTGCCGCCTTCGTGACCGTGCTCTTCCTCTACAGCCTCGTCTCCCGCCGGATCGAGAGGACGGTGATCACCGCGCCGATGGTCTTCGTCGCCGCGGGCCTGCTTCTCGGGACGGGGGGCATCGGTCTCGTCACCCTGACCGTCGAGAGGTCTCTTGTGCTTTTGCTGGCGGAAACCGCGCTGGTGCTCACGCTCTTTTCCGACGCGTCCCGCATCAACATCCATGCCCTGAAAGTGAGCGGCGACCTCCCCGCACGCCTGCTGCTCCTGGGTCTGCCCCTGACCATCATTGCAGGCGTCATTGCCGCGGTGGTGCTGCTCACCGACCTCTCCCTCCTCGAGGCGGCCATCCTCGCCTGCCTCCTCGCACCCACCGACGCGGCGCTCGGCGAGGCGATCGTGACCAGCGACAAGGTGCCCCTGCGGATACGCCAGGCCCTCAATGTGGAGGCAGGCCTCAACGACGGCGCGGTGATCCCGGTGCTCACCATCCTCTGGGCCCTCGCCGTCGGGGAGGAAACATATGCCCTGGGGTCAGGCGACCTGTTCGTCCTCGCTCTCGTCCAGATCGGCATTGCCGTGCTCGTCGGCGGCGCGGTGGGGTATGCCTGCGGGTGGGTGCTGAGCAGGGCGGCGGAGAAGGAATGGATGGCGCACACCTACGAGTGGATCGCGCTCATGGGGATCGCCATCATCGCCTGGGTCCTCGCCGACCTCCTGGGAGGATCGGGTTTCATCGCCGCGTTCGTCGCCGGGTTTGCCACCGGGGCCGTCTACCGGCAGGTCGTGACGTCGCTCATCGTTTTCACCGTGGCCGAAGGGGAGGTGCTCGGCCACCTCGTCTTCTTCATCCTCGGCGTCATCTCCTATCTCCTCTTCGAGCATGTCACCTTCGTCGTGCTCCTCTATGCGGTGCTGAGCCTCACCGTCGTCCGCATGGTCCCTGTCGCCGTCTCCCTCGTCGCCACCCGGCTGAACGCGCGAACGGTGGTGTTTCTGGGGTGGTTCGGCCCCCGCGGCCTCGCCTCCATCGTGCTCATGCTCACGACCCTGGAGGAGGCGGGAGCATTGCCGGGAATGCGGACCCTGGCCGCGGCCGCCGTCGCGACCGTCATGCTGAGCGTGTTTGCCCACGGGATATCGGCCAATCCGGCGATTGCACGGTATAGCCGTCATGCCGGGGCGCTCCACGATGCCGCGCCCGAAAAAGAGGCGGCGGCGGACCTCCCCACCCGGTGGGGCGACGAGGCGACGACGGGTCCTGGCAGATGAGGTGAGATTCCGCGAACGCATCACGAAAGGAAACCGGTCTGCATGCAGGAGGAACTGTCTGGAATCGATCTCCAGCGGATCGGGATCGCGATCGGCGTCTCCCCTGTCATATCCACGCTCATCTCCCTCGGCCCGAACCTCTTGGTCTCTGAAATCAGGAAGACGCGAACATTTCCTCTCGTGAGGGCGCGTGTGCTCAATTTCATCGTCATTCCCGCAGGCGCCATTCTTATTGTCCGGGGATTGGGCCTCGACCCGGAGATCGCCTTCGGCATTCTCCTGATCGGGATGGCCCCGCTCATGCCGCTGTACCCCCTCTTCACCCCCATATACCAGGCACCCACGGCCCCATCCTCTATGCGTCTCTTGTGATGATCTTATCCCTCCCCATGACCCTGTTTCTGGGTCGGGCAGTCAGGATCGCTTCGCCTGTCCTGAATATCGATCTCGTCAACGTGCTGATCTTTGTCGTGGGGTTCCAGACGGTCCCCATCATGATTTCGCAGAACCTGTGCGAGGCCCTGGATCGACCCCGGGCGTAGCATATCTTGTACCCGGATGTGCATTCCCGACAGCGGTCGATGGGGACGGCCTTCCATCTGCAGCACGGCTATATATATGACGCACGGCGATCGCAGGTGGCGAGAGATCCCTCTCCCGGCGTGTGTCGCATGTACAGGGATTTTTTCCGGCATATCGCGCAGGGCCGCAATATTTTTATAAAAATTCCCCCATGGGAAAACCGGATTCTCTGTCCAGGTCGATGCCGGTATGGTCGAAACACTCCCCTTCACTGAATTCATTCTCGTCTTCGGTCAACTTGCCGTGCTCGTCTTCGTCGTCTGCAGCATGCTTGCGATGGGGCTCACCCTGACGGTGCCGCAGATTCTCGCACCTCTGAAGGGCATACGCCTGGTGTTGCTCGCCCTGCTGGCGAACTTCGTCCTCGTCCCTGCCGTCGCTCTCCTGGTCCTCGCCGCTCTTCCCCTCAGCGAGGGACTCACCATCGGGCTGCTGATCGTCGCCCTCTCTGCAGGCGCCCCCTTCCTGCCCAAACTGGCGCAGATCACCAGGGGAGACCCCGCCTTCTCGGTGGGGCTGATGGTGCTCCTCATGGTCGTGACGATCGGCTACCTCCCTCTCGTCCTCCCGCTTGCGCTTACCGGCGTCACGATCAGTGCCTGGGACATCGCACGGTCGCTCATCTTCCTGATGCTCCTCCCCCTGGTCGTCGGCCTCGTTGTCCGGGCGCGCTACGAGGAGATTGCAGAGAGCGTCGCACCGGCAATGTCCCAGGCATCCGGCCTCGCCCTCATCGTCCTCGTCGTCGCGTTCTTCGTGGGCTACTTCGGGGACCTCGTCGGCGTCGTCGGTTCGACCGCCATCATCGCCTCGGTCCTCTTCCTGCTCGCGGCATTCGCCATCGGATACCTCCTCGGGGGGCGGGACGGGGCGACGCGACGGGTGATGGGGCTCGGGACGGCCCAGCGCAACCTCGGAGCGGCGACCGCCGTCGCCGGGCTCAACTTCACCGACCCCGACGTCCTCGTCATGGTCCTCGTGGTGGGGCTGGTCGGGCTCGTGCTGCTGATGGTCATCGGCGGCGAACTGGGCCGGCGAGTTGAAGCGCCCGCTCCTGTGGGTCCCGAGGAGACCCTGGCAAAACGGGCGCCGCCCGGATAAAAAGCGGTTCCGTGTTTCTCCGATTGCATCTTCTCTCAGACCATCCAATTACCAATATAAATACTATCGGATATATCGTGTCCCGATCCAGTGCTGTGATTAAAGCACATTGGGAGGAGGAAATATGGCACACAAATTCAAGGGCACGGTCAATCTCGACATCCGGGATTCGGTGCCTGACTGGGATCCATTCATACAGCCCCTGGGGCCTGAGGGGGCCCCCAACATCCTGATGATCGTCTGGGACGACGTGGGCTACGGGGCAATGGACGTATTCGGAGGGCCTATCGAGACGCCCACCATGCAGCGCATTGCCGATATGGGCATACGGTACAGCAACTTCCATACCACCGCACTCTGTTCGCCCACCCGTTCGTGCCTGCTCACCGGCAGAAACGCCACCAGCAACGACATGGCCTGCATCGTGGAGGGGTCCGCCGGTTTTCCGGGGCTTTCCGCCCGTATTCCCTTCGAGAACGGGTTCATCTCGGAGGTGCTGAACGAACGGGGCTGGAACACCTACGCTGTCGGCAAGTGGCACCTGACCCCGGGAGAAGAGACCGATATGTCCTCGTGGAAGGGTCGATGGCCGCTCGGACGGGGATTCGAGCGTTACTACGGTTTTCTGGGAGGAGAGACAAACCAGTGGTATCCCGATCTCGTCTATGACAATCATCCGATAGAGCAACCGTATCGGCCGGATGAAGGCTACCACCTCTCGAAGGATATAGCCGATAAAGCGATCGAGTTCATCCGCGACTCGAAGACCATCGCTCCAGAGAAACCCTGGTTCATGTACTTCTGCCCTGGGTGCTCTCACGCCCCGCACCACGTCTTCAAGGAGTGGGCCGACCGGTACAGGGGCCGGTTCGATATGGGCTACGAGAAGATCCGCGAGCAGATCCTGGCGAACCAGAAGAAGATGGGGCTGTTGCCGGAAGACACCGAACTTTCGCCCATCAACCCCCACGGCGAGCCCAGAGTTACCGGGCCGGACGGCCAGCCCTGGCCCGCCCTCGACTTCGTACTCCCGTGGGAATCGCTGAGCGATGACGAGAAGAAGCTGTTCATCCGCATGGCAGAGGTGTATGCCGGCTTCGTCACCTATACTGACGATCAGATCGGAAGGATCCTCGATTACCTGGAAGAGTCCGGCCAGCTGGAGAACACCATCATCGTCGTGGTATCAGACAACGGCGCCAGCGCCGAGGGCGGGCCCAGCGGCTCGTTCAACGAGAACAAATTCTTCAACAACGTACCTGATACGGTCGAGGCAAACCTCCCCCATATCGACGAGCTGGGGGGGCCCGGGACCTACAACCACTACTGCAGCGGATGGGCGTGGGCGTTCGACACCCCCTTCCCCTACTGGAAACGGTTCGCCGGCTACGAGGGGGGACTCGCGGACATGTGCCTTGTGGCGTGGCCCCGCGGCATCGCTGCCCGCGGGGAGAACCGTCACCAGTACATCCACGCCGTGGACATCGTCCCCACCCTCTACGAACTGCTGGGAGTCGAGCCGCCGGAGGTGTTGAAGGGCTACACCCAGAACCCCCTCGAGGGGGAGAGTTTCAAGGCCAGTTTTACGGATCCCGATGCGCCCGGGCGGGAGACCCAGTTCTATGCGATGCTCGGCATGAGGGCGATCTATCACCAGGGCTGGCTCGCGAACACCGTTCACCCGCCAATCTCCGGCTGGAGCAACTTCGAACACGATGTCTGGGAACTCTATAACCTGACAGAGGACCGTGCCCAGATGAAAAATCTGGCCGACCTGAATCCGGACATGCTCAAGACGCTCAAGGGGTTGTGGTTCTATTATGCGGGCATCTACCATGGGATGCCTCTCGACGACCGCACCGCCATGGAGATCTTAACATCGCCGCGGCCCCAGCCCTCGAAACCGAGGAACCGCTATGTCTACTACTCGGGCACCGCCGAGGTTCCGGAGTCGGTGGCCGTCAACATCCGCAGGCGATCGTACGCCATCGCCGCCGGCGCCGTTATCGACGGTCCGGACGCCCGGGGTGTGCTCTTCGCCCACGGCGGAGTGGCCGGCGGCCACAGCCTGTACATCGCAGACGGGCGCCTGCACTATGTCTACAACTGGCTCGGGGACGCCATCCAGAAGATCTCCTCGGAAGGCGCCGTGCCCGCCGGGAGGCACGTCTTCACCGCGGAGTTCGCCAGGGACGGGGAGGATGCGGAGACAAAGAGTACGATGGGCACCCTCACCCTGTATGTGGACATGAAGAAGGTGGGAGAAGGAAGGATCAAGACTCAGCCCGGATACTTCTCCCTCACCGGCGACGGCCTCTGCGTCGGCCGCGACAGCGGGTCCCCGGTATCGCCGGATTATGCCGCACCGTTTGCCTTCACCGGCGGAACCATCGAGCGGGTGGTGGTGGACGTGAGCGGAGAACCCTACATCGACTTCGAGAAGGAGGTCACGGCCTGGGTGATGCGGGATTAGAATGCAAACCGTTGGGGTCGCGCCCCTCTCCTGCAGGAGAGGTCGCGCGATCCCGATACAGGCACCTCACCTTTATCTCTCGCAAGGACACTGATCCGGGCGAAGGAGGGACGGGGTTTAACCCCGGTCCCTCTCGTAAAAACGGAGGGGACCGAGTGAGCGGATATGACGGCGGGACGCCACCCGCCTTCCATGTCATGGCGAAACCGACGGGCGCACGGTGCAATCTCGACTGTGCCTACTGCTTCTTTCTGAAGAAGGAAGGGCTGTACCCGGGCAGCGACTTCAGGATGACCGACGAGGTGATGGAGCGGTTCATCCGCCAGACCATCGAGGGCCACCGCGTCCCCCGCGTCACGATCGCCTGGCAGGGAGGGGAGCCGACCCTGATGGGCCTGGACTTCTTCCGGCGCTCCGTTGAGGTGCAGAAGAAGTATGCCGACCCGGACACCCGTATCGAGAACACCTTCCAGACGAACGGCATCCTCCTGGACGATGCGTGGTGCCGGTTCTTCCGCGACAACACTTTTCTCGTCGGCCTGAGCATGGACGGCCCCCGCGACCTCCACGACGTCTACCGGCGGGACAGGGGGGGCCGCGGCACCTTCGACCGCGTCCTACGGGCCGCCCGTCTCCTCCAGAAGCACCATGTCGCGTTCAACATCCTCTGCACGGTCAACCGCACGAATGCCGACCGTCCGCTGGAGGTGTACCGCTTCTTCCGCGACGAACTCCGCACGCCCTATGTCCAGTTCATCCCCATCGTGGAACGGGAGAACGAGACCGGGTTCCAGGAGGGGACCACGGTCACCGACCGCTCCGTCCGTCCCGCCCAGTGGGGCCGGTTCCTCGTCGCGATCTTCGACGAGTGGGTCAGGCGGGACGTGGGCCGGATGTTTGTCCTGAACTTCGACGGGGCTCTCGCGGGCTGGCTCGGGATGGCCGGGACGGTCTGCGTCTTCGGCCCTACGTGCGGCCTCGGGGTGGCGCTCGAGCACAACGGGGACCTGTACTCCTGCGACCACTTCGTCGAACCCGACCACTACCTCGGCACCATTCTCACGACGCCGGTGGCCGACCTGGTGAACTCGGAGAAGCAGCGGCAGTTCGGTCTGGCCAAGCGTGATACCCTTCCCCGGTACTGCCGGGCGTGCGAGTTCCTCACGGTCTGCAACGGGGAGTGCCCGAAGAACCGCTTCGTCGAGACGCCCGACGGAGAGGCCGGGTTGAACTATCTCTGCAAGGGTTACAGGGATTTTTTTGCGCATGCAGACCCGTATATGAGGATCATGGCCGACCTGATCCGGAAAGGCAGATCAGCAGGGGAGATTATGAGGATGATGGGAAAGGGCAAATATAGGATGCGAAAGCGCCCGTGAAGCAGGATCGGCACGACCTATCTTCTGGGAGAAGTGTTCTTTCAGATCAGCGATGCCACGTCCATCCCATATCTTTTTGATTATTATAAAAATATAAATATTGTATAAATAATACCGGGCCGCCAGATCCTCAAGGAGGAACATATGGCAAAAGAACATCCAAATATCCTCATTCTCTGGGGGGATGATATTGGCTGGTGGAACATCAGTTACAACAACCGGGGCCAGATGGGCTACCGGACACCCAACATCGACCGCATCGCCAACGAGGGCATCGCCTTCACCGACTACTACGGCCAGCAGAGTTGCACCGCAGGGCGGGCCGCCTTCATCACCGGCCAGAACCCGATCCGGACGGGGCTGACCAAGGTTGGGATGCCCGGGGCTGATGTCGGCCTCCAGAAGGAGGACCCGACCATCGCGGAACTCGTAAAAACGCTGGGGTATGTCACGGGCCAGTTCGGAAAGAACCACCTCGGCGACAAGGACGAGTTCCTGCCGACGATGCACGGGTTCGATGAATTCTTCGGCAACCTCTATCACCTGAATGCCGAGGAGGAGCCGGAAGAACCGGACTATCCAAAGAACCCGGCATTTCAAGAGCGTTTCGGGCCGAGAGGCGTCCTTCACACCGTGTCGGACGGTCAGGGCGGGCAGACGGTCGAGGATACGGGGCTCCTCACGAAGAAGCGCATGGAGACGATCGACGAGGAGATAACCGACCATGCCCTTGAGTTCATCGAAAGAGCGCACAAAAACGGGAAGCCGTTCTTCGTCTGGTACAATACCACGGCCATGCATTTCCGGACCCACTGTGCCGAAAAACACGAAGGCAAGAGCGGCCAGGGGTTCTACAACGACGTGATGGTGGCCCACGACGAGAACATCGGGCGGATGCTTGACAAACTGGACGAGCTTGGTATCGCAGACACCACCATCGTGATGTACTCGACCGACAACGGGCCGCACTTCAACAGCTGGCCGGACGCTGCGATCACCCCGTTCAGGTCAGAAAAGAACACGAACTGGGAGGGGGGATGGCGCGTCCCGGCGTTTGTGCGCTGGCCCGGCACGTTCAAGGCCGGAACGGTGCTCAACGGGATAGTCGCCCACCAGGACTGGCTGCCGACGCTCCTGGCGGCCGCCGGCGACCCGGCGATCAAGGAGAAACTCCTCGCAGGGCATCAGGCCGGGTCGAAGACCTTCAGGGTGCATATCGACGGGTACAATATGCTCCCGTACCTGACAGGAGACGTCGCGGAGAGTCCGCGCGAGACCTTCTTCTATATCAGCGACGACGGCGATATCCTCGGCATCCGGCACAAGGACTGGAAGGTCGTGCTGATGGAACAGCGGGCAAAGCAACTCGCAACTTGGATGGAACCGTTCGTGCCGCTCCGGATCCCGAAGATGTTCAACCTGCGGCGGGACCCGTTCGAGCGGGCCGACGAGAACTCGAACACCTACTACGACTGGATGATCTCCCATGCATACCTGGTCTATGGCATGCAGGCGCTCGTCGCAGCGGAGATCGAGGCATTTACAAAGTTCCCTCCGCGCCAGAAGCCGGCCGCGTTCAATCTGGACGCCGTGATGCGACATCTCGAGGAGATGGGGAGCAGTAAACTTCATTGAATTCCTTTTTTCATGCGGCCGGGAGTTCCCGCACGTCTGGCTGAGGAAAGAAGGAACCGCGTCAGTGTATCCATGCCCCGGCTACCGATTGCCGGCCCGGGGCCGATGACCGTGTTTCCTCCTCTGAATCGATGAGATCGTATCCGCCGGGATGGGATGATCACTCGTTTATTCTCTTCTCTTCGCCCTCCGGCGTATGGAGGACGATATCCGATGCCGGCCCTGAGATGACGCCTCTCTCGAATATCCGCCTGTAGATCGCCGTGTTTAACTGGTCCACCACGATCCGGGTATCGACGTAGTCCTCTATCCAGCACCTGGCCCGGATCAGCACCCCGGTCTCCCGGAACTCCCATAGCAGCACCTGAATCGGCCTATCCCTCACCACCCAGTCCTGCTCCTCCACGGCCTCCCGTATCATCTGCCGGACGGATTCGATATCCGCACCATATGCCACGGCCACGTCCGTTTCGACCCGAAAGAACGTGTTGGGGATAGAGTAGTTCGTGACGAGGTTCTTGCCGATGAGAGAGTTGGGGATCGTGACCATACGTTTATCCCGGGTGAGGATTCGCGTTGACCGCCAGCCGACCTCCTGGACATCGCCCCAGGTGTTCAGTTCCTGGATCTCGATACGGTCGCCCGGCCGGAAGGGCTGGTCGACTCTGATCACGAGTCCGGTGATGACGTCGTTGATGATGTTCTCGGCGGCAAGTCCCACGACCAGCGTCGTCACGCCGAGTGCGGCGAGGCTCGTCGTGAGGGCTGTCCCGGTGATCCCGAAGAAGTCCATGAGGATGATGAAGGCCAGTGCGAAGATGATGATATACAGGATGTATTTTATGGGAGGCACGACTTTCTCGTGGGTCGTTCCCTCGAACCCGGGAGCGAGTGTGCCCAGGTACCAATCGGCAGTGGCAGAGATGAGGCGTACCGCAAAGTACATTCCCAGGACCCAGTAGAGGAGGAAGAAGATAGATTCGAAGAAGAGAAGATCCGGTGCGACGACCCGGAAGACCTGGTGCAGGCCGAAGATAATGATGAACAGATAGACGAACCGTTCGATAAGCGAGAGCATCTGCCGGCTCGGTGCCAGACGCGGTTTTCGGAGCGCCGGCCAGAACCACCGACGCATAATGACCCGGGCGGCGACGACGGCGACGCCGGTCACGAAAAGAATGATAAAGGCTTCTGCCAGCTGGGCACCGACACCTGTGATAGAGTCTGGAGTCACGTTCATCTCAATCGTCCCTCCGGCTCGTTCCCGATCGTGGCTCTGGCGTCTGGTATCACCCCGCACATGGCAGTGCCGCCTCCACGAGGTCAGCGTTCCGGCAGATCGAGCGCCGGTCCTCGTCGATCAGGCTGCTCGTCCGAACCTCATCCCGGATGAGTGAGACCTGGCGGCGTAGGGTCTGGCAGGGGCCGGGGGAGGTGACCTCCGTGCCGACAGCCGCAATCACGTCGAGCATGTGACGGAGAACCGGGGCGCTGTCCCGCCCTGCATGCCGGAGGGTGTCGAAGGACTCGCTGACGAGTTCGCCAAAGGTCACGGGCTCGGTCACGAGGCGGAGACGGCCGTAACGGTCATGATAGCGGGAGGTCGGTTCGCCCTGCCTGAGGTACAGTGCCAGGCCTTCGCCGAGATAATCCAGACACATCATCGCCGTGTAGGAATCGTTGTCCGACATCGCCCGCAGCGCAGTCTCCGTGAGCAGGGTGACGGCATAGACGACGTCCTGCGCGGGCGAACGCTGGTCTCCGATGTGGATAGCGTGCTGCACCTCTCTATCGAGCCCCGTGTCCACCTTTCCGGCTCGCCGGACGAGGGCAAGGACGACCCCGCGCCCGACGAAGTGGCCGGTCTTTATCCGCAGTTCGATGACGGCGTCCTTCCCGTTCGCAACCGCCAGAAGGTGGTCGTGATCGATGAACCGGATATAGCCTGCCTTCATCGCCCGTACCGGGTGGCCGCCGGCCTCCGCCATGAGATCCGGCGATCCCCCGTCCGGCCCGCTCCACGGCTCTTCCTGAGCCAGGGAGCAGATCGCGTCCTGCAGCTCCGTTCCTGCCTTCCCCACGATCGTGGGAGCCTGGATCATGGTGCTGAGATGCTGGGCGAGCAGGATCAATGAGGCGAAGGATACGAGCAGCAGGAGCACCGCTGCGGTCAGGGTGAGCTGCGGGATCTGCCAGCCTTCCTCCTCCAGAGGAAGAGACTCGGCGACGGCCCAGCAGTAGACGACCGTGCTCACGAACATGCCCAGGACGAACTGCGTCGTGCGATCGCCCATGAAAAGCCGGATCAATCGGGAGCCGTACTGGGACGCCATCGTGGAGAGCGGCAGAGTGAGCAGGGTGAAGACCACGCCTGCGGTGAGGAGAATGGTCGTGCCCAGGTTGATCAGGAACATGCGTGTCTCGGAAACGCCGCCCTTCAGGACGAGACGGCTGATCGCAGTAAAGTCATAGGGGATACGGGCGTCCACCCAGAGCAGGATCCCGGCGAGGATGATCGCGCCTGCCGACATCAGCAGGGGAGTGAACCAGAAATTCACCCGTATCCGATCCCGGGTGTACCGGATCCGGGCCCGCCGTATCTTCGCGTTGCTCATGCGGCACCAGCGTTTAGTGCACCTCGCCGTTTACCGCATCGGGCGGATTGCGGAGGTTCAGGACGAGCAGGTGGACGCTGACAGCCAGCACCCATGCCGGGAAGATCAGGAGCACCCACAGGGAGAAACCGATGCTCAGCAGCAGCACCAGGGCCAGCGCATAGGTTACGAGAGCCCAGGCGCGGTGCATCACCCCGGTGCGGAGCCAGATCGTCCCCAGGGAGATCATGAACACGCCCGCCATGCGGATGGCGTAGAGGTTGAGAACCTGATAGATCATCGTCCTGCCATAGAGGAAGACGCCGCTCTCTATCACGGTGCTCGAAAGGAGGGCATAACTGCTCAGAAGCCCTCCCACGAATGCCGCTGCGATAAACGTGAGGGTCAGGAAGAGAAGGCCGCCACCAAGGAATACCGTGGAGAAGAACCGGTCCTCGACATCGCCGAGTTGATCCCGGATCACGCCGATGAACCAGAGAAAGGCGATCCCGGAGAACGGGACCATGATCAGTGCAAATTCAACCGTTTTTGCGTGAGTTCGCACCCATTCATAATCGGCGAGAGCATAGGGAGGGATCGAGAGGACCATGAGTACCAGGGATGAACCGTACAGGACGGCAAAAATGATGCCGGCGATCGCTGCAGAGCGGGGTGCTTTGATCGAATGCCCGGGCGGGATGACCGGTTTTTCGGAGACTGTGTCGAGCAGTTTCGGCATATCCGTTCACCCCTGTCTTCAGCCGGTTCAGTAATGACCATTGTATATATTCTTTCTTCAATGTCGCCGAAATCATGCTCCACGGCCCAGAGTCGATATGTTTCGATCTGCCGGGAAGGGAGTCTCACACACATGCGGGTGTCTGCTCCACACATCTATATGATAGGTACGAGTCCAGCACCAGAAACGGAGTGCTGCTATCGGGTGTATCATAACCGTCCAGGTATGTGATCCGTTCTAGCACCATTGTATCATGCTGTAGCGTCGTCGTTGGAGTTCTGATCCGTTCGGCGATGAATAGCCGTGAGACTCGCAAAATAGAGGGGAAGAGGATCATCCGATCTTCTGGTTGTTCTCCGGGTTCATGTAGATGGGGTCACGCGGGTCGCAGGCGACTCCCTTCTCCGCAGTCGGGAACGGGAAGGACTCGTAGAGCGACGTGAAGATGTACTCGAAGAGCTTGTCGGCCGCCTTGACCGGGTCCACGACGACATACCAGTCGATCTCCCTGTCCGAATCAGGGACTCCTACCGTCACCTTGACGAAGAGGGTCTCGGCAGCAAGTTTGCCCGCCGTCTGCGTCACATACGACGCACCGAAACCGAACACCTCCTCCACGTACTTCTGGAGGGCTTTGCCCACCATTGCATCCTCCATGAGGGTGTTCACGCCCGGAACCGAGAGTTTGCCCTCGGGCATCAGGTCCTCGAGCATCCTGGCCGCCGACGAGTTCAGGAGTCTGGAGACGCCGGACGACGGGTCGTTGATCTTGTCCTTGAGGAAGCCTCCGAACTTGTTCTTGAAGAACTCAAGCGAGATGTCGGAGAACGATGAGACAATCGCATTATACAGGCTGCGTTTCCCGTTCTCGTCGAGATCGAAGGTGTAGTGGCGCACCAGGTTGAAGACGCAGAGCCCCGCGATAACCTGGGCGAGTTTCTTCGGATTCGCCTTCTGGATATCCTCGAAGCACGACTTGGTGTAGTTCTCGATCATCTCGGAGATATGCTGGCCCACCTTTACCTCTTTCCAGTTCACCCCGTTGCCCATGAAGAGGTCGGCCGAGAGCTCGCCGATCAGTTCGACGGTGAGCTCCTTCGTCGGCGTGAGAATCGCCTCGCCTGCCGCCCCCGTATAGACGGTTGCAAGGTACGAGAACGCCTGGTCGCCGAACCATTTGACGATGGAGAGATAGGTAATCCAGCTGTCCATGGAACTGGCAGTCTGCATGAAGTCTGCCGATTCCTGCGTGTGGTACACGATCGAGTCGTAGACGATCTTCTTGCTGATCAGGCGAAGCTCGTCGGCAGAGAGGTCCTTTGCGTTTTCTCTGAGGAAAAGGGCGACATCGGCATTGATGCCGAACTTCTGGATCCTCTTCTTCAGGAGGGCAAGTTCGGTCTCGCGGTCGCTGCGTACTCCAAGCTGGTCTCCGATAAGGCGGACCGGAAGATCGAGTTCATAGGTCGTGTCGCCGTACTCGCAGGCGATCGGGAGGGTCAGGTAATAGGGGTTGTTCTTCGCCTCACCGATCTGCTGGGACGGAACGAAGAGGTACGTCTTGTCGGTGTTGTCCTGCCTCTTTTCAATGGCGTATTTGAACTTCCTGACAAGGACCTCAGTCCGCTGCTCCGTCCCCTTCATCTCGCCGAACTCGGGCGTGTACTCCGCTCCTTCCAGGAGTTTTACCACGTCTTTGCCGTTCTCAGTCGTCCTGACGGCGAGATTGACAGCAAAACTCGTTTTTGCAACGTCGTCTTCTTCCGTGTCCTGGTCGTCGTACGCCGCAAACTGCGCATGCCCTTCTTTATCGTAGACGACACCGGTGACGCTGATGCCTTCGGGGTAGAAGTTTACCGTGAAGCTCTCTTCGACAGTCTCGTCGTCGGCGCGGGTGGCGATGACCCGTACAATGAAACTCTGTACCTGGGCGCCCACCTCGGGGAGGGGACTCGTGTTGACGATCTTTGCCGTGTAGTGCGTCTCGTCGACCTTTTCCAGGGAACTCGAAAGCGGCGCCTCGTCGAGCTGCGTGATCGTGATATCCTTCGGCGGCTCCAGGAAGTCGACGAGTTCGACCTCGACGTCGTATGTCTTCCCGTCGCCGTAGAGGACGTTCAGCCGCATGTCCATGGACTTCCCCTGTTCGGGGAATCTGAGCGTCGGTTCTCCGATTATGTGGAAATGGATGTTGTTCGTAAAAGATCCGCCTTTTCCGGTGTACGATACCCTGACGATACCCTCTTCGGCCTGCTCGTATTCGTCCGCGGAGACGGAAGCCGCCATATAGCCGCCGGTGAGCGTCTGGTCTTCGACACGAAGCCCGCCTCCGGAGGTTATCGATAATGCCGCGGTGAGGTCGTCTCTTTCGATCACCTCTCCCTCTGCCGTGGTCTCGACCATCTGGGCATAGAGTGTCTCGGGTTTCTCGCCGCGGACGATGATGTCGCCGAAGTCTTTTCGGACCCGCATTTTGTAGGTGCTTGTGCGCTCCGTCTCACTGCTCCCCTGACCGCCTGCCGCGGCTGCAGCGCCTGCAAGGGCGGCGCCCGCGGAGAAGATCCCGGCGACGACCACGAGCGGTATGCCGTAGTCGGTCTCGCCGGCACCTCCCGCAGGAGTGTTAAGGGAAAACGTGCCGGCCCCGTAGCCGCCGAAAACCTCGTCATAGTTCCCGACAATGAGCTTTGCTTTTGCGTTTGCCGCGTCGTTGACGACTGAGTCCAGGAACGTCATCGCGTCGGCAAGCGCCCTGTCCATCTCGGAGATTGCTGTGTTCACCTGACTCTCAGAAGGATAGGGATAACTCGACAGCACTCTGCCCATCGTGTGGGTGTAGTCGAAATTGCCGTTTATTTTAAAGTAAGCAAGCCCCGAACCCGCCGGATAGAAATCTTCCCTGATGACGTAGTAGGTGAAGGTATTGCTCCGGTGGTTGTCTGTCCGTATCCCTCCGGCCTTCCAGTTGGTGTCGTCCCTTATCTCGAGCACCCCGACAACGCGATGCCCGTTTATCGTTTTGTCGACGTACTCTATCTTCGCGCTGGAGCCTTTCACCGAATTTTGCAGGTCTGTCTTAAGATACGACGCAAAGTCGCTGACGGTTTTGTATTTCTGATTGAGACCGAAGTTCGTTATGATATACTGGCTGCCGGTAACTTTGCCCGTGCCCTGCACTTCATCGACGGAAAGGTCGCCGTATGTGTACTTGGAGACGTCTTTTGGGAGACTCGAGACATCCACCCTCCCGGCCTGGGGTTCGATCTTTCCCAGGTTGCCGACGATCAGCAGAGTGTTCTCGGTTGCAAGAAGCTTGTCTGTCCCTTTCTTGTAGACTTCAATCGGCATTTCGACAACATATTCGTCTCCTTCCATGCTGTGGACGTACTTGGGGGCCAGTTTGTAGTCGTACGCGTTCGTATCGCTGAGCGAATAGCTTGCAGCCGCGGTCCCGGAGAGGAGTGCGACCGCACAGATGACGACCAGAATGTGTGCCGTCAGCCTCATGCCGCAACACCTCCCTTCCTTTCACCGGCATACATGAGAAGGACGCCGACGACCAGAAAGATGAATCCGGCAATGTAGCAGATATAGCCGCCCACGACCGAGAGGACAACGCCGAGAGCAAATCCTCCTGCCCATCCTGCCATGACTCTCGTAAGATGTCCGGAATCGGTCTTGCCGTCCCGGGCAAAGACCGCAGCAAAGACTTTTCGTACGCAGCCCGACCTGGTCATCAGCGAACGGGTTGCGATGAGAAACGCAACGACACCCACCATGCAGTTCAGGATCGTCGATGTTCCGGCCAGGAAGTTGTAGATGAAAAGCGCTGCCCCGCCGCCGATGAGAAGGGGCGAAACAGATGCCAGATCCCATTTCCCTCCGGAGAAGTGTGCAAAAAGAGAGCGGATGCCCGAAAAGATCTCGTCCCCGGAGATCCCTCCGACGATGATGAGCGTCACGAAGTAGGCGATCAGGCCTTTCCCGACGAGGCCGCCGATAAATCCGGGAATGCCGCCGGTCAGTCCTCCCTGCGCAAAGGTCACAAAGGAGAGGGACTGGACAGGTGCAGGATTAATCCCCACTGCCGGGAGGAGGGAGAGGATCAGCCAGATTAGAGCCATGATTCCCGCAACAGTCAGCAGTTTTCTGTCGTGCAGGGCCTCTTTGAACCCGTCGATTCTGGTCTGCGCACACTTTTTCATAACCTCGCCCGGAGAGTGCGTAATCGTGATCTCCGCTCTGTCGTCCGTCGCACTGCAGACACACAACTCGCCGGAGAGCACGCATTCGCCCGCTTCCGCCGCTGCGTAGGTATCTCCATCCCGAGAAGAAACGCCGTTATCCGCACCTCTCTGTGAAGATAACGCCGATTTCTCGCGCATTTCTCTGACACCTGTGGAGATACTGGCCGATGCGGAGTTGGTCATTGCAGTTGCCATATCGGCAGCACCGGACGCTGCGTCTCTGCATTTCTCACGAATTCCGTTTAACCTATCATTCGTTGTCATCGTCGTTTAACACCCCGGAAGTTCAGGCTGACTAAGGAAAGTGAAAATGTATCAAACCGGTCAAAAGATTCTCCCGAATCGATAATAGTATGAAATTTATCTGTTTACATATAATATGTTCTAAATAGTTTGGCCGGGATATGGTCGACCGGCACCCCGCACTGATCACAAAGTCGCGATAGGGGTTCTCATTCCAGGGACCGATTCACCCCGGGTATATCGTCATGATGGGGATATGGGGACGACCTCGCCTGAGGGGAGACCATCGGGAGGGGGACCACTCCCCCTCCCTGATCTCGCCGTTATGACCTCTGTTTCGTCTCTTCTGCCCATAAAATACGGTGGTATGGCCGCCTTTTGGGGGACACCCATTTTGAGGATGTTGTGCGTATTCGGCAGGAAATTGCGCGATTTCGGAGGGCCTGGATGGGCGTTTTGTGGGGGCAGAGGTTCGGATATGATAGTGCCCGGGATCGAGGGGGAGAAGGGCGGGAAAAACGGCGGAAATCGGCGCGAATTTTTGGGGGGGGGCAGGGAAAGTCTCCCCTCCCGCAGCAGTGTATAGGAAAGGGCAGCCGGTATCGGTACCTGCCGGGCGGGAGCGGTCGCCGGGTTCTGTGATCCGCACATATCTGTCTCCATTGCGGGAGGGGATCATGTGCTCGTATCACGGCACACATGAGCACCGTGATCCCCTCACAGCGAAACGGCTCATTCCTTCTGGTACTCGTCACCTTTGCAGATGCGGCACGGCGGGAGGGTTTCGGTGGTGTGGTCGAGGGTGAGGACCTTTCCGCACCCGAGGCAGAGGTATCTTCCTTTGCCGGGTCTGTCGCCGGATGTGTATGGCATGAAGAGAGAACAGGGCGGAGGTCCGATAAAGGTGGGCTGTGCGGGGGCTGAAAGTGTGGAGGGGTCTGTCGATGGCCCGCCGTATTTGCTCAGGATCATTTTTGGTCGCGGGGGGCGCCCCCAGCTTCGTCGCTCTGGTCCGATGATTAAAGGAGGCCCGCGGTGCGATGCGATCAGGGCGAGGGAGCACGGCGAGCCGTCCCTATTTCGCGTTTCAGGACACGGCCTTCGGGAGCGGGGGATCAGGTCAACTGTATGCTGAACTATGGGTATGCGCTTCTCGAAGCCGAGTGCCTGTGGGTCATCAACAGCATGGGGCTTGATGCGCATGTGGGCTTCCTCCATGAGATGCAGCCGGGCAAGAACAGTCTGGCCTACGACATGCAGGAGTTGTTCCGGTTCCTGGTGGATCTGGCGGTGATCAACCTCGTTGAGAGGGATGTGATGGACACGAAGGACTTCGTGAGGACGGAGA
Organism: Methanofollis ethanolicus; assembly: GCF_001571385.1. Taxonomy (NCBI): domain Archaea; kingdom Methanobacteriati; phylum Methanobacteriota; class Methanomicrobia; order Methanomicrobiales; family Methanomicrobiaceae; genus Methanofollis; species Methanofollis ethanolicus. The sequence continues at coordinate 1,940,570 of NZ_BCNW01000001.1, read as the reverse complement.
ATTATGCGCTCCGGCTGCGGCCCACCGGAGCGCGGAAGGTGACGGAGGAGGTCAACGCGTGGTTCAACAAGACGGTTGAGTATCAGGGCAAGGAGTTGATGTGGAGTTATGTGATGCTGTTGAAATGTCGGGAGCTGGCGCACTATCTGACAGGCAAGAAGCGCAGTCTTGATTTCATGAAGCCGGAGTATCAGGTTGACAGGGTTGATACGGTTGATATACGCAAGAAGATCCTTAGCATCTCCTACAGTGACTGGAAAAAACTCGGTTTCTCAAAGGGAGCATTGCATTACATGAAGCAGAACGCGCAGGCTGATAAGCCGTTTTCCCTCAATCAACATGTTGTTGAGCGTTTGATGCAGTGGGATCAACTCAAAAAGACGCTTCCATCCTCATATTGATCTCATTTTCTTTTCATTCTGGTCGATAATTACCGATTAGTTTCACAAGATTGATGCGTAGTGGAGATAGAGACAACTATTAGCTTGATTTTCTTCGAAATCAACTTTCTGCACCCCCCTTTGTGTGCGAGGGAGAAGAGTGGAAAATGAGTGGAAAAATAGGCAGAAACGACCCTTGCCCCTGTGGGAGTGGAAAGAAATATAAAAACTGCTGCTATGGTAGATTCGATGATGTATTTTCAAAGGTTCCAAAAGCAGAATTTGGTTTATTAAAATCATATTTTAGAACCCTTAGAGGGGAGGATCTTATTGCCACAATTGGAGGGCTTCAACTTGTTCCTGAAAACGACTATCATGCAGTTAGACTTGAGGCTGCGGCTCAGGTAGCCTGCTCAATAAAAAGGTTTGGAGATACTTGTATTGACATCGAAGACTTTTGTCAGCATCTCAATAGATATCTCCCAACAATTAGCGATATAGGATTAAAGGAAGACCCCCCAGAACACCTTTTCACAGAAAATATCTCCTATTTAAATGGTGATAATAATGTTTATCCAAGCATCTATCACGAAGAAAACTTAATTCTTGAAAATATTTTCATTACTATTAATTCCTGTCAAGATGAATTCCCAGATGATTTCAATAAGGATGTATTGTCTAGGTCTTTAGCAATTTTGACTATAAGTAATGAAATAGCAAGAAGATTGGGCCATCGCCGATACATGGACACCCCTCATGATTGGACAAGCAAACGAGAGGATATCAGCCTTCCAACGGATAGTGAATTCATTACTTATAAAGACGCAGTAACTTTCCAAAAGAAGGAAATTGAAAAAATAATTCCCGCAATCAACGAGGTGATAATTCCATTCATCTCAGATATTGGAAGTGAAAAATTTCAAAATCTTGATCCTGGTAGTAATCAGTTAGCGATTTCACCGCTAGTTAACTTCGGCAGCGAGTTTGTTGTGTTAAATCCGATCTCCTTACTTTGTGCATTAAGGCACAACATAATTCAAACCGCAATAGAATATCATATCGAGTACGATTTTGCTAAATATTATCGTGAGATATTATGGTCAAATTCGCTTAAATATCTCTTTTTAATGGGCTATGATCTGTTGGACTATCTTTTCCCGCCACTCAACGAAACTCTACCCGTTGAGGAGGGATTATTTCGTATAGATTCAGATAAAATTGCTTATGTCCAATTAATTTGTGATCCTGTTGAAGGGTACGACATCAAAAATCCAAAGGGTGAATGGGATACAAAGGAATTAATTGAGAAGATCCGAAAGAGAGACATAGAAGTTCTTGGTAGTTTGAAGAAGGATCTAAGCAGTTCTACTGACATTTTTATTTTGAAGATTATCGGCCATATTGGGCGTGAATCCTATCTCAAGTATCAAAACATCGAACAAATACGTACACTACTGATCTCGGCTGAAAATTTAAAAATAATCAGTTTGTCTGGAATGTGTGATCGGCTCACGCTATGGAAATATGTTAAAGCCGCTTCAGATGCCTCTGATTACTATCATTATTTTTCATACTCTTTTCTTGATATATTTTCATTTTACCAAGAAAAAGACACACTAATCCTAGAATCTCGAAATTTTCCAAAAGTTGTACCAATACCTCCTGGTTTGGGAAAAAAACTTAGGCTAAAAGTAGCGCGTATGTACGATTCGCATCTTGTCCCTCTGGGAGAGGGGGATCAGACCATTTATGCTCCTGTGGTGAACGCTTATTTTGATTCACAAATTCCAATATATCAACTGGAAGAACTGGTTTCAAATTGTTTTGGGTATGAGGTTGAAGGTTACTATCAGCCACTTTGGATATTGTATTACGACACTGTTGACGAACTTGCATTTGAGACATTTGAAATTGTTAAGGATTTTACAAAAACAATTGCATATTGGCTCTCACAGTTCACCCCTGGATTAAAAGAATATCTTAAGCCTCTCGGAACCAATCCTATTCATATCTTTTTGAAGTGTGAGAATATTGAGAATTGGTGTCATACTAGTAAGGCATTCTTAGACAATAATAGTGGAGATGATTCTTTTCAAATCCAAATAAAAGGAAGAAATATCGTATTCTTCATTCCCCAAACCTTTTTAAAGCAAATAATAGGCTCGGACAATTCTGGCGAGCGTGTACTATTAAACGGGCTATTAAGGGCAATCTCCTACTTTATTGAAGGAGAATTGGGTGAGAGTTCTCTCACTAGCCAACAGATAGACAGTATAATTAAGAACTACGCGCCACTCGGAATTAAAAAGCAATTGCTTCTATTTTCTAATTTGAGCAATGGCCTTCTAAGTGACGGTAATTTCCCAGAACCGAGATTAATTCAGTATCATGATGTGCAAGAGCAATCGCTTGGTCTTATGAGTGAACTAAAAGAATGTAAATTCGCCGAAAATCTCACCCAATCTGAGAAAATTGAGATCTGTAAAAAAATTGTTGAAGTATATCTTAAGAGACTAAAATCGTTGGTTAAACAATACCGGGGGGATGAAATTCTAACAATTCTTATAGGGCTAAACGATTCAATTTTGCATATGGGGGAAGAAATGCATTTTTTGGTACCATATCAAATTGCTTGCTATCCCGACGATTCTGAATATCCAAAGACTGTGATGAAAAAACTCTCAAGAATCGACCAAACAATGTTATGTGTAAGGACTTTAATTGAAATAATAGTTGCTGAACCCCCATACGGGAATAAACAGTCAAATTCTGATGATATTGACAAAATGCTAGCAATTCTTCATAACTTCATAGATTGGGCTACAGCTGCTGATTTTTATTACAATCAAATTCTTCAGTCAGAATTTCAATACGGTGAAGCAGGCAGAATTTATATTCCAATGCAAGACTTAGAAGCCAAATATATAGCATTTCTCAAGGAGAAAACAAAAGAATACGTAGAGGGATCCTATGATGGTTATAAAGAAGTATTCGATTGCGAGAAAAAACAGGATCTTCCAAGGAAAATAGTATTACTTGAGGAGATGGACAAAGCTGTTTCAACCGAATTCGGATTTGATACAACTCAATTAAGTAGGTTCTTTTGTTGCTTAATTCATAGTACAGAATTATTTATTTGCCCAGAACAGCAAGGTCCTGTATATTCTCTTAATATAAGCGAATTCAAAAAACGTGTCAAACAGGCATTAAGCTGGACTGATCAAGATGTTAACCTAGCAATAAAAGAATTTTCACTTAAAAAACGAAGATCATGGGAAGACCCACCTAGAGGATACAGTTTTGAGGCAGATATTGCTCCTTGGAAGTTTCGCCGAAGGTTATCCCATACAAGGAGGCCGCTACTTATTGGTTCAGAACCCAAAGACGACCCCATCATAATGTGGGGGTCGTTACAGTCTGAAAGATCCCTCAAATATATTGCGGAATTGATTGCTAATGGAAGGTATGATGTAACATTTTCCACGCCAGAAATGAAATCTTTTATTCATAAAATTCTCCTCTTGAAGGGGGGTGAATTTACTAGTTACGTTGAAGAGTGGTTCAGTAAAAATTCAACGTGGTTTGTCAAGAAAAATATTGACATACCTATATCCATTGAGAAAAAATCGAATTGGGACAATTTAGGAGATGTTGACGTTCTCGGAATTGATGAAGTAAATGGTGTGATCTATTCAATAGAATGTAAAAATATCAATTTCGGGAGAAATGCCCGGGAAATGGCAAATGAAATTGTCAGATTTTACCACGGATCTGAAGAAGAGGATTCTTGGATAGCGAAGCATAAAAGGCGGGATACATGGCTCAAAGAAAACTACGATATAGTAATAAGATATTTTTCACGCCTATCAAAACAGTATCAAGTAAAATCACTGGTATTAACATCAGAGGCAATTCCCTCAGCCTATCTCCATGACTTGGATCCTGAAATTCCGATTATCTCCCTCAATCAAATTGAACGGGATGGTCTTGGGGTGTTGCAAAAAATGTAACATCGTACAGGCACATTGCTAACTCAAGGGCGCGGTTAATGATAAACAGATATTGGAGATCCAAGAGGGCATAAGGAATGTTCTGCAAAAAATGGACAGAACTTTGATCCTATCTTAGGGTTTCTTTTACTTATCAAAACTCAAACTTAGGTCAAACTGCCATTTTCCTTTTCATATCCCTCAATATAGTTTAAAAATTCACAACCAAAATCGGTTATTTCCAGCGCTTCAAAGGGAGCGATTCCAATCCGTCCCAATCCATCATCAAAGAGGAGGGACTTTGAGACTAGATCCTGAATGTAAAACAGATATTTTGACTGTTCGAGGTCATAATGCGAAGGTAAACGATGGGAGGAGATTATCGTTTTTTTGCTCCCTGCAGTTCCACCATCAACTAAATTGCGTTTAGGTATACCATCTTCAGCTGACGGATTTTCTCTGAATTTCCGATATTCGTTGAGTATCGTGATTTGATCTTCATTGATTTTCGATACGACATCAAGATACGTTTCTATAGTCCGAATGATAGGTGTTTTTCATGTCTTGAACAAGGATCATCTTGAAGCGATTGATTTTCTCCTCAGACCCCGTTAATAACACTTTTCGGATGATCGCCTCAAAGATGTCGCCAAACTCATCGCTTTTTAAGTAGGTAAAATCGATCTCCTCTTCCCGAACTGAACTCATATACTCTTTAAGCAATTCTATGAACTTGTTTAATCTATTCTGATACATCCGACCGCGACCTTCAAAAGCGATTTCGTCTAGGGCAGCACCAACAATGGGTATTGCACTCAAACAGACTTTCGCGCCAGATTTTTCACATTCTTTTAAGGCCATCATACTATCTTCAGAGAGGGATAGATACGTTTTCATCGCTTCAACTCCAGAATAGGCCCATTTAATCCATATTTAATGGCAAGACTAATAAATACTATACGTAGTGCTCATGCTCTACATCTCAGGTATCAGACTCTCCAAAACCTGCTCTTTATAGAGAAGTTTAAGTTGCTTGAATAACAGCGAAAAGAAGATACGATCTGAACAAGGTCTTGAATCCAAACTTCAGCAAGTCATGGGAACGACCGACCGATTCATGGAGGGTTGAACAGAGTCACTAGGTCTCTATTCCGATAGTGGCATTTTTCACTACTAACTATAACCCACAGAAAGAATGCGAGGGATGGGATTCGAACCCATGGACACCTTCGTGACCGGATCTTAAGTCCGGCGCCTTTGGCCGACTTGGCTACCCTCGCTCTCCTACTACATGGACAGCGGACGACAAAAAGGTGATGGCGGCGGAGGTGCGGCGGCAACCGACCCTGAGCGGTCGGAACATTTCGGGAACTCCCCCTCGCCCGGCCCGCATACTTTTATCATGCCCCTCCACCTATCGACGGCCGGGTGAGTCATATGGCAGAGGGAGAAAACGGGAATTTCTGGCTCGGCGTCGTCGTCGGGTGGGTGATCATGGTGATCGTCGACCTCGTCGTCCCGGTGGTCGGGCCCCTCGCAGGCGGGTTTGCCGCGGGGTACATCGCACGGGGGGGAGCGTGGAACGGCGGCAAGGCCGGGGCGCTTGCCGGCATACTTGGTGGGGTCATCGTCGCCATTCTGATCCTGATCGGTGCGACCGCCTTCCTTGGGGGCGTCGGCTTCCTCGCGGGGTTCTTCGTCGGCACCCTGCTCGTCGTCGGCGTCTTCCTGTACCTCGGCATCCTCGCCTTTATCGGCGGGGCCATCGCGGGGGCGATGCGGGACTGATCAGGTGTAATCCTTTTTTTCGCCCAGTTTTTCGAGCGCCCTCTCGACAGGCGTCTCCGGGCCGTGGAATGTCCGCTCCGTGATGGCGGTGAGGACGACATTCTCCGCAGGGTCGGACACCCTCTCGCTCCACGAGGCGTCGCCCTGCCAGACGCACTCGAACTCGTCCCTCTCCTTCGCCTCCTGCAGGGGGCCGACCGCCCGTCTGTCCCCGATCTCGCCGAGGGCCCAGGCCGCGACCCAGACATAGTCTGAGCAGGCGCTGGAGAGGCCCTGGATGAGGGAGTCGGCCGCCCGCGGGTCTTTCAATTTCCCGAGGGCCCAGGCGGCGGCCATGTTCAGGGTGAATGTCCCTTCTCCCACGACCATGGGGCCGGCGAAGTCCAGGGAGGCGATGAGAGGGTCGACGGCGCGGCTGTCGCCGAGATGGCCGAGGGCCCACGCGGCCTTCCACCGCACGGCGATATCGTCGTCGGCGAGTTTCTCTATCAGGGACGCCGCCGGGTCGTCGCCAAGGTCGGCGAACTCGTCTTTCCAGTCCCAGGACTCCTTCTCAAGTGCTCGGGTCGTGCTGCCCATATGCCGTGGACATATAGGCCATGCCATATATCTTTTCCTGGAGCGGAGAGAACCGACTTGCGGAGGACCTGGCCCGACAAAAGGGTAATGGTGATTCGGTATAAATGATGTACAATGATTTCCGGGATGGGAGATGGATCAAGAGAGGAAAGAAAATGTCCGGTGGTCCTGGTCCATGGGTGGAAGAGTCATCCTGGCGTCTGGAAACGCCTGGTCCCACAGATGGAGAGTGCATCGATACCATACTGGGTCTTCGACTACAGCGGAATGATGAGCAACACCCCGCTCACCGAGATCGCCGCTGCATTCGGGGACTATATCGCTCTGATGCGGGAGGAGACCGGTTATGCCGGCCCTGTCGATATGGTCTGCCACTCCGTCGGGGGCTGCATTGCCCGCTACCTCCTCGAAGTCATGGAAAGGGAAGAGAGAGTCAGGCAGTTGATCTGCATTGGCACGCCGAACAACGGGTCTTCCCTTTCAGAACTCTTCAACGATCCCGAACATGGCCCGCAGATTCTCGACCGCCTTGCCGGGGTCTTCGTGCCCCACCGCTATGATCCTGCCGACGACGTCATCGCCCAGGAGGTCCGCCCGCACAGCAGGACCATTGCCGCGCTGCGGGGTGCGAAGGGCCGCGACGACATCGCCTACAGGTTGATCCTCACTGCCAACCTCTCTGCCACGCCCGCCTTCTTCCCGTACTTCGAGGGGAAGACCTGGACACTTGGTCCTGAAGGGGAGTGGCAGACGACCTATGCCGGCGACGGCATCGTGCCGCACACCGATGCGTACCTGCCTGGGGCGGGTATGGACATCCTCCCGATAGACTCTGCAAGGCTGGGGGAGCACCCCGAATTGTACTGCCATATCACCCTGCCGAAGAACCCGGAGGTAATGGACAGGGTCATGGAGTACCTCCGCGACCCGGCGACGCGGCCGCAGGGTGTGTGTTCAGAGAGGGAGTGAGGGGGCTTAGGGGAGATCGTGCGAAGGGGTTTGGACTTCCCCTTCCCCGAAGATCAAAGGCAAAATCTGGTCTCAGATATTTGAAAAGGATTGACATCATGAGATTCAGGCAGGATGAAGTTGCTTGACAATCAACATTATCTTCCAGTCTGGATTTTGTTTGTACGGGGTGCAAGCGTGAAGGTGCGTCTTTTTTTCAGTGACGGATGGGAGAGCAGAGGGTAATAAGATCGATAAGTAGTGATTTCTTTAGAGTGTTTTAAAAATAAATTCATTCTCTGCCTCTTTTTATGATTCTTTTATGTCTCCTATCATACCGGGGCAATAATTTAAGCACATTTAAAGCTTCAATCTCTGTGTTAACGCCATAGATCCGATCTTCAGAGATCTCAGGGTACCTATTGCGGGAATCAATTTTCTGGTCGGCGAGTTTTCCGCTCCATCCTTCAACACGATATCCTATAATCAAGCGCTTTAAAGCCCAGGCATTCGCCATCTCAGAAAGTGTGCCTGCACCTCCACCGATTGCAATGACCGCATCTGCATTTGAAACTATAATATTCCGGCCAATGTCCAGACCAGTAGGTATACAAATATCGACGTACTGGTTTGCTTCACACGGATCATTGCCTGGGATAATACCTATTGTATCACCAGACCGATAATGGGAGGAATTTTTTGCCCCTTTTGAGGCTGCCTCCATAACTCCGCCAAGTCCACCGGTAATCAATTGAAATCCATTATCGATCAGACAACAACCAAGTTTTTCCGCCAGAATATATTTTTCAGAGTTTTCCGGCAAATTTGCATCACCAATCACTGCAATCATCTTTCGATCGGTCATAAAATTCTACGCTCCGTCTTGAATGAGTGTTTTGCATCAACAAATGCAATTTCAGCAATTTTTGTATCCGCTGAAATGACGATACCATTGAGAAATTCGATTGACTTTATCTTTTCACCAAATAAACTGTAGATTAAGGGAAAGAGAGTAATGTCATGAGCAACGAGGATTAATAACTCGCCCATGCCCGGTCCCGGATACTGCAACAAATACCCCAATGTCTCATCAGTATATTCATGCGGGTTCCGAAGGGTATTTCCGGGAATTTTCTCATCCAACCATTTTATGATGAGATTTGGCCACCCGAACGTGTTTCTTACCTTTACCAGATTATCGAGATTTACGACCGGACTTGTTATTGTCGGTTCGCATCCGAGAATCCTTGCCTGACCGTCAGAACAATATCCATCAAAAATTGACTGGGCCGTCATCTCCGCTCTTTTCGCTATGGTATGACCAAGGAGAAGTCTCTGTACAGAGGGGATTTGATTCATTGCTTCACCAAATTCTCTGGCCATTACAATGCCCTCCTCAGTAATTCCAACAGAATCACGAAGCTCGTCAGGAATCCCATTAAACGATTCTTTCTTTGAATGCCGAATGAGTGCGATTGTCCGACGATTTTTTGGTGCGTTTTTGATGAGATTAAGTACATAATCCCCGGGTTTCATTCCATACCGCCCCTTAAGATGCAGAAATCTCGGTTCAGGGGATTCTTCTCGACAATTTTAGCGATCATATCTTCCCGGCGGAGCCTGGTTGCCGGGTCTTTATTCCCCGTGGGTTCGTAGAAGTACAGAATCTTATTGACATAGAGCGGATGTCTTGCCATCTCAACCATGGGAATCATAAAAGCCCAGTCTTCGGCAAAGGAAATCCAACCGGTATCAATTTTGAAATAGGATTCCGGGATAGCATCAAAGAGATATTTCCTGAATGTTCTCAGGTGCTGCCAGACATTGCCGCCCCGTGCATTCCGGACATCCTCGAATATTGCTGGATAATCACATGATTTATCTGTTCGTATCATGGACCCTACGGTCAAATCTGCCCCCTGGCGATACTTTTCTCTGAGGCACTCGATGACATCAGTCCCGATGAGGGCATCGTCCATATCCAATGTGATAATGACACTGTCCGGATTTGAGCAGATATCTCGAATAGCAATTACATTGTTTTCAAGAGACGTCAGGGGGGAAAAATTGAGAAATGCACGGGCCCTCTCCCCCCATGTGGGTAAAAGGACTTCTTTGATATACTCGGGAACTGGATTCAAGGATCCTGCATCGATGAAGACCAGGCCAAAGCTGGAGTCTGTTTGCCGATCTACCGAATCCATACATCGTCGCAATTTTGAAATGGGAACATCTTTTCCACGGATGATGAATACACATTCATTACTGAGAGAACCGACCCAGTCATTCATTGTTCCTATGAGATCAACGGAATTATTCTGGATCTCTGGAATCTTCTTTTGTTCCGCAGACCCGAGCACAGTGAACCAAAAATTACCATTGGTTTTTGTGGTGTTGGGAACATGGATGAAAAATGTTCGCCGGTCTCCCCCACGATAGGACTGCCATTCTGATTGAACAAGTTTGGTATCGAGAGCACGATGCCAGGCAAGTTGAAGTGCGCCTGATTCATCTGCATCATTCGGGAGAGGAAGTGACGATAGAATTCGAGCCCTCGATATCAGCCCACATCGCACTTCAGTTCGCCATTTTTTCCCCTGACTATCCCGTGTGTATGGTTCATCATCAGATTTTGCGATATTGAATGAAACTGTAAGGGCATTTGGATCGGACTGGAAAATACTGACCATATCTCCCAGATAATCATGGTCACGGTCCATTCGTGCGATGATGCAGTCGCTATCCATATGGAGAATATAATCTCCCCGACACTGTTCAAACCCGAAAAGCGCCATAAAGGTCGGTTGACCATTCCGACTACGCGGGTTCGCTGAAGAAACATTAAACCATCTTATGTTGGTGTCTTCAATGATTGAGGGATCTTCAGGTGCGGTCACCACCATATCAATTATTCCTTCAGCAACGAGACGGTCAAGTTTCCTTTTGAAATCCATCAGGTTTGCCTGAGAATATTGGCGTGCGAATGGGCCCGTATAGTTATCCGTGACCACGATTTTTTCTAAAAAAGTCTGAGGTCCTTCCAATTGACTAACAATGTGTCGGATTTGAAGATCGATTGTCTCCCATTCCATTGCACCCGCACGGATGAGAAGTGAGACACTGTGGTTTTCCGGGATATTGAGAGGTTTTAACTTCAGGATGATGAAATCACTGGAAGGACAGAGGTTTTGAATGTCCAGTGTTTTGACTTCTTCAATTCCCGAGATTTCAAAGGCATGCTGGTGGAAAAGGTGTTTGTACCATGAGAACGGCCTGTGGCATTCATACCGAATCTTGCCGGTTTCCTTCATTCTTTTCTGGTAACAAAATTGTTTTTGATATTTCGTATCCTCAGGAAGGTCCAACTTGATATGGGTCTCAGATTCCGGAACAAATGATGAAAAAGGATTGCAAAGAGCAACAATTACTTCACCGTCATCTGAAACCAGCTTACGGATATTTCCCATGACCTCCTTTACTTCCGTGTTATCGCTGATTGTACAGAGAACCAGACTACAGACCACAGTGTCAAACTTCTCACCACACAATATCAGGTGTGCCAATTCGTTGGGGTCAACATAATGAGCTTTAATAGGGTTGGTAGAGTTCTTACGAAGGACTGAAAGATCTGGATCATACGCAAACACACGATACCCCATGTCTGCTAGTCTTTCTGCAATTGATCCTCTTCCACATCCATAATCAAAAATCCTTGTGGGACGGCTTTCAGCAACCAATTGAACTATTTTTTCGTTAACAAGATCATTTTTTGTTTTTTTCTTCGTAGCCTCGAAAAAATAGTTAAACCCACAGAGTTCAGGCAGGTCCGGGTCAAAGAGAGCGGTCGACATCAATTCTGATATATCTTTTCGGAAATACCAGCGGCACGTAAGATATGCCCTTCTGCACATCTGAAGGAATTCTTTTTCATTGTACGGAACAATCGAATCTCCGATATCTACCAATTTAAGCGTATCACCATTGACAATCAGGTTCTTTGGATGAAAATTTGTAAATGCGATGCCGGATTCTTTGCATTCATTCAGAATTGCGAGTATATCCTGGAGGTGACCACCCGAATATTCTTTATCGCCTTCATAGGACATGACAAAGATCAGTTCTCCATTTTCCTCAATAATATCGGTAAGAGAACTCAAATGGGGAAGAGAACTGCTGTTTAATACCTTTTTCCTGAGGATTTCAAGGCGGGCTTCCTGAAAATTCGCCAGGCCTGCATAGAAATATTTGTACACGTTTTTGCCATCAGTGAATACGGCTCCTTCATGACCATACCCTATGTTCCGCAGGGGAATCGATATGTCGCGATATCTTTTCCTAAGGATTCTTTCCGTAACCTGTTTTGCATATCTGATATGTTCCGGACAAATCTCCTGGGAAAGGTTGTGGTGATAGGTCTTCACATATTCTTTGAAATGACCGAGAAACAGATCCAGGTCAGTACGGTTCCAGCACTTCCCCTCATGATAGGTCTTCCAGATATTCTCAGGAGAGTAGAGTTGTTTCAGTGAGTTCAGGAATGAATGTACCTCGTAGATCCTCTGGACATCACAAAAGACTTCTGACTCTAATGTATTCTCAATTGAACCGATTAAACCCCGAATGCGATAGGCATTCATTACAAAATGGGAAAGTCTCCTATTCAGATGACTCCCGAACAGTGACGAGATCATTTCCCTGCCATTATTATCTATTGAGAGTCTGAGACGACGGGGAACGGAACCGGTTTCCTGAATTTTTCTCTCATAGTACTGATCCATCGCACGGATGAAGGCACTGCCATAAAAATCTGCAAGAAGTGTGCTAAAATCATGTGCCCGCGTCGTTTCAGATGTTCTTTCCTGCCGTACGGCAAGGGGGAATAAACCTACCCTGGTCGCCTTGATGCGATTGTTGAGGATACACCAGAACGTATCCCCGCGGCGGGCATTCAATTGTCCAATTCTGGGAGACAGGTTGGGAAATTCACGAAGACACTCCAGATTGAGAACGATGGTATTCCCTCCCCGAGGGATAATGGACGGCGATGATACAGACACTTTGCTACAGGATGAACAGGGTTGGGTTATAACCGGACGGGAGATATTTTTCCCAAACCCGATTTCAGGGATCTTCTGGATGAGATCATCAATTGTCGGGATTTCCATCAGTGATTCTCGAAAAGGCAATTCAAGGTGTGCAGTGTGTTCGCCCGAATAGTCATAGTAATAATCCGGAAATTTCCCAGATAAGTTATCAGTCTGGTGAATATGCTTGATTTGAGTATTTTTTTGCCCTGAAGATTCAGAGACTAGTACCTGTTCCCTGCGTTTCAATTCTGAGAAAATATCGAGAAGTTGAACCCGAAGAGTACTATGCACTGGGAGCGGCGCGTCGCCGGTTATTTTTCCAACGGCGATGCTAATACCCTGACTTTTCAGTCTCACTATTGTGTCCTGCACATCCTGATAGGACAATTTGACAATAGTATGCTCATTTGTGAGATATTCGAGCCTTATGTCGTCGTCCAACACCCATACAACAGAACCGGGTATTTTTTTGGCCTCTTTGTAAAGATGGTGATGAAGGACAGTCCTTCCTGAAGAAATACCCTTCCGTTGTTCTTTATCCTGCAGATATGATCCAAATACTCCTGCATCACATTCTTCATCGATGGTTTTTCTGCTGATCAGCGTGCAGTTCAGCGATCGATACTGTTCGCGACCAAGCAACTGTTTGAGAACTTCGGTTGATGGTGTGTTGTCACAGATTACAACCCTTCGAATACCAGAAGAATCCCCAAAAAAAGCATGAAGATCGTTGAGGAGACTTTCAGTGGATGTCATCCGCGTCGCAATGAAACCAACGACCAGAGGAACTGTTGATTCGGTTTGATAACAACGTGGTCTGTCTAGAGGTATCGATTTGGCTCCATCAGGCATTCCAACGGAATGAATTTCACATCCAAACAGCTTCAGGGCACGATGCCTGAATGCATCCTGTTCCTGAGAGTTCATGCGTGGAGCATATTTGTTGTAAAATTCTGTTAAACCCTGAATCTTACGGGGGGACTGCGGTTCAGAAAGCCGGTTTGTATTGGGAAGAGCCCAGTGATGTACCAGATGTTTTTGAATATACCCAACCTTGCATGAACTCAGATCGAGTATTCGAATACATACATCCCTGTCTGTCGTACTTTCCAGATTTTCGTCAAACCCCCCTGCTGCAAGAAGTGTCGAGAACCGGACAAAAAGATTTGAACCCTGGACATGGGGATTTCCAACAAAAAAATCACCGACACTAAGAGCGTCAGGGATAGATAATCGCACCCCATCAACATCCTGCTTTTCATGACGGATAAGGCCCGATATAACAACATCCCGGTTTTCTGATTCGGCTTTTTCGAGGCAGAGGGAGAGATACTCCGGTTCCCACTCATCGTCGTCATCAAGAAGGGCACAGTATGTAGATTCAGGGATGTAATTATCTTCAATAAGAGTTTGAAGCCCTGTGTTTATTGCGCCGGAGAGATTTTTTGTCCTCTGATTTTCTATCAAGCGAATTTGTGGAAATGTCAGGGCAATCTCATGGATAATTCGATCTGTTGCTTTCTCGTGTTCGGAATCACAATCACTGACAACAAAAATTGTATCCGGCTGAGTTGTCTGACGGATAATCGAATGAAGCGCATTTTTCAGGGATTCCGGGCGGTTTTTTGTGGCAATAAGTACAGCAAGTTGCGTCATAATTTTCTCGTGCCCCCTTAGCAGATCCGTTTCTCAGTCGGTTGTGAGACGGCAGTTTTCACATCGAGGGGAAACCTCTTGTTCAGGAGAGTGTTATTTACAGTCTCTGCCGCTTTGAGGAGTATCGTATTGCGTGAGGCATTGATCAGTTCCCTGGTATCTTTCGGGACGCACTTCCCGCCATAGGGACCAAGTCCCGGTCGCAGATGTTCCTGGGACTTTACGCGTCTGTCGGCATGGATTACACTCATTACCCGGTTTGGATCGGCGCCGTGTTCCTGAGAAATCTGTTCAATTTCATTTGTGAAACTAACGAGGAGTGCAATTCTTGCATTATGAGCAAGTTTTCCAATTTCTGCTTCGATATAAGACATCCGTAAAACCGGCACCGTGTCATAGAGCCCGTCTACCCAGGTGAATAATTCCAGCACAGTATCGATATCCTGATCGTCTCCGCTTACAACGATTCTGTCAGGGTTGACAAACCAGGTGAAGTTGCTTTTTTCGCGTAAAAATTCCGGCATGTAAACGATTCGCAGACACGGGAAACGTCTCACCGCTGAATCTGTATACCCAACTCCAACAGTGCTTTTTATCACGCAAATACCGGAATGCCCACTTTCGTTGAGCCGGGACAAAACATTATCAACCGCTGAACAGTCAAGGCGACTGTCAATGCCTTCCGGCGTCGAAACGGTGATAAAAGTCACCTGTGTTTCCAGAATGTCACTCCATGAACCGATACCTTTTATGTCATAACCGGTGCAGGGATAGTAGAAACTCAGTGCGTGTTTAACAGCAGAACCAACCGATCCAAGGCCAACAATACCGACCTTGAAATTAACGTCTTGTTGATTGCTCATTTTATTGACTCCAATTGTGCTTAGAGCCAATAACAAAATGGATCGGCAAACGTCACCGTTTGCGGTGTATCTTTCGATGGGATCACCATCCCGGATACCATGGAACACATGCTCCATGCATAACATCCATCGATGCTATTGACTGATTTTCAATATGGGGGAAATCCCATATATTATTTTTGGTTTTGTGGCGGGTCTGGTTCTAGAAACTTTTTTTTCTTCACGGTGTGAAAAAGGGTATCATGCAATCCATAATTATGAATGATTCAGGTATTTCCTGAATTTTTATGCCTTTGAATTATTTATCCCTATGTGCCGGTACAGCGCCTCCACCCCGGGCTCTCTCCCCAGGAAATTCTCAAGGAGCACCATCCCGTCCTCCATGTTGCCCCTCGACAGGACCTCATCCCTGAATGTCATGCCGAGAGTCCGGTTGGTCATGCCGTCCTCCTTGAACTCGTCGACGATATCGAGGGCATAGACCTTCGACCAGAGATACCCGTAATAGCCAGCATCGTATCCGCCCATGAGGTGCTCGAACGATGCAGGCTGATGGGTGCCGGCAGGGGGCCGCGTGCCGGTCACGTCCTCACAGGTCTGGTACCAGACCTCGGTCACGTTGATGGGGCCTGTCGCAGTGTGGAAACGCATATCCTCAAGAGAGTCGGCGAGGAGGTGGCGGGTGTAGAAAGTCCCTGTACCGACGTTTCGCGCCGCAATGACGCGGTCGCGAAGGTCTGCCGGAATCTTTCTGGACGCATTTGTATAATGGCCAGATGCCGACTCCAGGACCTCGGGGTCCCATGCCCACTCCTCAAGTGTCTGGGAGGGAGTCTCGACGAAATCGAACGCCACGTTGAACCCGGAGAGGGAGCCATAGGGTGCGGTCGTCAGGAGATGGTGCATCGCATGCCCGGTCTCGTGGAAGAGCGTCTCTATCTCGTACATTGAGAGAAGAGACGGCCTTTCACCCTCGGGCCTGTTGAAATTCCCCAGGATCGCAACGACCGGCGTCGCGTACGTGCCGTCTTTCAGCCTCCCGCCGACCAGCGGGGCCGCACAGAAGTGCCCGTACTTCCCGTCACGCGGATAGAGGTCGAGGTACAGGTAACCGATCGTCTCGTTGTCTGCCCGGTCCGTCACCGCATACAGCCTGACATCGGGAGACCAGACCTGAGCGTCCCCGACCTCGGAGAACTTGATGTCGAAGAGGGTCCCGTAGGTCTCGAAGAGGCCATGAAGGACGGTGTCGAGAGGGAAGTACTCCCTGACCTCCTCCTCGTCATAGGCGTACTCCTGCGTCTTCTGTTTCTCCTGGAGGTACGTGATGTCCCAGGGGTCGACGGCCGTTGCCGCCGGGTCCAGACTCTTCTTCAGGATGAGGAGGTCTTCCATCTCGTCGTCGTACTTTCCCTTCAGGGGCGCCTGCAGGGAGGTGAGAAAGCCCATCACAGTGCTCGTGTTCCCGGCCATCCTGCCGTCGGTCTGGTAGTCGGCCCATGTGGCGTACCCCAGTTCCCGTGCAATTTTCTGGCGCAGGACGATTGCTTCTTCGAGCAGGGCGGTGTTCGCCTCCGCCTGCCGGTTGCTGGACGCTTCGTACATCCTCGTGCGTGTCTCGACATTGTCGGCATAGGTCATCACCGCGATAAAGTCGGGATACTTCATGGTGACGATATATGTCCCCTGCGGGGTCTGCGAGAACGCGGCCATCGCCGCCGGCGGTATTCCAGCGAGTTCGTCGGCTGTACACTCAAGCGTGGTGTTATCGTTGTTCAGGTTGGCCGCGTACCGGATCTCAAGGCCGCTCAACTCAGTCCGCATCTCCCTGACCTTCGCGAGACGGTCGTCCGGGAGGTTCAGGCCGTTCTTCTCGAAGTCCCTGATGGTCATGTCGTATAGGCGGGCTTCCTCGGGCGTGTGTGGCGTCTGGCCGCGGAGGGCGTCGTAGAGGTCGCGCCGGGTGAAAACGGCGGTCTTGAAGGCGGATGTGGATTCCTCGCAGGCCATGCCCTCGGCGGCGATCCCGGCATCGGGATACACATATCCCATCAGCGTAAGGGGAGCGACCGCATCGGAATAATCGGCCATGACCCGGTCGAAGGCGAGGACCGTGGTCTCGAAGGTGCGTTTTTCCGGAGGGATCTCGGCGATGGCGTTGAGAGAGGCGTTTGCAGTCTCCTCTGCGGCCTCGCTCAACCGGGTAATTTCGCCGGGGGAGTAGTGCGTCTGGATGGGACTCGTCTCTTCCGGCACGGAGACGGGGCCGTCCTGCGGTCTGTCCTGGAGGCACCCTGCCGTCATGAGGGAGACGGCGATCAGGAGAAGTGCCCATAGATGGATGGGGCGAACGCTGGTATGCATGGGGGATCAGTGATCGTTAGGTCTCTCTGATGGGGGATAAAGGCGTACGAGATGTTTCCGGCCCAATCCTCAGAGACAGGAGTCTCGCAGGGAAAAAAAAGGATCAGATCCTCTCCAGGATCTGGTCGATAGAGACGTTTTTGGGGAACCACACGCTCTCGCCGGTGTAGTTCAGGCCCGGCGTGGCGCGGAGGCGTTCGAGGTCGTAGACCCTGGGGCCGTACTGGTATCCTGCCTCCTGGTACCACCATGCCGGATATCCGGGTTCGTCGACGTCCTCCGTCGCCGGGTCGGTGACGAGGCCGTTCGAGTACTTCACGATGAGCATCGCCGAGAGGTCCTGCCACTCGTTGATGATCTCATCGCCCCTCTGCACGGTGACATTGGTGAGGAGGCGGCGGGCGCTGGCTTCGTCGCCCGCGGCGATCATCCCTGCCGCCTCTGCATCGGTCTCCCCGACCAGCCTCATCGACTCTGCTTCGAGTCTGACCTGTTCTGCCAGGATGTCCTCGATCATCGCGTCATAGCGGAGCATCGCCCAGTTGGTCACGAAATCGAATGTCCAGTAGGCGGCGTCGGGGTCGTACTCCGTCCGCGTCCCGGTCGTGTAGGACGTCGAGACATCCTCCGACCCGGCGTAGATCGGGGCGTACACTGTCTCGTAGGCCACGGCAGGGCCGAACCAGAGGACGCCGCCGACAGGGTCGGGGAGGCCGGACCGCGCCTCCGCAACATAACTGTAACTGCAGAAGATCGCCGAGACAGGCCGCGGGTTCGCACCCGGCCGCACCTCGATGGAGGTATCGTTCTGGAAATTGGTGTGGGCGTCCGCGGGACCGAGGTACCTGTACGGGTTTCCGAAGGGCCCGGCGGCGATGCCTGCCGTCAGATCAAAGTCCGTTCCCTCATAGTGGTCCCTGAAGAGGGAGAGGGCGGTCGTGCGGTTGACGGGCGTGTCGGGCACGACCGTGAAGGGCAGGGCTGTCGTGTACGAGTCCTCGACATAGGGGCTCACCTTCAGCGAGGGCGCAAGCCTGTTCTGGATGCTCCAGACCCGCATCAGTGAGTAATAGGGGTGGGAGTATTCGCCGTAACTTGTCGCCTCCAGCCAGTCGAAGGTGCCCTCAGAGGGAGACCAGAGGCCGTACTCCTCGGCGACCGAGAAGAGGTCGGGGGTGTACAGCATGTCCGGGTCGCCCGCCGTGACATTCCTGACCCTGAACTCGTTCCCGGCAACAAAGACCTCGCCGTCCGGTATCTTCTCCGCGACCCAGAGGCCGCCTGTGCCTGCCGGACTGGAGCACATCTCGATGACCCACGCCTCCGTGGGGTCGGCGAAGATGAGCGTCTCGCCTGTCCCGTAATAGCCGTAGGCGTCGATGAGGCTGCCGACCAGTTCGACCGCGTCCCGTGCGGTAGTGCAGCGTTCCAGCGCAATATTCGAGAGTTCGGACGAGTAGAAGATCCTCTTCCCCTCCTCGGCATTGAGTTCGACCTTCGCATAGTCGGTGCACTCGGCGCTGAGGAGCTGGTGCTCGTTCATCATGGCGTAGGACGCGGTGTAATACGCGTAGGTGTGCGGCACCTGCTCGATCTCTCCGAGGACCAGGTGCGAGGTGTTCCCTGCCTTCTTGCCGGCGGCGTCGGAACCGCTGTTCGGGTCGAAGTAGACGGGCCGCGTCTCTCCCGGCGCATGGTCGGCCGCCGGGACATAGGTCAGGACGATGTCGTCGATGTTTCTCCAATCGGGCCCGACGCCGTCGTTGGTGTGGCCGAGATACATGGTGCCGTTCCCGGAGGCGCCCGGCGTGACCGCGAAGATGGTGCACGCCGAGACAGGTGCGGATGCAAGAAGGACCATCAGTACCAGAAAAATTCCTGTACTTTTCATACTGGGAGATGGAGATAGCGGAAATAAAAGTATTGCAGTTGTGTTCTCGCCCCCCGGTCCTGTTGGACCGGGCCGGAGACGCTCTCCTGCCGGTGTTTCCCCGTGCATCTCTTTTCAGGGCGTGATGAGGCGTCGATTTCTTGTCCTCCTCTGTCGATAGGTGATCCATGGAATCTCATGTATGGGCGATCGCTCTCGCCCTGGCGGCGGCCTCCCTTCTCTGTGCGGGATGCACGGCCCCGGCGGAGAGCGGAGCCTCTGACGACGCCGCCCGCGTTGAGATGCTCTCTCTCCTCGGTGGGATGCAGGGGGCGGTCACCGGAAACCTGACGGCAATCGACCGGGCGGCGGCGGAGACGGCTGCGGGCCTTGAGAGCGCCGGTCTTTCGGGGCCGCGGGCGGAGGCGCTCCTCGACGGTGCGCTGGCGGTCGATCCGTCAGTTTACTCTGCGATCGTGGTCGCGCGCAACGGCACGGTCACTGCCGCCAGGCCCGCGGGCATCGGACTTGTGGGGAGCAATCTGGGCGAGCAGGCGGTTGTGCGGGAGGTGTTCGACCGGAAGGCGCCGGTGATGTCAGACCTCTTCCCCCTTGCAGAGGGAGGGTACGCGGCGACGATCGAGTGCCCGGTCTTCTCGCCGGACGAAAAGATGATCGGCCTTGTGAGCGTCGCCTTCCTGCCCGACCGTCTCGTCGGCGGGCACGCGGAGGCCACGGTCAAAGGGACGCCCTATACCGTGATGGCCGCCCAGTCGGGCGGTCGTGTGCTCTACGATGCCGACCCCGAAGAGATCGGGAAGGAAACCTTCAACGAATCCCTGTATGCGGACTTCCCGGAGGTTCTCGACACGGCACGATCTTTTTCCGACAACTGGTCGGGGCATGCGGCCTACTCCTTCTATGACACCGGGTTTGGGGGGGTCGTCAGGAAGGAGGCGTACTGGACGACTGTCGGCCTGCACGGTACGGAGTGGCGTCTGGTCATCATCCGCCCCCTCGTCTGAGGGCGGGCCCGGATCACTTTTTTCGGCCCTGTAGAAACCCTCACGGGGAAGTACTTCCTGAAGCGATAACGAGAAAAATTCTGTTCAGAAGTGCCTAGGCTGGGGGGCTGCCGCCCCCCATACCCCCTGCCATTACGATAGAGGCAGGGATGGCATAATCCTCCAGAACTCCGGCCTTTTCTTCCCGGGACCAATCCCGAGCGGGGGTCCGGGGGCGTAGTCCCCCGGCGAATGGGAAGGGAAAGGAAGAGGATCAGCACACACTATCAACCGAGGTGGGAGGGATTCTACAGATCACTTTTTTTCACGACTTTCTCTCAGAAAAAAACGACCCTCGCGGCCGTTCACAAAAAATAATGAGAGGCCGTCACTCCAGCATCTCGGTCTTTTCCAGCGTCCAGGCCGGGTCGACGAAGCTCAGCATCGTGGCGTTCGCGGCCGCGACATTCCGGTAGCCCTTCATCCGGTCGGGCTGGACGTACGCGGCACTGCCGGCAGGCACCCGTATGGCGTTTCCTTCCGGCGTGAAGACCTCGACTTCGCCGCTGATGACGAGGATCACCTCTGACGACCCTTTGAGACGGTTGTAGCCGATCGACCCGCCGGGGAGGAGTTCGACATAGGCGACGCTGTAGTCGATGGGGAGGGCCATCTCCTTCATCAGCACCGGATTGGCGAGGGTATAGATCATCATGTCCGAGCCCATGTCCCACGCCATCCCGGCCCTCGGGTCGGGGATGACGACAGGCACGCCGTCTGTCGCCATATTGAGGGCGGCCAGGTCGTCTCCCGAGATCTCGATCGCTGCGGTGAAGGGAGGCTGGACCGCGTCGACATACCGGAGGTCGGTCGTCCCGACAGAGGCGATCGACTGGAGCACTCCCGCGGGCAGGAGGACGGTCTCGCCTTCGCGGGCGGTTACGGTATGGTTGTCGCACCTGATCTCGGCCGCGCCGCCGATCAGAGAGACGAACTCGGTGCTCCCGATCAGCCTGTGCAGGGGCGTCGCGTTGCCGGGCGGGATGGTGACAATCCCCATGCTGTAGTTCGCCGGGATATCGGGGGTCTCGTTGCCGATGATCCCGACGTAGGTGCCCTGGCCGTCGAAGAGGGAGAAACCCTCCGGCGGCGTGATCAGACGGACATTCTCCTCCTGCTGGGGGGGCGCCGAGAGGCAACCGGCAGAGAGGAGGATGCAGATAAGCAGAAGAGAAGCGGTCCTGTGCATGAGGAGAGAGTCGACCTGAAAAAATAAATCTGATTCCCCCGGGCACTACCCATAAGTATCGTGCGGTGGTGGAGGGGAGAGGTGAAGATGAACACGGCACTCATCGTCCTCCTGGCGGCGACGGTCGTACTGGTCGGCCTGGCCGCGGTCTTTCTGGGCCAGGAGACGGGCGTCGCCGGGGAGAGTGAGAACGAGACGGTGAAACTCCCGCAGCCGCAGACGGCGGGCAGTATCTCGGTCGAGGAGGCGCTCGCGGGGCGGCGGTCTGTCCGCGACTACGGCGCCGCCCCCATCACCCTCGCCGACCTCGGGCAACTCCTCTGGGCGGCCCAGGGGGTGACAGACGTCCGCGGCTACAGGACGGCGCCGTCGGCCGGGGCGCTCTACCCGCTTGAGGTCACCGTGGCGGCCGGCGACGTCGCCGACCTCCCCGCGGGGGTCTATCGCTACGTCCCGTCCGGCCACCTGCTCTACCGCCTCGCCGACGGCGACGCGAGGTCGGCCCTCGCCGGCGCCGCCCTCGACCAGTCGGCCATCGAGGAGGCGACGGCGGTCATCGCGATCTCCGGCGTGTACGGGCGCACGACCGGAAAATACGGGGAGAGGGGGATCAGGTACGTGCACATGGAGGCAGGCCACGCCTCCCAGAACATCTACCTCCAGGCCGTCTCCCTGGGGATAGGGACGGTCTCGATCGGGGCCTTCGACGACGAAGGCGTCGGAAAAGTGCTGATGATGGAGGAGGACGAGCGCCCCCTCTACCTGATGCCGGTCGGGAAGATGTGATCCCCCCGGATGAACCTCCGGGAGAGGAGGTATTTCAACAGGGAGATGAAGCATGCGAAGAGCGCACGCGTCTTTCCTCGGTGTCGATCTGCAGTGCCGCCAGATAGGCCTGTGCTCCATGCAGGACCAAAGAGTGCGCACACGTCCCGGCACCCCGAACGGCCCGGCCCTGCAAAGCTTTTCCGTACAGGGGACCGGGCACTGTGCTCCAAAGTATTACGGATATCCGTAATATTTATCGCCGACGCGGACGGACAGTGTACCATGGGTATGCCCGCAATCGCACGCATCCGCCTCTCGCTGGGAATGGTGCAGATCGCCATGAATATGCTCTGGGAAGTCGACCGGGGACGAAAAAGCCCCCTTTCCCCTGCTGCCACGGAGATCCTCTACACCGCCTATTTATCCCGTATCTGTATGGGCGATGTTGCCGGCATGCTCGGCGTCTCCCGGAGCACCGCCACCGATCACATCAATCATCTCGAAAAGGAGGGATATGTTCGCAGGGTCCGGGACCCGGAAGACCGGCGGACATATCGTATCGTCCCCACCAGGAAGGGAGAGGAATGGATTCTTGCGATCGAAGAACGGCTCTTCGCGTACCTTGAGGAAGGGATGGCGCGGCTGACTGAAGACGAGCAGCAGAAATTCGCCATGTTGTGCGCGAAATTCACCGGCGTTCATGATGATACGTCGTTTATGAGCGTGCTTCAGGACCTGAAAAGATCGCGGGACCGCCTGCACGTGCCCATGACGGTCGTGAGAGGGGGCAGGCTCCTGAGGCTTGAGGAAGTGGCCGATGCACGGTATCATGCACAGGAA
Source organism: Methanofollis ethanolicus (assembly GCF_001571385.1). Taxonomy (NCBI): domain Archaea; kingdom Methanobacteriati; phylum Methanobacteriota; class Methanomicrobia; order Methanomicrobiales; family Methanomicrobiaceae; genus Methanofollis; species Methanofollis ethanolicus. The sequence goes on along the minus strand of NZ_BCNW01000001.1, from coordinate 1,917,185 downwards.
AAAAATCAGGTGAAACCGATGTTTGAACAGAGAGAACCGGAAACGGACGACGGCATCCAGGATGAGATGACCGTTGCATTCTATGAACAGATGCAGAGGGGGCTGAGGGATGAGGGGCACCTGCCCGTCGAGGATCTTCTTGAATCGGGGATCAGATCGGGTGTTGCCCTTGAGATCGGCCCCGGCCCCGGCTACTTCGGGCTCGAGTGGCTGAAGACGACCGAAGGGACGCGGCTAGTCGGTCTTGAGATCAGCCCGGCGATGATCGCCTCTGCTGAAAAAAACGCCGCCGGTTACGGCCTTGCCTCCCGGGTCAGGTACCAGGAAGGCAATGCCCTCGCGATGCCGTTTGAAGACGGCGCCTTTGATGCAGTCTTCTCGAACGGATCTCTCCACGAATGGGGATCTCCGGGAGTGGTCTTCGACGAGATGGCGCGGGTCCTGAAGACTGGAGGGCGGTTCTGCATCACCGATCTCCGGCGCGACCTCTCCCCTGAGATCTACCGGCAGATGCACGAGTCCTGCGAACCCCCGGAGATCAGGCCAGGGTTTGAGACCTCGGTCAGGGCGGCGTATACCCGGGAGGAGATCATGGACGTGCTCGGGCGTTCGCAGCTTGGAGGCTGGCAGGTGATCGCCCATCCGTACGGGCTGGTGATCCACGGGAAAAAGCAGTGACGAGTGCTTTCGGAAAAAATTCTTTTTTTGGGTCTGTTGAAAACCTATTCTGGTGTGCCTGCGCCGGGGGACTACGCCCCCGGACCCCCGCGCGAGGATTGGCAGGGGTACGGCACTCCTCCGGATGTTCTTTTCTCTCTTCCCGAGGCTAATCGCAACCGGGGTCCGGGGGCAACGAGCGATAGCGAGTTCGAGAAAGCCGTAGGCTTTCGAGGAGCCCCCGGCAGACAGTGGGGGGAAGGCGGAGGATCCGCGTCTGCTCTCAGGGAAGGGAGAGAGACATCAATCTGAACATGAGGATTTCAACGAAGCCCTTTTTTTCTCGATCCGACGAAAATCGGCCCCTTCATCGTCCCGTCGTCGAATAGCCACTCATGCACCCTCCCAGGGCGCGGGCGAGGCGGGAGCGATCGAGGGCCATGCCGGGCGGGAGGCCGATGGACGAGATGTTCTCCAGGCTCGTCGCCATGTAGTGCTTCTCGTCCCCGCTCCCCATGTTCAGGAGGCCCACGATCTCGTCCCTGATCCTGATGGGCATGATGAGGACCGTCGCCACGCCGCTCGCCTTCACGCCAGGGGGAGGCCGGCACGGTCGGGTGTCCCCGCGTGATGGAGACGACCCTCCTCTCCCTGAAGGCCAGGTCGAAGAGGCGGTCGAAGCCGCCTGAAAGGCACATCAGCCTGAGACTCTCGGGCATGTTCCTCGCTCCACTTCGGCGCCATCATGCCTGCCCCCGTCTCCGCCGCCGCGGTCCTCCAGGTGCTCGTCGCCGTCACGGCCTTCACGCAACTCTGGGAAACCCTGAATTACACCTTCCATACCTCGCCAGGCTACGGGGCGCACATGGCGCTCGTGACGATGCTCCCGGTCTTCGCCGTCGCGGCGGTGGCCCTGTACGGGCCGTCGTCACCCTCCTCTTTTTCTGCCGCAGGAACCTTCATGCGTCTCCGGGACGATTTTTTCCGATAAGATGGTGGCGGCACATTTTCAGACACGGGATCTGGAGGTCGCCCTGAAGGCGGGGGACCGCGATGCGGTCCATGCCGCCCTCCACGACCTCATCCTGTACAGGGCGGTGGACCCCCTTGCGCCTGCTGACCTCGACGTGGTCGCAGGGGTGCTCGATCTCGGCGGGAGGGCGGCGACGATGGCCCTCCAGGTGATGTACGCCTCGGCCGTGCGGCAGGGGACTCTGCCGGCGGAGAGGGAGGAGGCGGCGGGGCGGGTCCGGGCAGCCCTCGGACGTTCCGGCGACGACCGCACGGCGGTGAGGCACGCCCTCCACCTCCTCGCGGTCCTGGGCGGCGCACGGGCGGTGGTCGAGCAGTTGGCACACGACGCACGCCGTTTCGACGGGGAGAGGGTGAGAAAAGAGGACTACTTCTCCCAGGCGGTAGCGTCGGCCCTCGGGCGCCACGACAGCGACCTCGCCGCGCTGGAGGCTACGCTCTCGGGGCAGGCGGCGGAAGACGTGCGGGCCATCAGGGAGTATGCGCAGGACCCGGCGGCCTATGAGGAGAGGGTGCGCCTGATGCAGGACGACGAGGTCGAGGTCCTGTAATACTTTCAGATCTCTTTTTCTCCCCGACATTCCTGAACCGCCCGGTCATATCGATTGGGTGCACTCCCGAGGGGTAGACGAGCACACTGGGCCTCATGTCGACAGGTTCCTCTCGATCACCGACGCCCTGTTCAGCACCCCGACGAAGATATCCATGATCTCGGCAGTATTATCATGGTCAGAATGTCTGGGATTGTTGAGCATGTATACCATTGAGATATCAGGGCTGTACCTAAATCTTCTTTTTTTGCCCATCACCGTGATTATTATGGGAAGGCTGGTTCTGTACAGCAAATTGTACGCTGGCAAAAAGCAAAGAAGATCAAGATCAAAAAATCTATATGAAGAATTTTTGGATTTCGATAAACTGGTAAATTGAGATGGGCAAAATAAATCCATCTAGAAGTAAATAGGATATAATTTAGAGATCATATGAATATTGCAATTGGCATTACTTGAATCGCTGGGCCCCGTATTTCAGTAACAAATTCGGGAGTTTTCAATCCTCCTTCTTCTGCCTGAGAGAGCATAGATGGAAATTTTTCAAAAATGTGGTTATCAAATCTACCAAATGTTGTTTTTCTTAGTAGATTTATTGGTTCTTCGGAGTCAGTTTTCACGATCCGGACAATTTTTCCCAACACATAATATTCCCCATCTATTATCTCGTCAGCATTTTGATCATTAAAATATCCCAATTTTGTTGATAATACAGATTTGATATTTTCTGAACCAAGAATATCCCCAATAATTTCGACAGACTCTGATTGAGTGAGTGATTTTAGTAGTCCATCTATTTGCTCTAAAAATTTTTCATTTGGATTTTGATCTTTTCTTTGATTCCCCTTAGCGGGTTTATTTTGTGTTTTTCCAATGCTTTTTTCTGCATTGAATAAAACAGCGATTTCCAAAAGTTGTTTTATCATCTCTATTGTATCTATTAGTGGATTTTTTTTCAATATCGCCTTATATTCGATGAAATCTCCGCTAGATAAGTTTGCAATATCATCCGGTGTTGCAATAGATTTAATTAATCCTTTCTCTTTTAGTTCTGTTCTTAAATTTGAGAATAGAGAAGTGGGAGTATGTACCTTTTGTTTTGATATTTCCTTCTGCTCTTTTTGTCCAGATTCTATTGATTTAGATCCCCCAACAGAAATATTGAAGAATTGCAGTAGTTGTGTGCCTAATGACGCTCCAATATCTGAATTCTGAGATTCATTTTGCGAGTATGATTGATTAATGGTGGAGACTACAGAAAAGCCCCCCTCTATAATAGCAAGTAAGTCAAATACAACTTGCTGGTTTAGATAAATTGGTACACATAAATCTGTCGGTATTTTGATTTTACCTTGGTCGTCCATAGAAAAGCCTTCTTCATAAGATAAATTATTAGATTGACCAAATAAAATCTTTCTTTCATTTCATTAAACTCCTGCCTCTCAATATTGATGTTGAAAAGGTCTCCTGTGTCCTAATAATAGAGGTACTCTGGCCATCGAGACCTGGGGTTCACCTACATCTCCTCATGATAGTTTAGGGTTGAAGTGTTCACATACACTTTCTTTGGCGAGAGATTTTGCCCATTTCTCATTGGAAAAAATGAAATTTTTCAGTTCCCGGGCACCATCATCTTCAGGTCGTCCGCGACGGTCGTGTTCGCCCGGATCCCGAAAGTCTCGACGAGAACCTTCAGCACGCCCGGAGAGACAAAGGCAGGGAGGCGGGGGCCGAGGGTGATGTTTTTGACGCCCAGGTGAAGGAGGGCGAGGAGGACGAGCACCGCCTTCTGCTCGTACCAGGCGATGTTGTACGAGATCGGGAGGTCGTTGATCCCGACGCCGAAGGCCTTCGCAAGCGCCTGCGCGATCACCACCAGGGAGTAGCAGTCATTGCACTGGCCGGCGTCGAGGACGCGAGGGATGCCGCCGATATCGCCGAGGTCGAGGCCGTTGTACCGGAACTTGGCGCAGCCCGCGGTCAGGATGACGGTGTCCTTCGGCAGAGCTTCTGCAAACTCCGTGTAGTAGGAGCGCTCGGCCTGCCGCCCGTCGCAGCCCGCCATGACGACGAACCGCCTGATCGCGCCCTTCTTCACCGCATCGACCACGGTGTCGGCGATGGCGAGCACCGCACCGTGGGCGCAGCCGGTGACGAGGTCCCTGTTCCCGTTGCCGCCCATCTCGCCGAAGAGAGAGACCCAGCGAGGCCTCGCCCTGCCGTGCAGGTCCTTCGGGGGCAGGCAGGCCTGTGCGTGTGCGATCACTGCGGAAAAGTCCTTCGTGCCGCCCTCGGCCGCCTGGATATGGGTGCAGCCGGCGAAACCGACCGGGCCGGTGGTGTAGACGCGGTCCCTGTACGACTCCTTCGGCGGGACCAGGCAGTTCGTCGTGACGAGCACCGGGCCGTTGAAGGCCTCGAACTCCTCCTTCTGGAAGGGCCAGGAACCGCCGTAGTTGCCGACCAGGTTCTCGTATTTCTTGAAGACCGGGTAGGCGTGGGCGGGGAGCATCTCGCCGTGGGTGTACACGTCCACGCCCTTCCCCTCTGTCTGGTCGAGGAGATCCTTCAGATCCTTCAGGTCGTGGCCGGTGACCAGGATGCCCGGCCGCGTGCCAGGCGCCGTCCTGACCGTCGTGATCGCCGGGGTGCCGAAGGTCGAGGTGTTCGCCGTATCGAGGAGGGCCAGGGTCTTCACGCCCACGCTGCCGCACTCCAGCACGATGCCGACCATCTCGTCAACCGTGAGGTCGCGGAGGGTGGAGGCGAGCGCCTTCTGGAGGAAGGCAGTGACCTCGTCGTCCTCATACCCGAGGGCGGCCGCGTGGTAGTAATACGCCCCGACGCCCTTCAGGCCGTAGACCCGGAGTTCGCGCAAAGACCTGACGTCCTCGTTTTCCGTCACCAGCACGCCAACTTCCTCCGCCTTTGCCGCGATAGCGGCGTCGTCCGCCGGCGTCCAGGTGCAGGCGTCGGGTTCGTCCTCGCCGGCAGGGGGGAGGGCGTCGCGGAGCGCGACCGCCTGCCTGATGTACGCGTGGAAGCGCTCTCTGTCGAAGTTCACGTTGGTCAGGGTCGCAAAGAGAGCTTCAGCGATGAACCTCCCGGCCTCTCTGTTCCCCTCTCCCCTCTCCATCGCCGCGAGGTTCCGCACCGCGATCCCCTTTGTCAGGAAGATCAGGACGTCCTGAAGCCCGGCGGTCTCGGCGTCCTTGCCGCAGACGCCCATACCCGTGCATCCGCACCCCTTTGCCGTCTCTTCACACTGATAGCAGTACATGGTCTGTTCTCCTTTTGTATTAAAATGATACGAAGTATAGAATTGATACTAAGGTATAAGGAGCAGAGAGTTTCTACAGATATACCATGCAGGAAGGGTGCACCGTCAATGCGACGCTCACATACCTGGGAAAGAAGTGGACGCTCCTCGTCCTCCTGGAACTCTACAAGGGCACGGGCTACACCCGCCGTTTTTCTGAACTCAAGGGCTCTCTCCCCGGGATCACCTCGAAGGTCCTCTCCGTCCGGCTGAAGGAACTCGAGGACGAGGGGCTGGTCACGAAGCGCGTGGAGGCCTCGGCCTTCCCGGTGAAGTCTGAATATACTCTGACAGAGAGCGGCGTCGAGATCATCGACGTGGTCAGGGAGATCAAGAGGTGGGCGCTGAAGTGGAAGATCGAGAACATCGCCTGCGGGGCGCAGGACTGTCGGGACTGCGTCTTATAGATCCCGAAATCCAATGCAAAAGTGTACGGTCCCCCTATCGTCGTCGGATACATTCCCAAAAATGATATCCTATCTCTTCCCATTACGACGCAGGGTAATACTATGGACCATCCTTCATACATCTCCGGCACTCTGCAGACTCTCTGCATCCTGGCGGCACTCCTCGTGATCGTCATCGGGATGCAGTACTGTGCATATATCGTCAACCTCCTGCTCGTCTCCCTGATCCTGACGATCCTTGCCCTTCCCGCAATGGAGTTTCTGAAAAAGCGCGGCCTGCCCGACATCGTCGCCATGGGGGTCATCTCAGCCGTGGCCGCCGTCGTGCTGATCATCGGGGTCGTGATCACGGTCAGTTCGTTTGAGACTCTGCTCAACGACCTTCCGACCTACCAGTCTGACCTGCAGATGCGTCTCTCAGACCTGATACTGCTGTTTCAACACTTTGGCATCGACTCCTCTCTGCTCGCCCCCACCTCATTCAACCTCGGGGAGGTCGTCACCTTCGCCAAGCCCTATGCCATCGGACTTGGAAATGTCCTGATGTACCTATTCTTTATCCTGATCACAACCATGTTCGCCGTTCTGGAGATCCCCCACATTTCCGAGCGCCTGAAGCGGGGGATCGCGCTCGAACCGAAGACTTTTGTGGGTGTCGAAAAGATGAGCAAACTCATGATGGACTTCGTGATCGTCAGGACAGAGGCGAACCTGATCCATGGCTTTCTCTTCGGCCTCTCCCTCTGGCTCATGGGGGTCCATTCCGCCGTGCTGTGGGGGACCCTCACCTTCATCCTGGCCTTCATCCCATATATCGGCCTGATCCTCGCGGCCATACCGGCAATATTCTTTGCCTGGCTCCAGTACGGCATCTGGGGGGCGGCGGCGGTCGTGGGAATTGTCATCCTCCTCAATGTGGTCGTCGAAAATCCGGTCTATGCCAAACTTGCGTCGAAGCGGTTCGACCTGCCGCCGATGGTCGTCATCCTCTCGCTCATCATATGGGGCTGGATCCTCGGCCTGCCCGGCATGATCTTTGCCGTCCCGATCACGCTCCTCCTGATCATCCTGATCCAGTGCAGCGACGAGTTGCGGTGGATAAACGACCTGCTCGGCGTCTCCGGCATCTTCAATGACAGGACGCGCAAAAAGGAGACCGAGTGAGGCGGATGGTCCCTGCCCGTATTTTTTTCAGGGGCCGGTCGCCATGAGCGTCCCCCCTCTCGACCTCCTGGTCGCGTACCTCCTCCTGAATGCCGGTGCCGCCGCAGCGTTTTACGCGGACAAGAGGCGGGCACGCCGGGGACAGTGGAGGATATCGGAGACGATGCTCCTGGCTTTCGCGTTTCTCGGGCCATTCGGTGCGCTGGCGGCGATGAAGGTCTTCAGGCACAAGACACAGAAGACGAAGTTCGTGCTCGTCCCCCTCTTTGCGGTTCTTCACCTGGTGCTCTTCGCCGTGCTTGTGTGTGCAGGTGCCGGGATGATCGCGCTGCCGTGACCGTACGTGAGTCCGGCGGAGTGGTCGTGCACGCTATCCTGCGAATGACGGAGAAAACCGATTCATTCATTCCTTTTCCGCCGAATAAACGCACATGGATGTGAACTTCTGCCGGTGCTACCCCGGCGACGGCACGCCGCCGTCGAATCGGCACTGCAGGTCCTGTCCTGATTCCGCAATCGCCTGCGACCGATTGTGGCAACGGGTGGTCGCTCTTGCCGGGTCGAAGAACGGGGAGCCGATTCCTCTTCCCGGCACCCGTGCATGGTTGTCCCCCCATCTGAAAAACCCGGATTTTGTCCGTTTACAGGTGAACTGTCGGTGGGGTCTTCCGAAAGAAGATTTTCTGCATTATATCGCCACCGGACATGCGAATATGGGGCGAAAAGGAGAGCGCAACGACCCGCGTGCGTCTCCGAGCATGACGCGGCAGGAACCGTACGTGCAGGCGATCGTCGACCTGCTCGGCGGCATGAACATCCCGGAGATCACGGCCGTGCGGGAGGTGCAAGAGGGAAGAAAAGTCTGAAAGGGTGGGTCACGGGTACATTTTCTGCCCTGCCCTGAGTGTTCTCAACCTGTTCATCGCCGCGGCGAGTTCAAAGGGCCTGAAGGCCGCAAGGCCCCCGACAGGGTGGGGGGTGAGGGCGTCGAGGCCGTCCTCCGCGACCTCCGCGGCGACGGCCCTGACCACCTCGTCGAGGGTCTTCTTCCCGTCCATCAGGCGCTTCGCCCTGAGCAGGGCATGGGCGATGGCCGCGGTCTGGGCCGGGTCCACGACCTGCGCCACGGCCGAGAGGTCAACATCATGGACGCCGAACCTGATGCCGCGGACGCCGTCGGCCGCCACCTTCTCCTCCCGCCGGCCCTTGCTGGCGTCGATGCTCCCCGCGTCCGGCACCCGCCGCCTGAAGGTGCCGAAGACGTCCTTCCGGGAGGCGAGGCGGTCCGGGGCGTGACGTGAGGCGATTGCCTTCGCCCGTGCGGTGGCGTCCTCCGGGCGGTAGGCCTGCATGGATATGACGGTGTCGGCGATGTCGAAGTAGTCGCCCGACCCGCCGATGACAAGAACGGTCGAGACGCCGAGGTCGCGGTACAGCGACTGCGCCCGGTCGATGAAGGGCGTGATCGGTTCCTGCTCGTCGGCGACGAGTTCCTGCATCCGCCTGTCCCGGATCATCATGTTCGTGGCCGCGGTGTCCTCGTCGATGAGGAGGACGCGGGCGCCGGTCTCCAGGGCCTCCATGATGTTCGCCGCCTGCGAGGTGCTCCCGCTCGCGTTCTCGGTGGAGAAGGCGCGGGTGTCCCTGCCGTCGGGGAGGCCGGATATGAAGGGAGAGATGTCGACCCTCTCCACCCGGCGCCCGTCCTCGGCGCGGACCTTCACCGCGGCGGGGTCGGCGACGACGTACTCCCGGCCGTCGCCGGGGATGTGGGTGTAGATCCCACGCTCGATCGCCCTGAGCAGGGTGGACTTGCCATGGAAACCGCCGCCGACGATGAGGGTGATCCCGGCGGGCACGCCCATGCCGGTGACCCTGCCGCGGTTCGGGAGGTCGACGGTCACCCGGAGGGAGGGCGGCGAGACGAAGGGAACGGCGTCCCTGAGCGGGCGGTCGTCCACCCCGCTCGCCCGCGGCAGCACGGCGCCGTCTGCGACGAAGGCGACGAGGCTGCGGTCCTTCAGGGCGGCCCTGAGGTGGTCGGCGTCCTCGCTCACCGCAAGGTGGCGGTCGAGGGCGTCGGCGTCGGTTGCGGCGTACAGGAGGGAGGCCCTCACCAGGGCAGGGACGTCCTGGAAGAAGATCGCTTCTGCCTCCCTCCCGAGCACGGTCCGGCCGCGTGCCGGGAGGCCGACGGTGAACCGCACTTCGACGGCGCCCGCAGGGGTGACGACGACGGAGGAGCGTTCGAGCACCTCCTGGCCGGGGCGGGCGATGGCGATCTGCCCGCTCTTCCCGCTCCCCCGGCGGCCAGGCCCCAGAGAGTCGATGGCGGCGGCGAACGCCCTGGCCAGGAAGTCCCTGAATGCTACCTCCCGGGTCTTCGTCGAGAGACACCTGGCCGGGAATCCCGCGACGTCCGCCTCGACCCGCACCCGCACCCTGCTCGGGGTGGCGAAGGGGTCGGCCTGGGCGTGGTCGATGAGGAGGGTGAAGCCGTCGAAGGCGTAGGCCCCCTCGCAGTCCCTGTACGCCTTATATCCCCGGCCGTCGATCCGTCTCAGGGTCTCCCTGAGGCGTCCGGCGGGCTGCATCGTCTCGCGGGCCATGATCGGGATGTTTATGAGCGGGCAGGTGTGATAGGGTTTTCTGGAGAGACCCCATGCCATTCGCGTGTATCCAGTGCGGGGAGTGCTGCAGCCAGATGGGCGACGTCCATGTCGTGAGGGAGGAGTGCGGCGACGGGAGTTTCCTGATGGAGAACAGGTACACCGGCGAGGTGCACGCCGTCAGGGTCGACCCCGACAAGACGCACTTCTTCCCTGACAGGAGCGTCTTCGCGAGGTGGCCTCTGGCCTGCCCCTTCCTGCGCGAAGACCCGGCCGACGGGAAGGCGTGCTGCATCATCCACCAGACGCGGCCCGACATCTGCCGGGAGTACCGCTGCTGGCGCCTGCTCATCCTGAACGCAAGGGGGACGAGGGCGGGGAGGGTGATGGAGAGGCGCCACCTCGCGGCGGACGATCCGGCCCTCGCCGCCTTCTGGGAGACGCACGTCGCCAAAATCAGGGAGGATGACGACGCCCGGTGGGACGAGCGGGCGGTCCTCCTCCTTGTGCAAGCGGGCTACCGGGTGCGGCGATAAAAGAAATCTGAGGATTTCTACCATCCTGGCGAACACTATCGGCAAGGCAGCGGATCTGTGTTCAAGCGTGATCAAGGAGGATACATGACCACATCAGGAGAGTTTGCCATGAAAAACTTTTCATCCGGTATGCTTGAGGCGTGCGTCCGCTTCATGCCCGATTTTACAGGGCCGGTATCCTGAATATTCAACGCAAGACGGAAGAGATCTTTCTCGATCAAGGGCCTTCAGATGGGGTGGGTGGACAAAAGTGAAGGGTGCTGTTTTGACCCGCACAAAGTAGCGAGGAGTTATCTAATTTACCTTTAGGAACCCATCCCTACAATAAAACACGTTAAGATTGCAATGTCGCATATCAAGACCATCCACAAAACCTGTTTCGTCTGCCATAAACCATCGGAGCAGAATAAAATTGCATCTCCGGTGCATCCCGGTACAGCCGGGCCGTCAGGAATAGTGGAACTTGACGGTCGTCCTAAGGAACTGACAGAGATCGTTCTGAGAAACTGCCTTGAAGTCTGTCCGCACTGTGGACACATTGCTGAAGACATCGAGGAGAAAACATCAATCGCCAGAGAGTTCCTGCAGTCTCCTGACTACTGCAGTCTCCGAAGTCCGGAAATCCCTACGTCTCCTTCCCTCTACCTGCGTGCCGCACTCGTCCGGCTGGCGGGAAACAACCCGGAAAAAGCCGTAGACTATTATCTCTCCGCCGCATGGTGCGCTGACGACCGGGTCAACCCTGAGTTAGCCGTTTCCTGCCGGAGAAAAGCCCTGTCCCTGATATGTGCCGACACCAAAACATTTGCCGACATCCCCCCGGAAAAATGGGTTCAGGTCCTTGATACCATGCGGCGGTGCGGAGATTTCGACAGGGTGATCGCTCACTGTACCGGTCTTCTGGCTATTGCAGGCCCGGCACTGCAGCAGGAACTTGAGTACGAACTCTTCTGCGCGAAACAGAGGGACGATACACCGCATACCAATCTTGATGCCGCAAACAGCAATCGATACGGGTCCGGACCGCAAAATGCCGGGGACGAGTTTACCATCGACGGCAAATCCTACTCCGTCGAAGACGACTGTTATGGCAAGGGATGGAACTGGGTTGCAGAAACACGCACCCTTGTCCTCGCCAACTATCACGGCTCGGCAATTCATGCAACCGGAGACATAAACATCCGGCTCGAACAGATCGACAACCAGATAGACAGTTCTCACGGGCCGGGAATTCACATTCACCAGGGAAACCTGAAACTCTCAGGTGTTATGTTATTGTCCATTCGGGGAGATGAAGGGGGGATCTTCGTTGAGTCGGGCACACTGGAAATAACAGGTGTATTCCTCAAAATCCGGACAAAAGAGTACGGGATTTGTGCCTCGGGAACGATCACCCTCACAGACTATTGTGTCATTGACGTCCGTTCAAACACGACGGCAATCAAATCGATATCGGGTGGATTGAATGCATCCACCAAGCCCGTCCTGAAAATCTTTGGAATTGATGCAGGAATCGACCTTGCGGGAGATTTGAACCAGAATGATGGCATTCAGCAGATCGAGAGTCCCGACGGCTGCGGAGTTCTGATTCACCACGGTTCTCTCGCACTCACCGGCTGTGCTGTTGACGTCATCTGCGGGGATACCTGTATCCGTCTCGAACATGGCAGCCTCTCCACCAGAATGATACACGGTACCCTGAATGGAACCTCCTGTGTGCAGGTAAACGGTTCGTGCAGTATTGTCGGAAGTGGGATAACGTTCTCCGGGGAGGACTGCGGACTTTTCGTGTCCGAAGATATGGAGATTTCTTATTCTAAATGCGAATCCTCCGGGAAAACTGCCATCGCTGTTGAAGGAAACCTGCACATTCAAAATGCGAACCTCTCTGCATCAGGAGGGACGGGGATCTCCGTTGGCGGCGATATGAACTGTGCCGGGGGGATCCTGATGCTTCAGGGAGATACGGCAATGCAGATCTCGGGAAACGCGGAAATCTCCGACGGCTTGATTACGGGAGTCGGCAAAATCAGTGGCATTGCGGTGAACGGCTCCTATTACCAGTCCGGGGGAGATGTTTCTTTCTCCGGGGGGGCACAGGTCGGTATGCGGATTTCCGGAAAAGAGATGAAAATAACCGACGGAGGATCCCTCACAGCATCAGGCCGGAAATGTGGACTGGATGTGGCAGGGGATGTAGTATTAGATCATATCGGTCTCCTTTCGGCTTCCGGCACTATAGGATTTTCGTGTAAGTCATTGAAGATTGAAACCGCGAATATGAAGGTTGCAGGTGAGGAGATTGGTCTGAATATACAGGGCGGCGCTCTGATCCTCGTTGATACGGTAACGGTGAACGCAACCGGCAATGTGGGGATTTATACAACAGGCGATATCAGTCTTCAGGGAGGTGCTCTCCAGGTTACCGGGCAGTTCGGTGGAATTGTTCTGGAGCGAGGCAATCTGATGATTACGGGTGGTGTAATAGAGATTTTCGGGGATGAATTCGGGATACTGCTCCAGTCAGGGTCGATGGAGGTTTTTGGCGGGATTCTCGGTGTTACCAATGCGAGGATGACAGATTCGGGAGGCTGCGGTATTGCTGTTGAGAAAGGAAATCTGGCTGCAGGAAGTATAATGACGATTAACGGTGAGAGTTACGCGATATCGGTGCCCTGCGGAGAAATTTTCATGAGACGCGGGGTGTTCGAGGCGTACGGTTTCCGGGCGGGTATTACGGGGAAATCCCTGACACTGAAGGATGCAGCACTTACTGCCTACGGAAAGATCGAGGGGGCGGTTGTTCTCACCGGGCATGAGCCCTGGAATGATGAAGGACTCATTGTTCTGGCAGGAAAATCTACCCAGAAAGCAACGGATACGGTTTATTCCGGCCAGAAATTCGTCCATGTCTATACGGTTCATCCCCCCGATGCGTCGTGAGGCATCGTATGGGGGAGCGAGAGTTTCTCTTCATACCTGTTATTTGATCTCTTCTCTCCGGCGGATGCTCCATTCATCACGCCGCCCGGTTGCATGCACTCTCAGATGATGAGAACTGCCACGGGTCTCTGATCCCGAGCCCCGCGGAAAAGGTATTTTCAGAGGCGGCACGCGGCCGATGATCAATCACGGTGCCCCCGGTATCTCCTGCCGTCACAAACACTTTCGACTGGCACTTCAGGTTTTTGCGGTGCCGGGTCTGCATGTGGGCCTTGCACGCTCGCTCCCGTTAAGGAGCAGTCGGACCGCTCCGCACCTATTGACCGGGGCTTCTCGCCCTGCCCCTTTACTCCGCAAGGTAAAAAAGAAAAATATTTGATGGAGGAAATGGAACGGTAACGTAAGGGGTATATATCTACCATTTTATGTTTTCATCTGGTTTTTACGAATATTATGAGCATTGCAGAATAAATCGAAATTTTCGGAATGCGTGCATGAAAATTCTGCAAAAAAAAACTCGAACATTCTGAAAGCCGGATAAAAATGCTGCAACTGAGGGGTAAAATATGAAAATATTGGAAGAGACGAACATTCACCGTGAGGTGATTTTTACTCTGGTCGTTGGCCTGATAATGCTCGTCCTCGGTGCCGTGCTGTTTTCGGTCGCCGCAGGAGCATTGCCCTACTACAGGGACGGCGTGTATGGTCTCTTTCTGGTTATGTTCGGCCTGCAGCTGCAAACAATAGAAAAAATTCCGTTCGGGTCCGTGCAGAGATCATGGCTGCTCCTTATTCCGGGGATCATCATCACCCTGATCGGTATTGTCACCTGTTTTATTCCGGGCATTTTTGGCGACGTCCCGAAGTTCCTGGTGATGATCGCCTTCGGAGCGAGCGGTATTCTGCTGCTTTTGCAGATATATTTTGCACATGAGACGTCCCGGTTCTGGAAAACACCGGGTGGCGGGGTGACCGCGCACCTTACCGTCGGCTGTGCGGCAGTCTCCGTCCTGGAGGTGCTGATTGCAGCGTTGATCGCAGTGCAGATTTACCGGCCTGCCCTCCTTTCAACCGAACTTCTGGCGGTTGCCGCTCTGCTCTTCGGCAGTGCCCTGTTCTATCTTGCTTTTATTCTGCAGAACGTGTATTCGCTCCGTGCCGAACCCGGGATATCCGCAAACACTCCGGGCATGTCCCCTGGTACTGTCATGGGAATGCAGTTTGGTTTCTACATGCTGATTTTCGGCTGCCTGCTGGTCCCGGTGTACCTCGGGTTACTGCCGTATGCTCTGAGCGCCATGCATGGTACCCTGATAGTGCTGCTTGGCGTTCAGGCGCTGGTCAGCGGCGTTATGATGACGTTCTCGTTCAAACGCAATTGGATTTTTTTCCTTGTGGGAATGGTGTTTGTTGCGGTCGGTGCGTTCGCTATCATTGTTCCTGACACGATTGTTGAGTTTCTTGTTATCTTTATCGGGGTTTTCCTCATTCTCGCAGGACTGTATCTTCTCTATACCCTGATCAGGCCGAAACCGAAGTCGGAGGGCCCCGCCAGAAAACTGGAAGGAAGAGATCTTCTGCTGGTGCTGGTGCTGCTTGCCCTGGCACTGCTTATTGTCATCATGCTGATTCTCCTCGGCGTATCGATGCTGATCGAAAACCTGGTTCCGGGTATTTTTATCGTCATTATTCTGGTATGCTTCGGATTGATACAGTTCGTTCTGCTCTATGTCCAGTCAATCGTAGAGAGGAAACATCTTCTCGGATAAGGCCGGCGAACTGCCCCGCACCTGTTTTGGCGGGGTTTCACGGCCGTCATGGACCGTTGCGTGCATCACGGGGATGTAATGTGGGGTGCCATCTCCACGGCACGGGAAATCGAAGATTTCCCTGGCTGGGAAATGCTATGCATTTCCACAGGCTCAAAGGGTCGCTCCATCCCCACGCGACGAATATTCACTGCGGCGTTGTAGTCTCGCTCAGCAACAATACCAAACACAGTACAGTAATCCTGACCTCTTTTTGAGAGCACCTTTTTTATAATACTCAGGATCCCCTGGACCTTTTTATCGAGATCATTTCCTGGATCTTTCTGGTCGAAACATCCTGCAGATAAGATTCGGAGATAGTGTCCGCGAGGGCCCTCTCCACCCGGGTATGGCGCACGAAGACCTCTGTCTCGGACGAAACTCCCGGAACTGTGGTTTCTGGAGAACGGTACCCCCATACCCGGTCTTCAGGGATCAGTTCTTGTAGCCATTTCGATATGCCTTGCGCGCATCGGTTCGCTCGTACTGCCCGGTTCCCGCCTGCTGAAGTGCCTCTGCGAGCACCACCTGGTTGAGGAACCCGGCGATGATGTTTTTCACGCCGGTATCAGTATCGGAAAGACAACCTTCGATAGATGATAAAGGGCCCATGGCCCTGTTTCTCCTGGATCCAAATAGATGTTGGACCCGGGGCAAGGTCACATTTTATAAACGGGTCGTTACAAAATAGGAAATTATTTATATTGTAATTTTTTGACATTAGAAAATATTATATAATTAAACATCATCTTAAATATCATGGCAGAAACCAGCGGGTCCAGTGCTGATGCACTGACCGTAACGAGACGTGATCCTCTTGCAGAGATCACGCTGCACCAGGCGAATGAAATGAAGTATCGCGGGGACTATGCAAAAGCTATCGAAATCTACGACCGAGTTCTTGAGATTGACCCCAAACATGCCCGGGCGTTCCACTCAAAGGGGAATGTTCTGGATATGCTTGGCAGATCTGAGGAAGCAATATCATGCTACGAATCGGCCCTCACATGCGACCCGAACAACGCAGAATCCCTGTATAACAAAGGGGTAACCCTCTGTAAGATAGGGCACCAGAGTGAGGGTATTGAGTGTATTGAGCGGGGAGTATCCCTCGCACTCGGAGCTCAGTAAAAAACAGGTTTTGCCTCCCTGACCGGGGACCTACACCTGACAAAATGTGTGACTCGTACCTCAGTAAAGATAGGGGATAATTTCCTTTTTCTCAATCTACAGTATAAGGAACCGTCGCATCGAAGCACTTTCAACTGGTGAAATTTTCCGCCCCTTTTCATTGCACGCCTTTCTGCACTGAGGGCCATTCTGACCGCTCATGGCCGCGACGACCTCCTTTCCGATATTCAGACTCCAGAATTGGCTCTGTAGAAACCCTTGCGGGAAAGTACTTCCTGACGTGATAGGGGAAAAAATTCTGTTCAAAAGTGCCTGGTCCGGGGGGGCTGCCGCCCCCCATACCCCCTGCCATTACGATAGGGGCAGGGATGACCTCCTCCTCCAGGACTCCGACCCTTTCTTCCCGGGACCAATCCTCGCGCGGGGGTCCGGGGGCAAAAGTCCCCCGGCGAATGGGAAGGGGAAGGCAGAGGATCAGCACGCACTATCAACCGATGGAGGAAGATTTCTCCAAAGCCCCAGAATTCTAAAAGTTTGGCTCTGTAGAAACCCTCACCTTTTCCGTGTATGAACGTGACCCAACCGCCTTCCTCCATCTTCGCACCGGGGGACTTTTGCCCCCGGACCCCCGCGCGAGGATTAGACCTCAAAAGGGCAAACGTGCATCTTGAAGAGGGGACTGCCCTCCACCCCCCTATCCTCATGGCGGGGGGACCGGGGGGTGCAGCCCCCCGGACGAGACACTCCAGAATAGGATTTCTACAGAGCCGAAAGTTTAGATCTTCCTGATCAAAAGACAAGTCTCTTGAAATTTATCTTTGGTTGAAGTAACCTATCAACAAAATTTAAAATCGATTCAAAGATCTGATAGTGGGCATAATAACACGGACTTCATTTTGCAATTATTAAATAAATCCTCTAATGTTGCCAGGATTTCATCAACACAGTAAATAATACCCAAGCCATCCAACAAAATAAGGAAAATGGACTTCCCCATCGTCTGGCTCTACTGGGTCGTCAGCCTCACCATCGTCACCTACACCTCGGCGTACATCATCCGGAACCACCGGGAGTACGGCTATGCCGCCCTTGTCGGTTTCTATGTCGTCTACCTCGCGGCCTCGCAGATCATCGCCACGCGGATCGTGGAGTTCGACCTCGGCATCGCCGTCTTCCTCGCCCCTGCCGCGGTCTTCCTCTACCCCTTCCTCTCGCAGGCCATCGACATGATCAACGAGGTCTACGGCGAGAGGATGACGCACATCGCCATCGGCATCGCCTTCCTCTCGCAGGTGCTCCTGGTCACCTTCATCGTCATGACCAACACCCTCACGCCCGCCCCCTTCTTTGCCTACGAGGAGATGTGGCAGGAGGTCTTCGCCCAGAGCCTCAGGATCGTCGTCGCCTCCTGGATCACCTTCCTGATCACGCAGAACCTCGACGCCTGGATCTTCGCGCGGCTCAAGGAGCGCTACCCCGACAGGATCCTGCTGCGGAGCGTCTCCAGCGACCTCCTCGGCCTGACCATCGACAGCGTCATCTTCGTCACCATCGCCTTCGCCGGCGTGGCCCCGCTCCTCCCCCTCATCATCGGCCAGATCGTGGCGAAGAACATCATCGGCTTCCTGGACACGCCGTGGTTCTGGTGGTACAAGCGGTATTTGGAGAAGGCCTGAGGGCCTCTTTTTTTCTCAGGGATAGGAGAACTCCCTCCCCAGGATCTCCAGATCGCTCTTCCCCGGCCCTATCCTAGATCGGGGGTCTGGGGGCGTTAGTCCCCCAGTCAAGATTGTGGGGAAGGCGGTTGATCGGTATCCTGTGCCCGGGGGCTGCCGCCCCCCGGACCCCCTGTCATTAGGATAGGGGGGTGGATGGCAATCTCCTTCATCAGGATCTCTGTTTTCTCTTCCCCGACCCTATCCTGTTTTTTGGGGCCGGGGGCTGGGAACGGAGTGAGCACAAGAAAATATCTGATTTTCGACGTCAGTCCCCCGGCGAACGGGAAGGGGAAGGCAGAGGATCGGCGCTTTCCAGCGGGGGACTACCGCTCCCGTCAGCGAAGACTTCGTCTTCTCGAACTCGCTGATGCTCGTTTCCCCCGGTGCAGGATAAGCAGTTGAACGGGTACCTCTCCTCTTCTTTAGACCCGTGGCGATCTCCTCTTTCACTCCCCCCAAAAAGAATCCACAACCTTATTCTTTGAAGAAGGAGAAAACCACCTCATGAAAAGCCCCTTTCATATCATGCTCATCCCCACCCTGGGCTGCCCCTCAAAATGCAAATACTGCTGGAGTTCTGAGGAAGGCTCGCCCCGCATGAGCATCCAGACCGTCGAGGAGGTGGTCGCCTGGCTGAAGGACTTCAGGGACAACCAGGTCACCATCACCTTCCACGGCGGCGAACCCCTCCTTGCCGGCGCCGACTTCTACAGGCAGGCCCTGCCCCTCCTCTCCGACGGTCTTGCTCACCTCACCCCCACCTTCGCCCTCCAGACCAACCTCTGGAAACTCACCCCCGAGATGGCCGAGATCTTTGCCGCGTACAACATCCCCATCGGGTCGAGCATCGACGGCCCGGAGGAGATCACCGACAGCCAGAGGGGTGACGGCTACTTCGCGAAGACGATGCAGGGCTACACAATCGCGCGGGAGCACGGCCTCAACGTCCGCTTCATCTGCACCTTCACCTGCACGTCGGTCGAGCACAGGGACGAGATCTTCGACTTCTTCCTCGAAAACGGCCTGACCCTCAAACTGCACCCGGCCCTGCCGTCTCTGCGCGGCAAAAACCCGGAGGAGTGGGCCCTGGCGCCGGAGAAATACGGCGACCTCCTCGTCTACCTTCTCGACCAGTCCCTCGACCACCTCGGCGAGATCGAGGTGATGAACATCAACGACCTCTGCAAGTGCGTCCTCACCCGGCACGGCAATGTCTGCACCTTCGCCGATTGCATGGGCAGCACCTTCGCGGTCGGCCCGGACGGGAGCATCTACCCCTGCTACCGCTTCGTCGGCATGCCCGATTACGTGATGGGCCATGTGCGTGACCGCCCGACGAGGGAGGACCTCGCCGCCTCCCCTGTGGGGCAGAGGATGCAGCAGTTCAAGGCGTACGTCGACGAGCACTGCAAGGAGTGCAAACATATCAGGTACTGCCGGGGCGGGTGCCCGTACAACGCCATCACCCCGACCGGCGGCGAGGTCCGGGGCGTCGACCCCCACTGCGTCGCCTACAAGAGGATCTTCGACGAGATCACCGACCGCCTCAACACAGAAATGTTCGAGTCCTCCCCCTTCCTGGAGATGGACGGCGGCAGGCCAGGGCCGAAGAAGGGTGAGAGACCAGGCATCATGGCCCTGATGCGCCAGATGGTGATGCGGTAGAGGTCGAGATCCGAGAAGAGATCGGGAGTTTTTGAGGTAATGAGATAGGCGAAGGGTCCAGATCGGTGCATCCGGAGGGGGAAGCCTCCGGGATGCCATCTCTCCGAACTGACGATCCGCGCCGCACCAGAGAGATCGTCCTGTCCTTTTCAGCAGGTCTCGAGGAATTCCATGTTCATTCTATTTTTATAGTGCCGGGACGAACTTCGCCAGGAGATAGAGGTCCTGCCCTTCGGCAACGACGGTATGCGCCACTCCCGGAGGCGTTGCAAAGGAGTAGCCCGGGGTAAACCTGATCTCCTTGTCTCCGAGAATAAACACACCATATCCTTCGATGGCCTCGTTGAACTCCCACTGGACGTCGTGGGAATGGCTGCCCACCTCACACCATTTTTCGATCTTTACGACATGACAGCTGAATTGACCTCCTGTATCCTTCCCCGTGACGAGGTCTTTCAGAAACACCCCCTTGAATGCCGGATGTTCATACCACGTCTTTTCCTTTGCATCAACCTCCTTTTCCGGGTAGATGATTTTCGCCTCGTTGAACAGATCGATTACTCCGGTTTCTGTCATTATTTCCTCCTCCAGATGATCGTTTACCCACAAAAAAAGAGATTTCCCCGATACTATTTTACTTGACGTGCGGAATGACGTCCTTGAAAACATCGATGCCCAGGTTCACGTTGGGACTTGAATTGCCAAGGCAGAAGTGGGTGATTCCGGCGGCCTTGAACCTCTCGATCTCCTTGATCAGATCCTCGGCATCGGTTGCGACCATGTAGTTTTCCTTCATCAGGTCATGCCCGACGATGTTTGCATGGGCTTCGACTTCCCGTGAGTCGTAGACCTTGTACTTGAACATGGCAGGAACAAGGCAACCGGCCCAGAAGCGCAGCCCCTCAATAGCCTTGTCGTAGTCGGGGTCGACGGAGTACCAGATCAGCATGGCGCGCTCCATCTTACTCGGGTCCTTTCCGGAATCGGCGGCACCTTTCTCGAAGTTCGGGATGGTGACGTTCTTCAGCACGGACGGGTCAGCAGCAACGGTCATCAGGTGGTCACCGTACTTGCCGGCGAGTCGTGCTCCCTTCGGGCCCATGCCACTGAAGTAGAGGGGCACTTCGTCTTCGGGCTTGGTGTACAGGAACGCCTTGTCGAGAGTGAAGTACTTCCCCTTGAATGTGACGGGGTCCTTGCTTCCCCACAGTTGTCGCATCACACCGATGGCTTCCACCGTCATGTCCTGGCGCTCGGGCACGCTCGGCCATTCGCCGGTCACCGGCACTTCGTTCATGGCCTCACCGGCGCCGACGGCGATGCCCACTCTTCCGGGGTACATCTGCCTGAGGGTCGCAAATGTCTGCGCGACAATCGCCGGGTTGTACCTCATGACCGGGCAGGTGATGCAGGTGGAGAAGAAGACCTTCTTCGTTGCCTGAAGGGCCGCACCCATCCATGCCCAGGCCTGTGCCGACTGTGCATTGGTGTGGTACCAGGGGTGGAAGTGGTCATCTGCCCAGATCGAATCAAAACCGACATTTTCTGCCCGAACGGACTGTTCCAGTGCATCTCTGGGTTTGTACTGCTCCAGGGATGCGAAGTAGCCAACTTTTGTCTCCATGTTCATCATCTCTCTGACAGAGAGGGGGAACCGGGCATGGACCAAAAACCAAATGTTTAAATACAGCAGGTATTCTAAACTATTTGGATTGGGTTGAACCTGATGTTCACTCGGGAACTCGCAACTTTTCAGGAGTGAATCTCAGACATTCCCTGTCCACGTTCGCGGTACGCCGTCTGTCTCTTTGTGCAGGTGAAACCTACACGACTAAGTGTTATCGCTTCATGATATAGTTCTCACCTTTATTGCTGGTCAATGCTATCAAGTACGCTCTATTTAAATACTGCCTCCATATCCGGGGCTGTAGATCGATCGGTTGATTGTTGATTTCCGGTCTGATCTGTGATGTACATCGACTTTTTTCTCTCAGAATAGTATGTAACGCCGTCCGCCAGATCATTTGGTGAGCAATAGGGGGAACGCTTTTATATCGATTTCCCTGGCTCCCCCGTCCGGATCTTTTCCCGGGAGTTTGCCCAGCCCCCCCTACTCTTTTCAGCGAATTTTTTGCGATGTCAGTTTCTCCCTCAGTTCCCTGGAGATGTCGATCATAAACGAGGCTATCTCCCCGGTCGGGAGTTTAAATATGAAGTGCGTGAGCCATGGCGATGTCTCGTTCGTGACGTACTGGAGGGGCGGGACAACCTCCGGGAGGCCTGTGCTGTTCACCCTATTCAAAGCCTGGCGCACGCTGACGACCGGAAGATCGGGGAATGTTACAAAGAGTTTTTTCCTGATTATGTCCTCTTTTTTCACCTGTAAAATAACTTCAAGGGCGTGATTGACATCATTGATGAGGAAGTCGTCACCGCCGTCGACAGGCTGGTAGATCAGGACACCTGTACAGGTATCGTTAAAGAACGAACGATAGCGTGATTCATTGAACTTCAGTTCTTTTTTTGCCATTTTTTCTGCGGTAATGTCCATGAATATGAGGGCGTACTCCTGAAACCCCCTTTCACTTGAGATCGGAGCGAATGACGCCTCAAAATATGCGATGCCTGATTTTGAGGTGGGCATGATATTTTCTCGTTTCAGACGCCCGAAGTCGCAGATGATGTCCCCGTCAATGAGAGCACTTTTTATTCTCTCCCTCTGGCAGAAGAGGTCGAAGAGGTTTGTCTGCATCAGGTCCCGGAAATTGTCCACGCCAAGAAGGTGGAGAGATGCACCGTTGGCGTTGATGATGTTCCCCGATTCATTGAAGAATAATATGCCGCTCGGGACTTTCTTAAAAATCGTCCGTAATTTTTCGTCGCTGATGGAAAGAGCTTCTTCGGTCTGCTTCTGGTCGGTGATATCTCTCAGGGTGATCATGCTGTTTTTGTTCCCGTCGAGGGAGACGGTCGGAATGAATTTTATTGAATAGATCTGATTGGTTTTCTCATCGATATGCTGCATCTCATGGAGATATTTTTCTCCTCTGATCATTCTCTGGATATTTTTCTGGATCGAGGAGTCGGAAAAAATACCCAGCCCCATTTTGAAAATATTGGTACCTACCAGTTCTTTCTCTTTCAGGATATCGAATTTGGAGAAGAAACTTTTGTTTGCCATCAGGATCCGGGCACCGGAGTCCATGACGACGATGATGTCGGTCGTATAATCAAACAGAGACATTGTCGGGATTCTTTCGGCAATGGTGTAGAGTTTTGACTTGCCGTAGGGCGTCATGGTGACCTGGCCGTTGATCAGGAGAAGATCCAGGTACTTGGCTACCGTGCCCCGGTTTATCCCCAGATTTCGGGATATAGATGAGATCGACAATTTTTGAGGGCTTTTCTCTCTGAGATACTCCCGAACGGTGACAAGTTTCTCCTGATATTCTTCCATCGCTATGCAGTATGTATGTCAAAGTGATTATATACGGTTTTTTTCTTACTGGCGGTGGAGGCGGGGTCCTTAAAAAATAGTGCAGGAGGTCATCCCAAAACTGATCATACCCTCTGTCCTGTCGATGGAATGATCGGTATGTGGTTCTGAAAAATCCTGTTCTGGTGTCTTGTCCGGGGGGTTTCACCCCCGGTCCCCCCATCATTGCGATAGGGGGCGGATGGCAATCTCCTTCATCAGGATCTCCGGTCTCTCTTCCCCGACCCTATCCTGTTTCGGGGGTCCGGGGCGTCAGTCCCCCGGCAGAGAGGTAGGGGAAGGCGGTGGTTTCGCACGACTCTTCATGGAATTCGGGAAGACATCGACCCGATCATGAGATTTTCTCCCGAGGTCAGCATGCGGGGAAAGGGGAATGAACGAGAGTTTTGGGATATGCTCCTGGTGAAAGACCTCACCCGATCACCACATACGCGAGCACCGAAAGCAAAAACGCCACCAGGAGCACCGCAAGGGAGAGGGGCGGTATGAAGATGAGCATCGCGTTCACCGTGCTCGCAAGTTCGGAGATGCGGTTCGACCCGAAGACCAGCACGTCCTGGCACCACCCGGTGGCCGCCGCCACCTTCGCCTCCGCCAGGTCGTCGACCGCCGCCTTCACCGCCTCGGCCGCATAGGGCGCGAGGGTTTCGGGCGGGACGCGGAGACCGACCGGGTTCTTGCCGCTGATCGTGTTCACGCTGTGCGAGTCCGAGGTCATCACCTCGCACTCGTCCACAAGGCCCCGCACCGCCTCGAAGACCGCCGGGCGGAGGGCCTCGACCGTGTTGTTCCCGTCGAAGAGGATATATGCCGTCTTCTGCCCGGCACACTCGACGACCAGGGCCTGGACGCCAATGTCGCCGATCCCCTGCTCGCGCGTGAAGGGGAGGACGACCCTTCCTGCACCTGCCCTGAAGGGGTGGACCGCCCTGCCCGCCGCCCCTGTGATCCCCTTCCCGGCCGCGGCGAGGTACTCGTTCCCGACCGCCGACCCGAGATGGACAGGGGACGCCACCTCTGCCATGCAGTTGTGGGCGTCCACAAAGGCGCAGTGCGCGAAGTGGCAGTGGGCCTCGGCCATCACCGTCATCCCGATCGCAAAGTCCAGGTCCTCGGTCTTCTGCGGCCAGCGCGTTGAGACCATCAGGAGAGCGTCGCCGAGGGGCTGGCAGAGGACCTCCACAGAACCGCTGCCTGTGCGATACGACCGCCCGGCGAAGGGCGCATACCTGGCCCCGTCGAGGGACTGCCGCATCGCCGAGATGATCTTCTCCGCCTCGGACTCCGAGACCAGGTTGAAGTCATGGGTCGAACACCCGTGGGCCGTGAGCACCTCCTCGTCGAAGGCGTCGTGGATCGACCGGGTCAGCATGCTGCCGCCGATCTCGCCCATCGGGCCGGGGTGGACATTCGGAACCGTGAAGAGTATGTCCTTCTTCCCCTCCCGTCTGAAGGCGAAGGTCGCCTGCGGGACAGAGACCTCCTCCCCGATCTCCTTGAAGAAGTCCTCCATGCTCTTCGAGCCATCTGTCATGTGCTCGATGAAGGTGTTGATGAAGTTGAACGCGCTGATATGGAAGGCCTTGTTCAGTGGCCTCTCGACAAACCAGACGAAGAGCAGGCACCCGAACCCGAAGACCAGGTGGAGGACCACACCGAGGACCAGGTAGCCCGGCCCGAAGGGAATGCTCGCAAAGATGATGCCGAGAGCGCTCTGTGGCAGCGCCGGGAGAAAGACGCGGGAGAGGCGGTAGTCGGCAATCGCCGCCATGACAAGCAGCCTGATCGCAAAGACAAAGCCCATCGCTATCGCGAAGGAGAGGGGGAGCAGGTCATCGTAGCCGATGACGACCGGCAGAACAGTGATGATGATCGCAAAGACCGTCCCCGCCGCGGCGAGCAAGGCAGAGCGGTTCCAGGTGATCATCTTTCCCCTGCTCCGGATCAGGGGTCTGGTGAGAAGAGTCGCCAGAACCGCCGGGAGGGTGAATGCAAGGGTTCCGAAGAAGGGGTGGACCCAGCCGGCCCGGAAACTTGCCGCATCGATGAGAAGGCCGAGAAGGATAATGATCCCGAGGGACCGTGGCCATGCCGGGGCGGTGAAGATGTACCGGGAGAGCCCGGCCATCCTCACATCGCTGCCCGAATTTGTGTCGTTCATACGAATCCCTTGAGGATCAGTTCGTGCCGCCCTGCCTCCGACCTCCGTTCGCCGGAGGCGTAGGTGAGCGGGCGGGAGAAGAACGGTGCATTGAGGGTGAGGGTCTCGTATTCACCTCCCTCCCCCGCAGGATTGATACGGTACCGTTCTTCAAGGGCGAGGAGACGGTCCACCGTCGCTCCGTCGATGTGCACGCCGAGGAACTCCTCGGTGAGACCTTCGGCGGCGCAGACCACGATGATGGCATCGAGACGTGCCGCCACCTCGCGGAGGAGGGTGGCATAGTCCATGTGCCAGAGCGGGGCATAGAGACGGACACCAAGGCGCCCCGCGATCGCCTCCAGGCGGGACCGCTGATACGTCGAGGCGACCGCACCGGTGACCAGGCCCTCGATATCGAGGTGTGCAAGACCTTCCTCCATTTCAAGGGTCTCTTCCTCTTTTTTTCCGGCCGATGCGATCTCGTAATACTCCATGCCCGCTACCTCTGCCATCACGCGGACGGCGTCGAGGTTTGCCGAGTGGAACATGTACGAGTGAGGGTTCGCCGGCCTGACAGTCACCAGGGTCGTCACCTCAAGACCGGCGTCGATCGCCTTCTGGACCGCAAGGACAGAGTCCTTTCCCCCTGATGTCAGCGCTGCCCATGCCATGTTATGCCTCCTTTTCGATGGGTCCGAAGTACTGCGCGTGCCGCCCTGCCATTCTCTCCCAGGTCGGGAGATTGGTCTGGCACCCGACCTGCTCGACGACGAACGACGCTGCCGTCGTCCCGATCGTGCAGCAGCGGAGGGGTGCGTAGCCCCGCTGGTACGCGGAGAGGAAACCCGCCCTGAAGGCGTCGCCGGCCCCTGTGGGGTCGGCCATCTCCACCCGGATCGCGGGGACCATCTGCTTTTCGCCGCGGACGCAGAGCATGCACCCCTCGGCGTCCATCGTGATGACCGCGATCTCCACTCTCTTTGCCAGGTCGGAGACGCTTGTCCCGAGCACCTCGGCCATCGTCGCCGCCTCGTGCCTGTTCGCAAAGAGGATGTTGATATTGTCGAGGATCGTCTCGAACTGCTCCCGGGAGTACTTCAGGATGTCCTGGCCCGGGTCGAAGGACGCAAACTCGCTCTTTTCCGCGACCCTGACATTGAAAGACGGGTCGGCCGTCGCCATATGCACGAACTCAAGCGCCGGGGCATCGGCCTCGGCAAAGACCGCCGACGCCCCCCAGTCGAAGTAGGTGATCTGGTCGCCGGCAAGGTCGTTGAACATGAAGGCTGTCGCCGTCGGCCTGTCAGGGACAAAGAAGAACCGGCGTTCAATGCCGAGTTCCTCCATCCGCCTCTCGTACGCGCTTCCCGGAAAATCAGACCCGACCGCGCTCACCAGGGTGCACCGTTCGCCGAGAGTGGCGATACCCGCCGCGATGTTTGCCGCCCCGCCGCCAAAGAAGATCCGGTGGTCAAGGGTGTAGGTGGAGGTATGTTTCTCGGGAAAACGGGGTACCCGGCAGATGTGGTCGATTGCTGTATGGCCGACGACGCTGATCATGACTCCTGCACATCCGTCACTTTGAGCGGCACCGTACCCAGTGCCCTGCCGATGACCGACTTCGCAATCCGTGTTGCGTGTTCGGTGGACTCGGCGTTGAAGACCTTCATTTCAAGGGTAAGGCCCACAAGAGCCGTGTTGGCCACGACAAGCGCGCAGTTCAGGTCTTCTTCGCAGAACGGGCACTGGATCGATCCTGCTTCGACCTCGACAAACTTTGCCGAGGGGTTGAGACGTTTTCCTGCCTCGCTGATCGCTATGCCGATGGCGTCGTCAAGGGACTTGACGTCCTTGATGACCCATGCAGATTCAAGTGTAACGCAATAATCGGTCATGATATTACCAGGTCTCTGTGTGCACGTGCTCGCCGACCGGCATCCTTTCTGTCCGTGCGGCAGGGACTGCACCTTTCCCGACTGCAAGGAGCGAGATGGGGCGGATATGGGCCGGCATGTTCAGCACTTCCCGCACCGCATCGTCATCAAACGCCCCGGTCCAGCAGGACTGGAGGCGGAGGGCGTGCGCCGCGAGCATCATGAATGTACAGGCAATGGTTGCGTCCTCAAGAGCATAAAGAATGCCCCGCTCCCCGTAGCGGGACATCGATCTGACATAGTTGGCGCAGATCACAAGAGTGACCGGTGCTTTTTCGATATGCTCCTGGCCGAATGCCGCTTCGGCAAGGGCTTCGCGCTGGTCCTCTGACCTGACGACGATGACGTCCCATGCCTCCATGTTCCCGGCGCTCGGCGCCGCTGACGCGGCCTTCAGGATGGAGGATATCTCCTCTTCGGTGACGGCTTCGTCCCCGTACTCCCTCACCGACTGGCGGGACTCAAGGAACGCGAGGAATTCAGAGGAGTCCATGTGCGGCGAGCGCCTCCCAGGACTCCTGAGCAACGGTTGTGGCGGCAGAGACTGCCTCTGCGACCTTCGGGATCGCTTCGTCGAGGTTCCCGCCCTCGACCATTGATATCGTTGCATTCAGGGCCTCGATGGCCTTCGGGAAAGATGCATGGTGCGTGCTCTCGCGGGCGAACTCGATCTCCGACCTGATCCCCTCGAGCATGAGGAGCACCATCTTCTTTCCACCTGCCTTCTCGATCTCGGAAAATCCGGTCAGGCCGGCGATAAGTTTTGAAGCGAGAATCAGTTCCGATTTCGCTCTTTCGCCGTACTGATAGTTCAAAACAGCAGTCTTTGGATCCATACAATGAATGGATGCCGGAGATATAAAAGATGATTCGGGAGGTGATCCCGCTGATTATCTCGACTTCTGCTTCACGCCCAGTGCCGAGACCTTTGCACGCGCCATGCGCCTGCGGATCTTGGGGTCGGCAACTTTCGGCTGTCCACGGGCACCGCCCCTGCCGCCACGACCGCCACGCGGGCCTCCCCGGCCGCGTCCCTGCTGGCGTTCTGCCTGAGCGACGATCTTCCTGAGTGCTGCTGCCGCCTTAAAGCGCTGGTTCGGTCCCGGCTTCTTGAAAGTCGCCTCTTTTGCTCTGACCAGGCGGATCTTGCCTGAGACATTCTTCACCTGTGCCCAGGTGGTGGTTCCTGTTTTTCCCATAATCGAACTCCCTATATATTTACTCAGCCGGTGGTTTAAAGATGTTGCTCAGATCACCCGCGAAATCTCGGACCTGAGTACCTCGCTCACCTTCTTTCCGTCGACTTTGCCGCGGGCCTCGTCCATGACAAGTCCCATCAACGGACCGAGGGCACGCATGCCCTTCTCGGTGACGAAATCGATCCTGTCTGCGACGACCTTCCTGGCGATCGCGGCGAGTTCTTCGTCTGATATGCCGCCGGCGTGGCTCTCTATCACCGTTGCCATGGGCGTCCCTGCTGCGATCTCGGTGAGGATCTCCGGGATCGCCTCCTTGGCGACCGTATCTTTTTCCACGGCGAGGAGGACGGCGAGCACGTCGTCGTTTGAGACCTTTTCGACGGCGACGCCATCGCGTCCCAGTTCCTTGAGGGTGGCCAGGATCGTCCGCGCGGCCAGGTTCGGTTTGATACCGGCCCTGATCGCCGCCCTGAAGAGGGGCAGGCTTTCCGAGTAGGCGACCTGCCTGGCGACGGCCGGGTCGAGGTCTCTCTCGAAGCGCCGTGCCAGGTCGGAGAGGAGTTCTGGCACCTGGATCTCTTCCCAGATGGCGTCGGTGATCACCACCGGGAAGACGTCGGTCTCCGGGTACATCCGTGCGGCGCCGGGGAGGGGACGCATGTATGCTGTGCTCCCCTCTTCGAGCATCTTCCTCGTCTCCTCGGGGATCCCCTCGAAGGCGAGGCGGGCGCGGTGCCGCGCCTGCTTGACGCCGCAGGCGGTCTTCTCCTTCGAGCCTGAGACCAGGATGATCGCGTCCTCGTCCGCGACGCCGAGGTGCTCGCGCAGGCGGGCCACCTCCTCCGCGGTCACGCCATAGGCCGGCAGTTCGTCGGTGTGGAAGATGCCGCCAAGGCCGCACTTCTTCACGTAGTCGGAGATCTCGGAACCGAGTCTGCGGCCGGGCTGGATCTCCCGGCCTACCAGGCCCGCAAAGCCGGGGAGGACGAAGGCCCTGATCATTTTCGCCTTTTTCAGGATCGAGGACTTCGTCTCTCTAAAGAGGGCGGTGACGTCATAGGTCTCCTCGCCGACGGAGGCGTGGCGGGTGCGGAGTTCGTCGCGGATCGCGAGCAACTCTGTCTGCCTCTGCGCCTCGCGGCGGACGACCTCGGCGATGAGGTCGAGTTCCTGCACGCCCTTGATCTCGACCCGTGCGCCGGCCGCGATCGAGACATTGATGTCCTGCCTGATGGTGCCAAGGCCCCTCTTCACCTTCCCGGTGGAGCGGAGGACCATGCCGATGTACTCGGCCGTCGTCTGCACGTCCTCGGGGGTGTACATGCAGGGCGAGGTGGTGATCTCGACGAGAGGGATGCCGAGGCGGTCGAGGGAGAAGGTGTCCCCTTCAACGCGCTGGGCCGCCTCCTCCTCCAGGCAGATCGTCTCGACGGCCCCGCCGTTCGGGAGGTCGCCGCCCATGGCGACGAGGGCCGTCCTCTGGAAACCGCTCGTGTTCGAGCCGTCGATGACGAGTTTTCTCATGGTGTGCACCTGCTCGACCGGGTGCATCGAGAAGGTCTTCGCCACCTGGAGGGCGATGCCGAGGGCCTCCCTGTTCATCGGTGCCGGCGGTTCCTCGTCGTTCTCCACGAGACAGGTGGTCGGGTAGGTGAGGTAGTGGAACTGCCGTCGATCCATCATCTCCTCGGCCGCAGCACGGTCGATCTCGCCCATCTCGGAGACGGTCGCGTGGAGGTACCGGAAGAGTTCGCCTGTGTGTTCCTCGGTCTTTCTGAGAGTCGTTGGACAGCGGCAGAAGAGTTTCTCCGCAGTGTCGAGTTGCTGGTGGATCTCGATGCCGGCCTTGAGGCCGAGGGCTTCAAAATCCATGGTCTGACCTCCTCCTGATCTCGCCTTTCAGATCGGTCGTCATCATCGTCCCTGCTTTCTCCGGGTCAGTTTCGTTCCCGAGCACCCACATCATCTTGGTGAGGGCGGCCTCGGGGAGCATGTCCTCGCCCTCGATCACGCCCGCGGCCAGGAGGTCGCGGCCGGTGTCGTAGACCCGGTCGCAGACCCGGCCGTTAAGGCACTGCGAGGTCATCACGACCATCGTCCCGGCGTCGACGAGGTCTTTCAGCGCTTCGATGCAGGCGGTGGAGACATGGCCGAGGCCGGTGCCGGCGACGACGAGGCCCTTGTAGCCCTCGTACGCCCGGACCATCTCAGGGGCCATGCCCGGATAGAAAGAGAGGAGGCCGCAGTGCTCTTCGAGGCGGTCCTTCAGCACGGGTTCGGTCTCCCGCCGCCGCACCGCCTCGTCGGAGAGGGTGACGGCAAGGGACGGGTATGCCACGCTCCCGAGCGGGGCCATGTCCAGGCTCTGGAAGGCGTCCCTCCGGGAGGTGTGCATCTTCCGCACCCGCGTCGCCCTGTGGATCGCGCAGGCGTCGTCGTTGGTGGTGGCGTGCATCGCCACCGCGACCTCGCCGAGGTCGCTCCGTGCGGCCGCCGCGGCGCAGAGGCCGTTCATGATGTTGTCGCTGCTCGGGCGGTCGGCAGAGCGCTGGGAACCGACAAAGACCACGGGTACCGGGGTGTCGAGCATGTACGAGACGGCGGAGGCCGAGTAGGCCATCGTGTCTGTGCCGTGGGTGACGATCACGCCCTCGGCGCCGTCCTTGATCGCCGCGTGGATAGCCCGCGCCAGGTCCTGCCAGATGCGGGGGGTCATGTTCTCGGAGAGGATGGTGGCGAGCACCTCGGAGCGGTACCGGGCAAGGGAGGAGAGGCCGGGGATCGCGCGCAGGATGTCGTCCGCGGTGAACTGGCTGGTCACGGCGCCAGTCCGGTAGTCGATCTTGCTTGCAATCGTCCCGCCTGTGGAGATGATCGCAAGTTCGGGGAGGGTGTCGTCCTGCG
The DNA here is from genome assembly GCF_001571385.1 of Methanofollis ethanolicus. Taxonomy (NCBI): domain Archaea; kingdom Methanobacteriati; phylum Methanobacteriota; class Methanomicrobia; order Methanomicrobiales; family Methanomicrobiaceae; genus Methanofollis; species Methanofollis ethanolicus. The sequence goes on along the minus strand of NZ_BCNW01000001.1, from coordinate 1,885,969 downwards.
TGACGGCGGGCGCTGCCGGGACCGCCGGTGCCCCGGCCGCCTTCACGCGGCTGCAGGTCGCCATCTCCACGCCGATGTTGTATCCGCTCTTCAGTTTGATGACCGCCATGCCGTCGCGGTCCGTGATATAGGTCCCTTCCACCGGGTGGCCCCGGCAGGACGCGGCGACGAGGTCGCCGGTCGCGAATGTTTCACTCATGCTCTGCCAGCCTCTCTGCTTCTGCAATCAGCCGTGTGACTGCCGTATTCTCGGCCTCCCTGCGGGAAGAGACGAGGGCCATGTCGGCCGCACGTTTTTCCTTCCTCTCGGTACAGGCCCGCCCGGTCTCTGCCGGCGCCGGGCCGCCGATGGCCCCGCGCTCGGCGACGGAGATAGCCGGGTCGAGGGCCGACGCGATCCGACCTGTGGTGAGGCCGCGCGTCCGCAGGGAGAGGCCTGCCACCTCCTGTGCCGCCGCCTCCAGGGTGTCGAGGTCGAGGGCGCCCATCTTCACGGCCCTGCCGACGATGGAGTGCGCCGTCCTGAAGGGGAGGCCGAACTCCCGCACCATGACGTCGGCGAGTTCGGTCGCGGTCGAGAAGCCCTTCCCTGCCTCTTCGGCCATCCGGTCGGTGTTGAAGGTGGCGGTCCTGATCAGCCCGGCGAGCACGACAAGACACTCCTCTGCCGCCTCGACGCCCCGCCAGAGGTGGGGGGTGAGTTCCTGGAGGTCGCGGTTGTAACTCATGGGCAGGCCCTTCGTGATGGTGAGGGCCGAGACGAGCGCCCCCGCCACGGTCCCGGTCTTTGCACGCATGATCTCGGCGGTGTCCGGGTTCTTCTTCTGGGGCATGATCGAACTCGTTGAGGAGTAACCGTCGGCGAGGGTGACGAACCTGACAAAAGCGGTGCTCCAGATGGCCATCTCCTCGCAGAGGCGGCTTGTCGTCGCGGTCATCGCCGCACAGGCCGAGAGGGCTTCGAGGGCGAAGTCCCGCGCCGAGACGGCGTCCATGGAGTTGCCCATCGGGCGGTCGAAGCCGAGGAGGCTTGCCGTGTACTCCCGGTCGACCGGGAAACCTGTCGAGGCGAAGGCGGCCGAACCGAGGGGGCACTCGTTCAGCCGCACATATGCGTCGGCGAAACGGGCGAAATCGCGGGAGAGTGCCTGCTCGTAGGCGAGCAGGTGGTGGGCAAGGGTCGTCGGTTGTGCGTGCTGGAGGTGGGTGAAGCCAGGCATGATGGTGGAGAGGTGCGCGCCCGCCGTCTCCAGCAGGACGCCCCGCAGCGTGCATGTCTCCTCCATCAGGGCGACGAGTTCCCGGCGCAGGCGCATCCTGATGCAGGTCGCCACCTCGTCGTTCCGTGACCTGGCCATGTGGAGGCGTCCCCCGAACTCCTCGCCGACGCGGGCGATGAGCATGGCCTCCTTGCCTGCGTGGATGTCCTCGAAACGTTCGTCATAGGCCTCGGCCGGGATGCCGTCCCGGTAAAAGCCAAGGAGGGCGCCCATCAGCGCATGTGCCGCCTCGCTGTCGATGATACCCTGTTTCCTGAGCATCAGAAGGTGGGCCATGTCCACCAGCACGTCCATATCGGCGATCCAGTGATCGGCCGTCATGGAGGAGAGGAAGTGCATCACCTCTTCCGGGCGGTCGTCACTGAGTCGGCCCCGCCGCACCAGATCGCGTTGCATTGTATAGATGGTGGGGTTTTCGATGAAATGAATCTGTGGGGACGACTGGACGAGGCGGAGAAAGGGGCGGGGGAGGATGGCAGGAGGCGGGCCTTGTGGAGGGATGGGATGTGTTGCCCGCGGTGGTTTGGGGGAGATCTGATCAACTACCTTCCCCTCAATCGAGACCGGGGGACTACTCAAAAATCTATGATTTTCTCATGCTCACTTCGTTCGGACCTCGAAGGTCTTCGTCTTCTCGTTGCCCCCAGACAGCGAAGATTCGATCTTCTCGACTCCCTCCGGTCGTCCCCCGATCTTAGGACAGGGCCGGGGAAGACAGAGCAGGAACATTGAGAGAGATTGCCCTCTACCCCCTATCCTGAGCAGGGGTCCGGGGGCGTAGTCCCCCGGCTCGGAGCACCGATCAACCGCCTTCCCCACAATCGAGACCGGGGGACTACTCGAAAGCCTGGTGGCTTTCTCGTTGCCCCCGGACCCCCGATCAATAGGATAGAGTCGGGGAAGACAGAACAGGGAGCATGAGGAAGATTGCCATCCTCCCCCTATCCTGTACCGGGGGGAACGAGCGTCAGCGAGCATGAGAAAAACGTAGTTTTTCGAGGGTAGTCCCCGGCGCGTGGCACTGATCAACTGCCTTCCTTCACATGTCCCCCGCGTGCTCCTGCGCGAACGACACCTTACCCTTTCACATCCACGCCTTCCGCGCCGCCGTTTCGATGGCACGCTGGACGCTGTCTTTCGGGATGATCGTCGTCACCGGGATGCGGACCAGGTGCTCGATGGTGGACGATGCGATAGGGGCGCAGACGACGGCGAGCGCGCCCTCGCGCTCGGCACGCACCGCGGCGATGAGGGTGTCCTCGAAGGTGTGGACCGGGTACTCGCGGACGCGGATCGGTTGACCGTCGATCGTGACAGTCCTCTCCTGGATGGACTCAAGGACATAGCGGGCGGCGATGAGGCCGATGAAAGCCTCGCCCGACGGCTGGGAGAAAGACCTCACGGCATTGGCGATCGCCCGGAGGGTCGGGAGGGTCGGCGACCTCTTGCCGGTGAGGATCTTGTACAGAGTGCTCTGGGCGATCCCGCTCCTCTCCGAGAGTTCGCGCACGCTGATCCGCAGGTCGGTCTTCAGGATGTGGTTGAGGGTCGTCGTGAACTCGTCATCCGATATAAGGGCCGCCTTGAGGAGGCGGTCGATGGGGTCTGCCTGGATCATGTACATCCATCTGTGCAAACCAGGACGAAGAATGTTTTCTCCTGTCCACATATCCTGCCCTGTGGGAGGGGACAGGGGTGGAGTTTCACATGACAACAGGGTAATGGGGCGCCTATTTTTTCCTCATCGTACAGGGGAAACAGGCAGGATAATGACTTATAAATATCCTCGGGGCCACCAGTACGCTCATGGCAAAAAAGATGCTTGCCGCAACCCTACTTCTAGGGCTTGCGGTTATTCTTCTGGCAACCGGATGCGTCTCCGAGGAGACGCCGACGACTGAAGGAGCGGAGGTCGGCATTACCTACACCCAGGGCGTCGGCCCGATGCCGATGCTCCTCTCCACCGGCGAGATCGACGGATACATCGCCTGGCAACCCATCGTAGAGGTCGCCCCCTTGAGCGGCATCGGCAAGGTCGCCTCGTACTCGCAGGATCTCCCCCCCGCGGGGATGTGGAAGGACCACTCCTGCTGCGTGATCGCCGCCCGTGACGACTTCACTGCGGACCACAAGGACGTCGTCAACGCCATCAGCGCCCTCGGCATCCTGGGCAACCAGTACGTGAACGAGCACCAGAACGAGTCCGCCGAGATCGTTGCCGACTGGCTCGTCGGCAAGGGCAACTTCACCTACGGCGACGTCTCGGTGAACTCTGTCGACGTCCTCGAACAGGCGATCCCGACCATCAAGTTCACGAGCGAGCCCTCCGCACAGTGGCAGGACGGCGTCATGCTCTTCGTCGACGCCCAGTCGGACCTCGGCTACCTCACCGGCTCGTTGAAGAACGCCACCCCTGAAGAACAGAAGGCCCTGCTCTTCAACACCCGGCCGTACACCGACGCAAAGGCGATGCTTGATGCAGGAATGATTGCCACCCCGGCAAAGCTCGACAAGCCCTTCGGCATCGGCTACCTGATGTCAGACCACCACGCCTCGCTCTTCGTCGCGATCAAGAAGTGGGAGTACTTCGACCAGACCTACGGCATCGCCCTGAAGCCGAAGGACTCGAGCCAGACCCGGCCCGAGAACCTCGAGCTGATCATCAATGGTGAGAAGGTCGCCGACGTCACTCTCGTCTCCGGCGCCGCCGGTCCGGCCCTGATGCAACTTGCCGCGACGGACAATATCCAGATGGCCTGGGTCGGCGCTCCGCCGGCGATCAGCGCCATCGACAAAGGAACACCTATTAAGATCGTCCAACCCGTTAATACTGAGGGATCCGGACTTGTCGTCGCTGCATCCGCACCGGTTAACGACTGGCCGACCTTCGCTGAATGGGCGAAGACGAGAGCTGCCGAAGGCAAACCCCTGAAGATTGCGGCCCCGCTGAAGGGCTCCATCCAGGATGTCATGCTCAAGTTCGCCCTGAAAGACAGCGGACTGGTGGTGAAAGAAGTCTGATGAAGACAACGGAATCGGCGAAGAGAAAACGTACAGGAACAGTGTTTCTTGGGAGGAGGGCCCTCGGGGCCGTCCTTCCCATTTTACTCATCATCGGCTGGGAGATTGCAGCGATTCTTATCGACAGCGAGTTCATCCTGCCGCGGGTGGAGTCGGTGCTCGCCATCCTCACCGCCCCAACCGTTGACATCCTGGGCAGCGGGAGCCTCATCGACAACGCGCTCCTCTCCATTGAGCGCGTCCTCCTGGGCTTCGGCCTTGCGGCGGCCGTCGGCATCCCGATCGGCATCGTGATGGGCTACTGGAGAGGGGCCGAGACCTTCCTCGACCCGACAATCCAGATCTTCCGCCCGATCCCGCCGCTTGCGTGGATCCCGCTCGCCCTTGCATGGTTCAAGACCGGGCTCGTCTCGATGACCTTCATCATCTTCATCGGTGCGGTCTTCCCCGTCCTGCTCAACACAGTTGACGGGGTCAAGTCGGTGAACAGGACCTGGGTCGAGTCGGCGTACACCTTTGGTGCGAGCCAGGCCCAGATCCTCAGGAAGGTCATCTTTCCGGCGTCCCTGCCCACGATCTGGACCGGCCTCCGGGTCGGCTTCGGGATCGCGTGGATGTGTGTCGTTGCAGCCGAGATGCTCCCCGGAACGACCTCAGGTCTCGGGTACCTCATCATGTACGCCTACAACTGGGGCCAGTCCCAGGTGATCATCGCGGGCATGATCGTTATCGGCCTGATCGGCCTCGGCATCGACGGGCTTTTCAGGGCCATTGAAAACAGAGAGTTCAGGTGGAGGGGGATGGTCAGATGAGCCTCTCCATCGAGCATGTCTCAAAGGTCTTCACCAACGAGATGGGAGAGGAAGTCACCGCACTCGGCGACATCTCCCTCGACGTGAAGGACGGCGAGTTCATCTGCATCCTCGGCCCCTCCGGCTGCGGAAAGACGACGCTCCTGCGGATCATCGCGGGGCTCGACAACCCGACAGGCGGCCGGGCGGCGGTCAACGAGAAGGAGATCGCCGGGCCGACACCCGAGATGGCGATGATCTTTCAGGAGTACTCGCTTTATCCCTGGCGCACGGTCCTCGACAACATCGCCTTCGGGCTTGAGGTGCAGGGCGTCGGGAAAGAGGAGAGGTATGTGCAGGCAAAAAAATACCTTGCCCTTGTGGGCCTCGAAGATTTCGAGCACAGCCACCCCTACGAACTCTCCGGCGGCATGCGCCAGCGCGTGGCCGTCGCGCGGGCGCTCTGCGTCGAGCCCCAGGTGCTCCTCATGGACGAGCCTTTCGGGGCCCTGGACGCCCAGACCAGAAACACGATGCAGAGAGAACTTCTTGAGATCTGGGAAAAGACCGGAAAGACGGTGATCTTCGTGACGCACAGCGTCGACGAGGCCGTCTATCTCTCCGACAGGGTTGTCGTCCTCTCCCCACGGCCTTCCCGCGTGCAGGAGGTCATCCCCATTACGGTGCCGCGGCCGCGTGACCGCACCAGTGTCGAGTTCGCGCAGGTGAGGAGGTACGTCCTCTCCCTGATCCAGGGAGGCGAAGAAGCCTCCCAGTAACCTTTATTAAGCAAAATAACCATGTTATAAAGCACTAACTTACGGCGAGGCGTTGTGAGGTATGGTACGAAAACCAGGAGTAATGTATAGAAATCTCGCCAAGAAGGCCTACACCCGGCGAGAATATATGGGCGGTGTCCCCGGCAGCAAGGTTGTTCAGTACGATATGGGCGACCCGAGCGGTTCTTTTCCTCTTGAGATCACCCTTGAAGTGCTCGAATCCTGCCAGATCCGTCACTCCGCTCTTGAAGCGGCACGTATTAACATTAACAGGCGCCTGATGAAGGAGGTGGGACGTTCGAACTACTATCTCAAGCTCCGCACCTACCCCCACCATGTGCTTCGTGAGAACAAGCAGGCAACCGGCGCCGGTGCAGACCGTGTGTCGGAAGGTATGCGTCTTGCATTTGGCAAGGCCGTCGGCACTGCCGCCCGTGTCACCCCGGGCCAGAAGGTCTTCACCGTCTGGACCAACCCGCAGTACACGGACAAGGCAAAGGATGCCCTCAAGCACGGCGGGTACAAGCTCCCTGCGCCGACCCGCGTGGTTGTCTTCGAGTGAAGCAGGACGAAATTTTCTTCCTCTTCTTTTCTTTGCCGGAGGGGCGGCGGGAATGAGATATTTTTTTAGCGGCCCCTCCCCCATACTACTCAATGATAGAGAGAGCGGCATCCGGCCTTTCCGGGGCAGTCGCATCTGCTACCTATTCTGCGTTCCTGGAAGCCGAAACATCGATTCCGACAGACGTACGGCGCGCCCTCAGACGAGCCCGCGACCGGGAACAGAGTGCAACCGCCCGCACCCAGTTTGAGAACATCGAGGAGAACATCAGGTATGCGGAGGAGCACGGCCTGCCGATATGCCAGGACACCGGCGTCCCGGTCGTCTATCTCACCATACCGCCGACCGTGCCCTTCACTCGCGACCTCTTCGACGCGGTCGCGGAGGGAGTGAAGAGGGCGACACGCGAGGTCCCGCTCAGGCCGAACGTCGTCGACCCCCTCTCCCGGGAGAACAGCGGCGACAACACAGGCGCAGGGATGCCCGCCGTCCATGTGATGCCCGGCGACGACCTGACCGTCACCGTCCTCCCGAAGGGGGCCGGCGCGGAGAACTGTTCCCGGATTGCGATGCTCCTCCCCTCCGAGGCCGGGGAGATCGCACGGTTCGTCGCCGAGACTGTGCTCATCGCCGGCGGCCGCCCCTGCCCTCCTGTCGTCCTCGGCGTCGGCATCGGGTCAACCTTCGACGGTGCTGCGGCGCTTGCGAAGGAGGCGCTCCTCCTGCCCATCGACGAGATGACCTCGTTCGAGCAGGAGATCTGCGACGCCGTCAACGCCCTCGGCATCGGTCCGATGGGCCTTGGCGGGGACACGACGGCCCTCGCGGTGAAGGTGAAGACTGGGGCCTGCCACACTGCGTCCCTGCCCGTGGCGGTCAATGTGCAGTGCTGGGCATGCCGGCGGTCGACCCGCCGCGTGGAGGTGGCGGAATGATCCACCTCACGACACCCCTCAGCGACGAGGTGCTCGAACTCCGCGCCGGCGACGCTGTCACCCTTTCCGGGACCGTGTACACGGCACGGGACGAGGCGCACCAGAGAATGATGGAGGAGGGCATCCCCTTCGACCCGGCGGGCGCCGCGGTCTATCACTGCGGCCCGGTGATCGGGGCGGGCCGGGTCATCGCCGCAGGCCCGACCACCTCGGCACGGATGAACCGCCTCTCCGGCTTCATCCTGGATGCAGGCGTGCGCGCCCTCATCGGCAAGGGAGGCATGGGGCCGGAGGTGCGGGAACAGTTGCGGGGCCGTGGCGTGTACCTCGCCTTCACCGGCGGGTGCGCCGCCCTCGCCGCCGCCCGTATGACCCTGAAAGGCGTCTATTTCGATGACCTCGGCATGGCCGAGGCCGTCTGGGAGATCGAACTCGACCACCTCCCTCTGATCGTCGGGATCGACGCCCACGGCGGCGACCTCTTTGGCGACGTTGACCGGAAGGCAAAAATACAATTTGAACGGCGGTTCAATACATAAATCGGACCGGATATATGAAGCTCATCATCGACGAGACCAGGTGCAAGGGCTGCAACCTCTGCACCCTGGTCTGCCCATACAGGATATTTCAGGAGGGCACGGCGCCGAACAGGCGGGGCATCGTGGTCCCGACCCTCGACCGTCCTGAGCGCTGTACCAACTGTCGCCTCCAGAAGCTCTACGGGCGGGTGCTCTGCGGCGTCTGCCAGATGATCTGCCCGGACCAGGCGATCCGGTGGGTCGAAGAAGAACCCTTTGAGCCTGAAAAGGTGGTGATTGAAGATTGACGCGGCTTGAATTCATGCAGGGGAACACGGCCTGTGCTGAGGGCGCCCTTGCCGCCGGCTGCCGGTTCTACGGGGGATACCCGATCACGCCCTCGACCGAGATCGCCGAGCACATGGCGCGGAAGATGCCGAAGATCGGCGGGGTCTTTGCCCAGATGGAGGACGAACTCGCCAGCATCGCCTCGGTGATCGGTGCCTCCTGGACGGGTGCGCGCGCGATGACTGCGACATCAGGCCCCGGTTTTTCCCTGATGATGGAGAACATCGGCTATGCGGTCATGACGGAGACGCCGTGCGTCGTCGTCGACGTCCAGAGGGGCGGGCCGAGCACAGGCCAGCCGACCCGCGCCTCGCAGGGCGACATGATGCAGTGTCGCTTCGGCTCACACGGCGACATGAGCATCATCGCGGTCAGCCCTGCCTCTGTGCAGGAGATGTACGAACTCACGGCAGAGGCCTTCAACCTCGCCGACCGGTACCGCGTCCCGGCCTTCGTGATGACCGACGAGATCATCGGCCACATGCGCGAGAGGATCGAGGTCCCGGACAGCGTCGAGATCGTGCCGCGGCGCCCCCTGGAGAAGGGCGCCCTTCCCTTTGCGCCGGGCGAGGACGACGTGCCGGGTTTCCCGGCCTTCGGCCACGGCTACGGTGTCCATGTCACCGGCCTCACCCATGACGACCGCGGCTACCCCTCCTCAACCGACCCCCATGTGCACGAGCGCCTGGTGCGCCGTCTTGTCGGGAAGGTAGAGGGGGCGAACCGCGAGATCGCCGACTACGAGGTGACGAACCCCGACGCCGAGGTCGTCTTCGTCTCGTACGGCGCCCCGGCCCGGTCTGTGGCGCAGGCCGTCAGGGACCTGGACGACGAGAGGGTCGGCCACCTCAGGCTGAAGGTGGTCTGGCCCTTCCCCGACTTCGCGCTTGCGGCATTCAAAAATGCCCGCGTCTTTCTGGTGCCCGAACTGAACCTCGGCCAGATAGAGAGGGAGATCGCCCGCCACACCGCGGTCCCGGTCGTCCCGATATCCGAGATCGGCGGCGAATTGCACACGCCACAACGCCTCATCGCCACGGCGGAGGGATATCTGTGAACTACCAGGACTGGCTGCGGGCCGACCGCCTGCCCCATATCTACTGCGCAGGCTGCGGTAACGGCACGGTGATCAACTGCACCCTCAATGCCGTGAACCAGATAGGCTGGGCCCCGGAGGACACGGTCTTCGTCTCCGGCATCGGGTGCTCCTCCCGTGCTCCCGGCTACATCATCACCGACTCCCTCCACACCACCCATGGGCGGGCGATCCCCTTTGCGACAGGCGTGAAACTCAGCCGCCCCGACCTCCATGTGGTGGTCTTCACCGGCGACGGCGATCTCGCCTCCATCGGCGGCAACCATTTCATCCACGGGTGCCGGCGGAACATCGACCTGACGGTCGTCTGCATGAACAACTACATCTACGGCATGACAGGCGGGCAGGGGAGCCCGTGCACGCCCCTCGGGGCCGTCACGACGACGACGCCGTACGGCTGCCACGAGCCCCCCTTCGACCTCGCCTCCCTTGCCGTGGCGGCAGGCGCGAACTACGTCTCCCGCTGGACCTCGTACCACGTGCAGGAACTGACGCGCGCGGTGAAGGCTGGCCTTGAGACGCCGGGATTCTCCCTCATCGAAGCGGTCGTCCAGTGCCCGACCGGGTACGGGCGGCGGAACAAACTCCGCGAAGCGCAGGACATGATTGCCTGGATGCGCGACCATGCGGTGCTCCTGAAGAGATGGAAGAGGATGGAGGAGGAGGGCACCCCCCACGACCCGACGACCTTCCCTGTCGGCGAGTTCGTGCGGCGGAACCTTCCTGTCACGGGGGTGCCGAAATGAGGCACGAAGTCCGTTTCTCCGGTTTCGGCGGCCAGGGGATCATCCTCGCGGCTGTGATTCTCGGCCGGGCCGCGGCCATCCACGACGGCAAGTATGCCGTCCAGACGCAGGTCTACGGACCCGAGGCCCGCGGCGGGGCGTCGATGAGCGCCGTGGTCATCGATGACGACCCCATCCTCTACCCGGAGGTGACGGCGCCGGACATCTACGTGATCATGTCGCAGGAGGGCTTCCTGAAGTACGGGAAGGGTGCCCCGGCAGGTGCCCTGATGCTCGTCGACGCGGAACTCGTGCAGGACCGGCCGACATGCCGGTATTACGAGATCCCCTCGACATACGAGGCAAAAAGCACTCTTAAAAAGGTGATCGTCGCAAATATTGTGATGCTCGGGGCACTGGTGGCGACCACCGGCGTCGTCTCCGAGGCGGCGATCGAAAAGGCCGTCCTCGATTCGGTCCCGAAGGGCACCGAGGACCTCAATATCCGGGCGCTGAAGCTCGGGTTCGACCTCGGCAGAAGGAGCATGAAAGATGAAACTGCTTGAGTTTGAAGCAAAAGAACTCTTCAGAGAGGAAGGCATCAGGGTGCCGAAGGGCCTCCTTGTCAGCAAGCACGAGGAGATCCTCCTCCACATGGATGAAATCGGGGACAAAGTCGTCGTCAAGGCGCAGGTGGACGTCGGCGGCCGCGGCAAGGCCGGAGGCGTCCTGATGGCCGATGCCGCCAATGTCGTCGAGACGGCGCGGCACCTCTTCCACACCCCGATCAAGGGCGTCCCTGTCTCCCGCGTTCTCATCGAGGAGCGCCTCCCGATCGAGCACGAGTATTATGTCTCCATCGCCATCGACCGCTCGAACAAGCAGCCTGTGATCCTCTTTGCCGACGCCGGCGGCGTCGAGATCGAGCAGACGGCAAAAGAAAACCCTGACGCGATCAGAAAGGTCACCTTCTCCCCCCTCCTCCCCGACGTCCCGGGCTTCCTCCTCAGGGAACTCACCGGGAACGCCCCTGCGGGCGTGCGGGAGATGATCAACAAACTCTATCATGTCTTCTGCAAGAAGGACGCCCTTCTCGCCGAGATCAACCCGCTGGTCACCACGCCGCAGGGCGTCTACGCGGCCGACGCAAAACTGATCGTCGACGACAACGCCCTTGCCCGCCAGGGCATCGCGGTCAACCGCGACCTCACAGAGCGTGAGAAGGAGGCCGAGAAGCACGGCTTCTCCTATGTCGAACTCGACGGCGCGATCGGGGTCATCGGGAACGGCGCCGGCCTTACCATGTCGACGCTCGACCTCATCGAGCACTTCGGCGGGAAGGCCGCGAACTTCCTCGACGTCGGCGGCGGTGCCGATCAGGAGAGGGTGAAGTATGCGGTCAGACTCGTCGCGGGTATGCCCGCGGTGAAGGTGATCATCGTCAACCTCCTCGGTGGCATCACCCGGTGCGACGAGGTCGCCCGCGGCATCATCGAGGCCGGCGTCGAGCAGGAGGTCATCGTCAGGCTCGCCGGCACGAACGAGGAAGAGGGGAGAAGACTCCTCGCAGAGAAGGGATATCGGATGCTCGGGAGCATGGACGAGGCTGTCAGGGCCGCGGTGGAGGTGACGGCATGATCTACGGAGACAGGAACACCGCCGTCATCGTGCAGGGCGCGACAGGCAAGCAGGGCTCCTTCCACATCAAACTCATGAACGAATACGCGCGTGAGGTCGGCGGCAGGGGCGTCGTCGCGGGCGTCACGCCGGGCAAGGGCGGCCAGGAGGTCTGCGGCGTCCCGGTCTACAACACCGTGAAGGAGGCCCTTGCCGAGCACGACGCAACGGCGAGCGTCCTCTTCGTCCCGGCAGGGGCCGCGGGCGACTCGATCATGGAGGCCGCCCATGCAGGCCTCGACCTCGTCGTCGCGATCACCGAACACATCCCTGTCCACGACGCCATGAAGGCGGTCGCCTATGCGGGCCTCTCAGGCTGCAGTGTCATCGGCCCGAACTGCCCCGGCCTCCTCTCGCCCGGCGAACTGAAACTCGGGATCATGCCCTCCCACCTGTACACGAGGGGGCATGTCGGTGTCATCTCCCGGAGCGGCACCCTCACCTACGAGGTCGTCGACGAACTGACAAAGGGGGGCATTGGGCAGTCGACGGTCGTCGGCATCGGCGGCGACCCGGTCATCGGCCAGACCTTTGCCGATGTCCTGGCCCGTTTCGAGGATGACCCGCAGACGAAGGCCGTCGTCCTCATCGGCGAGGTCGGCGGCAATCTCGAAGAGGAGGGCGTCCGCTCGACCGACCTGCCGATCGTCTCCTATATCGCCGGCGTCACGGCTCCGCCGAACAAGCGGATGGGCCATGCCGGTGCGATCATCGAGGGCGGCGAAGGCGACGCACGCTCCAAGATCGAGAGGCTGAAAAAGATGGGCGTGGCGGTCGCCTCGCGGCCGTCAGAGATACCGGGCATGATCCGTGGCCTGTTATGAATGACGAACTGCTGATGCGAGTGGCCGCCGAGATCGCGGAGGATATCGGGGCGAAGGCGATCGTCTCCTTCACCCGCCCCTGCACCTGTCTCTCCAGGGTGCCCCTGATCTGGGTGCAGGACCTCCAGCTCGACATCCTGAAAGACCTCTCGATGAACGAGATCGTCTCGGTCTGCGAGCAGCACATGCTCGACGCGGCCGTGCAGATCTATCTCACCCGCCGTTTCGAGGACGGCAACGTCGTCGCGGTCTTTCCGTACGCGATCCTGATCTACGACCTCGAACGCGCCAAAAACTTCGTCGACCTCAGGAACTACGAAGACATCGTCCCCAGGGAAGTGATGTACGCCGTCCTCAACCTGGCGATGGAGATCGCGATCGAGGGGCGGGAGGGCCGGAGGATCGGCACGGCGTTCGTCATCGGCGACGACGAGGAGGTCGGCCACCACTCGCACCAGGCCATCCTGAACCCGTACAAGGGGCATGACGCCGCCTTCAGGGACATCAAGAACCGCGAGAACTGGGAGAGCGTCAAGGAGTTTGCCCAGCTCGACGGCGTCTTTGTCGTGAACAGGAATGGCCTGATCTGTGCGGCTGGCCGATATATTGACGCGAATGCGAAGGACGTCAACCTCCCCGGCGGCCTTGGCGGTCGGCACCGGGCGACGGCGGCGATCACCCGCCTGATCCCCGCGGTCGGCATCACTGTCTCGGAGAGCGGTGGCCTGGTCAGGGTCTTCAGGGACGGGGCGTGCACGATCACGATCCGGTCCGAGATCAGGATCACCGGGTGAATTTCCCCCCATCTCTGCATGCAGGGTTCGGGAGAGTCATGATCGGGTCGATGTCTTCCCGAATTTCATGAAGAATCGTGCGAAACCACCGCCTTCCCCCAGATCTCTGCCGGGGGACCGACGCCCCCGGACCCCCGAAACAGGATAGGGTCGGGGAAGAGAGACCCTGATGAAGGAGGTTACCATCCACCCCCTATCGCAATGAGGGGGGGGATCGGGGGGTGAAACCCCCCGGACAAGACGCCAGAACAGGGTTTTTCAGAACCGAATGTGAGCCCTTTCATCGGCGTGCATGAAGGTTCGGATCCGTTTTGGGATGACCTCATACTGAAGATATCTCCAGATCCCGGATCCGGACAATTTCCAACCCCGCTCCCTTTCCTTTCCCGGCACCAGGGAGACCGGGAATGGCGGGGCATTACCTGCACTCATATCGACGGCCCTGGGGCGTTGAGTCCTGTCGGATTTCGTCCAGTTTCGCCCGCGGACCCCATTCTGCCCGGATCGCCGGTTCTCCCCGATATGGCCCAGAATGGGAGGTGTGATCCCCAGATCGGAGGTAGATCTGGGCGTATTTGACCCGGGCGTGTCCGGCGGGGCATCACCCTCACGTTCCGCCATGCAGGCACAATAATGAATGGGATCGAGGGGATTTACCATGAGGTCATACCAGAAATCTCGTTCATTTGGCTTTGATTGAAGAAACCCTCATGATAGGATCGATGTCTTTCCCTGATCCTTTGAGGGACGCTCAGATCCCCCGCCTTCCCCCACCTCTTTGCCGGCGGACTGATGCCCCCGGACCCCGAAACAGGATAGGGTCGGGGAAGAGAGACCAGAGATCCTGATGAAGGAGATTGCCCTCCCCCCCCTATCGCAATGATGGGGGGTGCGAGCGTTAGCGAGCATGAGAAGGCGAAGTCTTCGAGGAGCCCCCGGCAGACAGTAGGGGGAAGGCGGAGGATCCGCGTCTGCTCTCATGGAAGGGAGAGAGACATCAACCTGAACCTAAGGATTTCAACGAAGCCGTTTTTCGTAATAATTGGGACCATACCAGAAGGGCGGCTCCGCTTTCATCCACGCACCTGTTGGCCGGGGTCTTCCCGCTCCACCCCTTTACCCCGCGAGATAAAGAGAGCATTCCGGTCTGCACCGCGGAAATATTTATCCCCACCCATCCCATTTACTCATTGAGCACCTCGGGGACACTCGATACCGAGGAGGTTTTCTATGGAAGAGATAACTGCACAATCATGCCAGAGTTGTGGAATGCCGATGCGATCAGAGGACGACTTCGGTATCGAAGCGGACGGCGAGAGGTCGAAGGACTACTGCACCTACTGCTACCAGAACGGTGCCTTCACCGAACCCGGTATCACCATAGATATGATGGCGGAGAAAGGCGGGGCAATTTTCTCGCAGATGTTCGACATTCCCCTTGAGAATGCGAAAGCGTTCTGCAAAGAACAACTCTCATGCCTGAAGAGGTGGGCCGGACGGGAGATCGCCTTCTGCGAAAGTTGCGGGATGCCCCTTGCACAGGACGAGGACGCCGGGACAGAGGTGGACGGGTCGCAGAGCGCGAGGTACTGCATCCACTGTTATCGGGGCGGGGCGTTCGTCGAACCCGACCTGACAGAAGAGATGGCGGTCGAGAAATATGCGCCGATGATGGCCGAGCACCTCGGCATGCCTGTCGAAAAAGCGAGGGAGATGGTGCGGCAGTACCTCTCGACGCTTCCCCGGTGGCGGGAGTAAGTCCTCTTGAGGATGAAACGGGTCGCGGCCATGCCGGCATGACCCGGTGCCTCCCCCCGATCAATACCTTTCTCTCCCCTCTCGTCTATCCCTCCGATGGTGATCCGTGCGTGAAAAATTCTGAATTTTCCCTCATCGGCAGGCGTCTTTCGGCGGCGTTTCGGCTCTTGACAGAGCCCCTTGCCGTCTGCGGGGCGGAGGAGGTTCCGGCGGACGCTGTCCCCCTTTCTTCGGTCCACCGGTGCATTGCCGTCGCCATGTGTCGCATGGCGACCCGCGGGACAGACGTCCCCGCACTGTATCTTGGCGAGGACGTGAAGGCGGGGTGCTGTCCTGGCGGCCTCGTTCACATGGGATTCTCGGAGCGCTCTGACGATATCCGCTGGTTCGTCTCCACCGGGCGTCCGGACGTGCGGGGCGGGGTGGCTGAGTACCTGAAGGCCGACCCCGGACTGGTCGACGCCTGTTTTGCATGTGCCGGCCCGGTTACCCCGCCGGGACGCTACCTGGTGATCAGGCCCTGCCGGACCGTGACCGACGCCGACGTCGTCCGGTCGCTCTGTCTCTTCGGCACCTCCGAGGAGATCCGGAATATCGCCGCTCTCGTCCACTTCGACCGCGCCGACCCCTTCTCGCCTGTAATCGCCCCCTGGGGGCCGGCATGTGCGACCTTCGTATCCTACCCTGCTGGCATGGCGGCCGGCGCCCCGCCGGACGCCGCCTTCATGGGACCCACCGACCCGACGGTGAACCCTGCCCTGCCACCCGACATCATGGGCGTCGGCATCCCGGCGGCGGTGGCCCGGAGGATGATCAGGAATCTCGACGCCTCCTTTGTGGTCAGACGGCCGCGGGTGGCGTTCCCCGACCACGGGCGTGGGAGGTGAGCACCGGCGTTCCATCAGGGTACTTCATCTTGCCTCGTTTTTACAGGATCACTCTCCCTGTATCCGTGCCACACCCTTCCCCGCGCGATGGCCACTCCGATACCGGGATACTGATTATTACTATGGAGAATGTGCTGCCCCTCCTTCTTTTCCTGGCAGAAATACTCATTTTTCTGTAATACGGCGATCGGGCCTTTTTTGGAGCACCAACCGCAGGCAGACGCAATTATAGAAACCGTTAAATGAGACTCGATCCTTGTAATTATTCATAGAGATGAGGGATCGGATGATCAGAAACATCAAGGTTGAGCAGCTGGAGCAGACCCCCATAGAGAACCAGCGGATCGAACTGATTGAACGCAAGTGCATCGGCCACCCTGACAGCATCGCCGACGGCGTTGCGGAAGCTGTTTCACGGGCGCTCTGCAAGGCGTACCTCGAAGAGTGCGGTGTCTATCTCCACCACAACACCGACCAGGGCGAGATCGTGGCCGGCGAGTCCATCCCCCACTTCGGCGGCGGGAAGATCGTCAAGCCCATCTACGTCCTCCTCACCGGCAGGGCGACAAAGACCTTCGACGGGATCAACATCCCGGCCGACTCGATCGCCGTCGAGGCGGCACGCTCGTACATCAAGAGCATCATCCCCATCATGAACCTCGAGCGCGACGTCATCGTCGACTGCCGCATGGGGACCGGTTCGACCGACCTCCGCGACGTCTTCAAGGTCTGCGGCGGCTCGGCGATCATGCGTGCCAACGACACCTCCTTCGGCGTCGGCCACGCTCCCTTCAGCGAGACCGAGAGCCTGGTCAAGGGTGTCTCCGACTATCTTGACACTGTCTATCGGCCGAAGAACCCGGCGATCGGCACCGACGTGAAGGTCATGGGCCTGCGCGACGGCGATGCGATCACCCTCACCCTCGCCGTGGCGATGGTCGACCGGTACCTCGCCGACATCGGTGAATATGTCGAGACCGTTGAGAGACTCAAGGAGACAATCACCGAGATCGCCCCGCGTTTCACGACCAGGAAGGTCCACGTCGACGTGAACACCGCCGACGACCTCACGGCAGGCAGCGTCTTCCTGACCGTCAACGGCACCTCCGCCGAGATGGGCGACGACGGCTCTGTCGGCCGCGGCAACCGCTGCAATGGGCTGATCACGCCGAACAGGCCGATGAGCATGGAAGCGACGAGCGGCAAGAACCCGATCAACCACATCGGCAAGATCTACAACCTCCTTGCAACCCAGCTCGGCAACACCTGCGTCGCCGAAGTGGACGGCATCGAGGAGATCTATGTCCGCCTCCTCTCCCAGATCGGTCACCCGGTCGACCAGCCGCTCGTGGCGAGCGCGAAGGTCATCCCGAAGCCGGGCTACGACATGAAGACGATCCAGCCTGCTGTCGAGGCGATCATCGACACCGGGCTTGAGAACATCAGTGACATCACCGAGAAGGTCGTCAGGGGCGAACTGAACACCTTCTAAACCGATCATTTTTTGCGTACACATTTCCCATCCCTTCAGGGAGAGAATAGATGACTGATCCTATCCGTATACGTCTTGCAATCCCGAATAAAGGACGGATTGCACAACCTATCAGGGACCTCGTGGAGAAGAGCGGGATCCACCTCATCGACGGCGGCGAGCGCAAGCTCATCGCAAAGACGGTGGACCCCGAGATCGAGGTGCTCTTTGCCCGCCCGATCGACATCCCCGAATATGTGGCGAACGGCGCCGCGGATATCGGCATCACCGGCCGTGACATGGTGATGGAGCGCGGCTCCGTCGTCGACGAACTCCTCGACCTGAAGATGGGCGGGGCGACCCTGGTGGTGGCCGTGCCCGAGGACGCGAAGGTGAAGGAGTATGCCGACCTTGCCGGGGCGAAGGTGGCGACCGAGTTCCCGACAATCACGAAGACCTTCTTCGAGAAGCAGGGTATCTCGATATCTGTCGTCCCGGTCGGTGGTGCCTGCGAGGCGACGCCCTATCTCGGGATCGCCGACGCCATCGTCGACCTGACGAGCACCGGTACCACCCTCCAGACGAACAGGCTGCGCATCCTCGGCGAGGTGCTGAGGTCGAGCACTCTCGTCATCGCAAACCCGGCCTCACGCACCAAGAAGAGGGAGAAGATCCAGGAGGTGCTCCTGGCCCTGGAGAGCGTGCTGCGGGCGAAGGGGCAGTGCTATATCATGATGAACGCCCACAGGGACGCCCTGCCTGAGATCGAGAGCGTCCTCCCGGGCCTCGGCGGCCCGACCGTCATGGACGTGGCGTCGAGGGAGGGCCTTGTGGCCGTGCACGCGGTCGTCAAGGAGGAGTGCGTCTACCAGTTGATCACCCAGCTCAAGAGGGCCGGCGCCCGCGACATCCTGGTGATGTCGATCGAAAGGATGATCCCCTGAGTGCCTATGATGGTCTTTCCCGCAGTCGATATCCTCAATGGCCAGTGTGTCCAGCTGGTGCAGGGCAAACGAGAGAGTGCGGTCGCCTACGGAACGCCTCTTGAAAATGCGCGGCGCTGGCTCGACGCCGGGGCCGACGCCCTCCACGTGATCAACCTGGACGGCGCCTTTGGCAGCGCGCAGGCGAATGTACGCGAGATCCGGGAACTGATCCAGGAGACAGGCGTCTTCGTCGAACTCGGCGGTGGTATCAGGAGCCGCGAGGACGCACGGGCCTGGCTGGAGATCGGCGTCGGCCGTGTGATCCTGGGAACAGTCGCGGTCAGGGAACCCGAGATCGTCCGCGACCTCTCCCTGGAGTTCGGGCCTGAGCAGGTAATGGCCGGGGTGGACGCCCGCGGCGGCCGGGTCGTCATCGAGGGCTGGGAGGAGGAGGCGGGCGATTACCTCTCCTGGGCCGAACATTTCGAGATGCTCGGTGCCGGGTCTCTGCTCTTCACGAACGTGAGTGTGGAGGGGCTCTGCCGTGGGATCGACCCCGAACCGGTCAGGCACCTTCTGGAGCACACCGATCTCCCGGTCGTTGTGGCTGGCGGGGTGACGACGCCGGCCGACGTGAGGATACTCCGGGACCTCGGCGTCTCGGGGGTGGTGCTCGGTTCGGCCCTGTACAGCGGGAAGATCACGATCAGAGAGGCACGGGAGGCAGCACAATGAGGATGGGAGAAGTCAGACGGGAGACGAAGGAGACGAAGATAGGCCTGAGCATCGCGCTGGACGGGGAGGGGGGCGCCGATATCGCCACCGGCCTCCCCTTCATGGACCACATGCTCAATTCTTTTGCACGGCACGGGGGTTTCGGCCTCTCCATCCGTGCGAAGGGCGACCTGGAGGTGGACGCCCACCACCTGGTGGAGGACCTCGGGATCGTCCTCGGCATGGCCCTCAAGGAGGCGGTGGGGGACGGCAGCGGCATCACCCGTTTTGCGGACGTGGCGGTGCCGATGGACGAGGCCCTCGCTGATGTTGCGGTCGATGTCGGCGGGAGGGGCTACCTGGTCTTCACCGGCGACTTCAACAGCCCCGCGGTCGGCGGGATCGACACGACCCTCTTCGAGCACTTCTTTTATAGCCTCTGCACCCGTGCCGGGATCACGGCCCACATCAGGTTCTACGGGCGGAACGACCACCACATGGCCGAAGCGATCTTCAAGGCCTTCGGCATCGCCCTTGCGAAGGCCGTGGCGGTCGACCCGCGGCGGAGCGGCGTGCCGAGCACCAAGGGCACGCTATAGGTCTCTGAGACCACTTTCTTTTTTGCTGCACCTAGAGGGTGTTTCCTGCCATTTTACCGTCTGCCCCATGGGGGAGCCAGATCCCGCAGCAGAGTGGGTTTGCGAGGCTCTGTGTGCGGCAGTGACGCCGGCCTGACTGCTATGGGTCCGAACCGTCGGTGGTGTGTCGGAGATCTCTTTTTCGGCTCTGGAGAATCGGGCATGAGTCGGGAGAATGTCTCAGGCATACTGCATGACGGGTGTTTCATGGCAAACCCCGTGCTCGGGTCAATGTAACTCTGATCCCATGAGGGAACGCGCGGGTCCGCTGCCTTTCCCATACAGTCCGCCGGGGTTTCACCCCCGGATCCCCTACGTAGGATAGAACCCGGGAAGACAGAACAGGATATTCAGAGGAGGGAAATAACCATCTCGTCCCTATCCTCATGGCAGAGGGTGGGGAGTGCGAGCAAAGCGAGCTTGAGAAATACGGGAAAATCGAAGATTTTCCCGTTCTGACGGCTCTGTAGAATCGGGCATGAGTCTCGGGGAACTCAAGCATACGCGATGAAAATTGTTTTTTGTGGTCTGCTGGTCAACATGCCTTCCCCCACGCTCGCGCCGGGGGACTACCTCGAAGACCTTCGGTCTTCTCGTTGCCCCCGGACCCCCGCAATGCGATAGGGCCGGGAAGGCAGATGCGGACCTCCCATCTCTGAAAGGGGATGCTCGATGAGAGTCAGAGTCTCGTGCAAACCCGGAGAGACGTTCTTCGGGATCATTTTCATGGTAAACCCTCGCGGGAAAGTACGTCCTGAAGCGATAGGAGAAAATTCTGTTCATAAGCGCCTGGTCCGGGGGGCTGCCGCCCCCCATACCCCCTGCCATTACGATAGAGGCAGGGATGACATAATCCTCCAGAACTCCGATCCTTTTTTCCCGGGACCAATCCTCGCGCGGGGGTCCGGGGGCAAAAGTCCCCCGGCGAACGGGAAGGGGAAGGCAGAGGATCAGCATACACTATCAATCTATGTAGGAGGAATTCTACAGGGCCGTTCTGACAAATCTTTGATTTGCCGGTGACCGTAGGTTTTCGAACAGCAGCCCCCCGGCACAGGCACGCCGGAACAGGAATTTTCCAGATCTTTTTTTCTTCGATCGAGATTTTCAGTCCTCGGTCCTGGATCCCGTCGCGCCAGATCGGCGTCAGGTTCATCCGCACTCGCAGCTTGTGCCGGACGGAGCGCACGCTCTCCCGACAGCATTGAGGTAGACCGACGACGGACACAAAAGACCCCGCATCCGGGGTTTCGAGGAATAGAGACTACGAGAAAAGAGGGAGAACTCAGGCGGACTTTGCCGCGAGTTCAACATCCTCTTCCTTGATCGTCTTGCGGCCAGCGTGCTGGGCAAGGCGGTTTGCTTCCTTGGTCAGGTTGGCGATGTAGGCCTCAGCCTTTGCGACAAGGGCCGCAGCTGCATCGCTTCCAACTCTCTCAGCACCGTTCTTCTTTGCGATTCTGACAACCGCTGCAATAGGTAAGTCTGCCATGTCTAATTACCTCTAAATTATCAGTTTCTCGAAGACTATTTAAGGGTTTCGTAACGATGCCGCCGGTAAGGCTTTCGATGGGTGTTTGGGGGGGGATTTATCGGGGAGGTGGATTTTGCATCGCAGATCGTGCTCCAAAATAAATAACGATTATAATCGGGAATTATTGGAAAAACAGTTCAAAAATACGTTTTTTACCGGTCGCCCATCGACGCGGCGAGGAGAACCGCACTCGTGTAGTCGGGAGAGGCGCGCGAGGTATCCACGAAAATTCTGTCGATATTGACCACCGGCGCCCCATGCCCGGATCCCTTCCCGAGGAAGGTCAGAGTGCGGAAGATCAGGTTCCCCGATATCCCGTCTGGGGCGATGATCACCCCGCACCGCCTGACCGCCTCCTCGATCAGGATCTCGCAGTGCTCCGCGTTGCCGAGGCGGGCCACGAGTTCGGCATCGGCAAGAGACCTGTCGACCGCCGGGTGGCGGCCGACATCGCCGAACCTCCCCCCCGAAAGGACCGCGACGCGCTCGGAGAGACCAAACGACCGGGCAATATCCCGCGCCTTCGTCACGAAGGCGAGTTTTTCTGCGACCGTCCAGCCCTCGTCCACGCCCACCGGGGCGAGGAGGAACTGCACCCCGTCAGCCGTTTCCAGGAGTGCCACCCTCTCCAGGTGATCGGTATGGCAGGCCCTTTTCAGGCACCTGAGTGTCTCATTGGCCGGCAGAGTCCCCCGCACCGCACCGTCGATCTTTCCTGCCATCAGGTCGGCGACGAGCGCCTCTTCAGGACAGTCGCTCTCCCGGCACTCGGTCTCGTACCCGGCCATCACGCCCGGCCGGCAGTAACAGACGAGCCGCACCCGGTCTCCCACGCGCGCCGCCGTCCGCGCCACCTTTTCCGGCTCCCCCCCGACACCGATACCGATGATCATACCAGTTTTGCCGTGTCAATGATCCGCATGATCCCATCCTGCTTCAGGTCGAAGACAGAGGTGGTGGCCCCCTCGTACGACACCGACAGGGAACTGGAGTCATTCACCCACCCGATTGGCCGGGCCGTCATCCCCGTCTCTTCGAAGAGACGACAGACCTCCTCCGTGTTCTCGTCCGGGCAGGTGAGGATGAAGCCCATGCCCGGGTACATCCTGACCCACTGCTCGAAGGTGAGATTGTGGGCCTTCAGGTCTGGTCGCGGTATCGCCTCCAGTTCGAGTTCCGCACCCTTCCGCGAGACTTCGAGGAGCATGCCGAGAGTGCCGATGAGGCCGGGGTTCGAGATGTCCTTCCCCGCAGTCACTAAATGCCTCTGGGCGAGTTCCTGCATCACGCGGATCTGCCGGCGCACCGTCTCGTCGGACTTCATCGTCACCGAGTCCCAGTTCGCCATGCAGGAGGGGTGGACCCGGCCGTCCAGGTCGATCGCAGCGACGACACGGTCGCCGGTCCGGGCATTGCTCGAATAGATCACGTCGTCGATCTGCATCGACCCGAGAATGGCGACATCGATGACAGAATAGGGCGTGTCCGGGTGGAGGTGCCCTCCAACGATCGGCACGCCGAACTGGCGGGACGCCGCCTGCATCCCCTTCGTCACCTCGTTCCTGAGTTCGCCGTTCTTGAAAGAGAGGACATCGACCATGGCGAGGGGTGTGCCGCCCATGGCGGCGATGTCATGGACGTTCACGAGCACCGCGCAATACCCGGCCCAGAAGGGGTCGGCCTCCATGAGTTTGCTCCAGATGCCGTCTGCCGCAAGGAGGAGGGCCAGGTCGTCCTGACGGATCACTGCTGCGTCTTCCCCGAAGGATGCGACAACATTAGGCTGTTCGTTTATCCTGAGGCATTCGATAAGCTCGCCGATGCCGCGCTTTCTCGTCACCCCCTCATATTCCCGGATCGATCTGGCGACCGCATCAGGGGAACAGTTGTCTACCACGATAACATCAACATCCTTTCAGCTGCTACTAGATACTCTGTTTCATCAAAGATAATGTATTTGATTGCTTTCGGAAAGCACCGGCCGCCGGGGTGCCGCCCTCCCACCAGTGCATATTTGAGATCATCCTCCCTATGATCCTGCATATGGACTGGACCGAGAAATACCGACCCCGGACCCTGCAGGACCTTGTCGGAAACGCCCCTGCCGTGCGGCAGATCTACGAATGGGCGAGGTCGTGGACGAGGGGGAGCCCCCCCCTCATCCTCTACGGGAAACCCGGGGTGGGAAAGACGTCCAGCGCTCACGCCCTCGCCCACGACATGGGCTGGGAGATCGTCGAACTCAATGCCAGCGACCAGCGGACAAAGGCCGCCCTCGACCGTATCGCCGGCACGTCGAGCGCGACTGCAAGCCTCCTCGGTGCCGAGAGAAAACTGATCCTCCTCGACGAGGCCGACAACCTCCATGGCACGGCCGACCGCGGGGGGGCGCGGGCGATCATCGACATCATCAAGAACTCCCGCCAGCCGATCCTCCTCATCGCAAACGACCTCTACGGCATTGCCCGGGAGGTCAAGGCCCTCGGCGAACCCGTTCAGTTCAGGGCCGTGCAGGCCAGGTCCATCGTCCCGAGGCTGCGGGAGATCTGCGGGGCCGAGGGCCTCACCTGCAGTGACGACGCCCTGGTCGAGATCGCCGAGAGTGCGAGCGGCGACCTCCGGGCCGCCGTCAACATGCTCTGCGCCGCGGGGGCGGGCAGGGAGAGGATCGAGGCCGGCGACGTCTCCACCTCGCAGAAAGACGAGCGGTCGACGATCTTCGACCTCGTCGCCGCCATCTTCTCGGGAAAACCCGACTACGAACTCCTGGCGAAGGCCAGGCAGGTGCAGGACACCCCTGACACCATGGTCCAGTGGATCGAGGGGAACCTGCCGGCGATGAAGGACGGGAAGGCTGTGGCCCGGGCATATGCCCCCCTCTCGCGTGCCGACGAGTGGCTCGGCCTCACCAACCGCCGCCAGTACTACATGCTCTGGAGATATGCCAGTGCCATGATGACCCTTGGCGTCAAGGTGGCGGCTTGCGGCGCCGGTGTCCACGACAGGATCATGCCCCCCTCCCGCTGGCGGAAGATGGGGGGAGCGAAAAAGGGGAAGGCGGTGCGCGAGTCGGTGATGCAGAAACTCTCCCGCTCCCTCTCCCTCCCCCAGCACACCATCAGGGAGGAGTACCTCACCCTGATCACCCTCCTCGTGGAAGAGAACCCCGAACCTGTTGCGCGGGAACTCGCCCTCGATGTCGACGAACTGAACTTCTTCATCCACGATAAGGAACGGGCGAAGGCGATCATCAAGGAGATGAAGGCGGCAGAAAAACCAAAAAAGAAGAAGGAAGCGAAGAAGGAGGAGGCCCCCCCCGAACCGGCACCGGCCCCTGTCGCGGAGAAAGACCCGCCCGCGGAGGAGGAGAAGAAACCCGCCGCCACCCAGGCAACCCTCTTCGACTCCTTCTGACAGGACGTCGTCATGCACGGAGCGGGAACACGCGCCCTCGCCACCTCTTTCCTCTTCTGAAGTGTACTGACGGGCTGTATCGGAATCCTCATGTTCGGATCGATCGTCTCCCCGGTGATCGCTGGGAGGGAGAGCGGAACCCCCGCCTTCCCCTTTTTTTTTACTGGGGGACTACGCCCCCAGACCCCCGCTCAGGATTGGCCCCGGGAAGAAAGAATGGAGATCTTGAAGAGGGAGTATGCCAACCCTGCCCCTATCGTAATGGCAGGGGGTCCGGGGGGCAGCAGCCCCCCGGCACAGGCATCCAGAGCGGGAATTCGCAGAGCCCGAAAATCAAAAATTTTCTCGAACCGCTGACGTTCGTTCCCTCCACTTTCAGGAAAGATCGGGGAGAGAAAAGAACATTTCCCACAGCCTACATCCCCTCCAGGTACTTCCTCCCGCCCCCTCTCTTGCGCCGACCCCCCTCAGGCCCGCACGTACCTGTGAAGGACCACGCCGCAGTCGATGGCCTCCCCGCCGTCCAGGTAGATCTCGTTGCCCAGGTGGTAGACGATAAGGTCGCAGCCGACTGCCCGGGCAAGGTCGATCATCGACGGCACCATCTCCACGCCCGGCCGCACCGCATAGATGAGGTCGGCCCCCCTGTACCAGGGGAAGTCGGGGTCGAAGACATCGTCCACCCGGCCCTCCACGCTCTCGACAGGCGGGATCTGCCTGATGTCCGTCGCCCTGACCCGGAGGCCCGCCCGTGCGCAGGCCGCGGCGACATCGGTGTTCCTGCCGATCCCGATCTCGATGACATCCCGGTAATTTTTCGAGAGATAGGCGCCGATTAAGGATTCAATACGTTTATACTCACATGCCACGATGATCTAGGTACCATGGGTGTCACGATTATATGGGATCATCAGGTGCCCTCAGGCCTCCAGTTGCCGACGGCCAGGCGCATCGAGATGATCCTCGGCATGCCGGTCGATAACGCCGCTGCCGAGGCCCTGATCAACGGTTACCACCCTGAAAGAAACCAGTACGACGCTGGCGCCGTCCTCGGCCGTCTCCTGTTCATGAAAAAGATGGGAGAATATGCCGGTCCCGCACTCCTTGTCGTCACCCATGACCTCTTTGTCGGCGACTGCGATTTCGTCTTCGGCCTTGCCCGTCCCCAGACCGGGTGTGCCGTCCTTTCTATTGCCCGGTTGGGCAACGGGTTCTACGGGAGGACAGATGACTTCGACGACCTCGCCGACAGGGCGGCAAAGGAAGGCGCCCACGAGATCGGCCACCTCTTCGGGCTCGACCACTGCCAGGACCCCGAGTGCGTCATGTTCAAACCTGCCACCCTCTCCGAACTCGACAGGAAGAAAATGACGCTCTGTTCTGTTTGCCGGGAGAAACTGGACCGGCCCGTAGCCTGGTAGGGCCGCTCCCGCCTCCGGGAAAGTGTTAATAAATCCCGACCGCACCATTGATGAGATCACGATGGGGTATTTCACTTCATTATTGCAGCGCAAGTTCAAGGACGTGGCCGGGACACGATATGAAGCGGTCGCCAGGGAGTACAGGGAGTTCCTCCTCACCGAGGAGGAGATGGTCGTCCCTGAGGTCTCGTCCATCCTCATGCCTCTGGATTATTTCGTGAAGGAGATCCCGCCCGCCCTGTACGAGACTCTTTCGAGTTATGAAGGCGCGAAGGTCACCCTTGTCTATATCATCGACATGGAGGTGATCAGGATCGTCGAGGACAGCCTTGACGAGAAGGCGATCGCCGAGTTCAGGCGGAAAAGGGAGTCTTTCGGGGAAGACCTGCTCAACCGTGCGATCGCGTCTCTCGAAGGCGCCGGCCTCTCGGTGACGAGCAGGATGTTTGCCGGGAAGAAGTTCGACAATATTCTTGAACTGATGCAGGAATCCGACCTCATCGCTGTTTCGAAGACGTACGGCACGCAGACCACCGAGATCGCACCGCTCAGTTCGGTCACTCTCAGACTCGCCCAGATGGCGAACATCCCGATCATCGTCTACTGAGGACCCTGATGAACGCAGAAATCATCGCAATAGCAGTATTCATCATTACGTACGCACTGATCATCGACGAGCGCATCCACCGCGCGGTTGCGGCGATGGCCGGTGCCGCCGTCATCGTCTTTGCCCATATCGTTCCCTGGGAGAAGATCCCGGAGTATCTCGACCTCGGGACGATCTTCCTCCTGATGGGCATGATGATCATCGTGAACACCGCACGAAAGAGCGGTCTCTTTGAATACATCGCAATACGGACAGCGAAACTGGCGAAAGGCAGCCCGATGAGAGTCCTGATCCTCTTCTCTCTCGTGACCGCAGTCGTCTCGGCGTTCCTTGACAACGTGACGACCGTCCTCCTCCTCACTCCCATGCTCCTCTATATCGCCAAATTGATGAAACTCAACCCTGTGCCTTTCCTGGTCTCCGAGATCTTCGCCTCCAATGTCGGCGGCGCGGCGACCCTCATCGGCGACCCCCCGAACATCATGATCGCCTCCGCGGCAGGCCTCACCTTCAACGAGTTTCTCATGAACATGGGGCCGGTCGTCGTGGTCGACATGGTGATCATGCTCGTCATGCTCTACCTCATCTACGGCCGCACCCTCAGGGTGAAACCCGATGAGCAGGAGACGATCGCCAGTACCATCGACGCCCTTGACGAGCGTGCGGCGATCCTGGACCGGTCTCTCTTCATGAAGTCTGTCGTCACGATCCTGCTCGTGGTCTTCCTCTTCTTCATCCATGCCCAGCTCGAACTCGAACCGGCGATCATCGCCCTGACAGGCGCCGCGATCATCCTCATCTGGAGCCGTGTTCCCCCGGAGGAGATCTTCGAGAAGATCGAGTGGCCCGCGCTCTTCTTCTTCGGCGGCCTCTTCATCGTGGTCGGCGCCCTGGTGGAGACCGGGCTCATCTCGCAGCTCGCCTCCTTCGTCATCGGCCATGTCGACTCCACGACAGAGGCGATGATCATCATCGCCTGGTTTGCAGCCTTCGCCTCGGCGATCGTGGACAACATCCCCCTGACCGCGACTCTCATCCCCCTGATCACCGAGATGGGGCAGACGATGGACGTGTACCCCCTCTGGTGGGCCCTCTCCCTTGGCGCATGCCTGGGAGGCAACGGAACCGCCATCGCCGCCTCTGCAAACGTCGTTGTCATCGGGATCGCCGAGCGCGAGGGTGTCTCCATCACCTTCATGGACTTCCTGAAGATGGGGATGCTCGTCCTCGTCATCACCGTGGCCGCGGGCCTCGGCGTCCTCCTCCTGATGTACGGCTGATGAGGGGTTTTTTCTCCCCCTCTCTCCCTCATATTCAAGAGGTCAGTGGGAGACATTATTCTGGAAATAATCATGACGTCCATTCTGAGGGGACTCCGATGGTCCCCTGCCGGAGGTGAAGGGCGATGTATGCTGAACTGATTGCGATTGCCGTCTTCCTCTTCACGTATGCCCTGATCATCGACGAGCGTATCCACCGCGCGGTTGCGGCGATGGCCGGGGCCGCCGTCATCGTCTTTGCCCATATTGTTCCCTGGGAGAAGATCCCCGAGTATCTCGACCTCGGGACGATCTTCCTCCTGATGGGCATGATGATCATCGTGAACACCACGCGCAAGAGCGGTCTCTTTGAATATATTGCAATACGGACTGCGAAACTCGCGAAAGGCAGCCCCATCAGGGTCCTGATCCTCTTCTCCCTGGTGACCGCAGTTGTCTCGGCGTTCCTTGACAACGTGACGACCGTCCTCCTCCTCACCCCCATGCTCCTCTACATCACGACGCTGATGAAACTGAACCCTGTGCCCTTCCTCCTCTCCGAGATCTTCGCATCGAATATCGGGGGGACTGCGACCCTCATCGGCGACCCGCCGAATATCATGATCGGGTCTGCCGCAGGCCTCACCTTCAACGACTTCCTCATCAACATGGGGCCTATCGCGGTCGTCGACTTCGTCGTCATCCTCCTCCTTCTCGTCCTGATCTTCGGGAGGTCGATGCGGATCGGCGAGGAGGAGAGGGTCGGGATCAGCCAGACCATCGACGCCCTTGACGAGCGTGCGGCGATCCTGGACCGGTCTCTCTTCATGAAGTCTGTCGTCACGATCCTGCTCGTGGTCTTCCTCTTCTTCATCCACGATAAACTCGGGCTCGAACCGGCGATCGTCGCGCTGACCGGCGCTGCGTTTATCCTCTTCTGGAGTCGCGTGCCTCCCGAGGAGATCTTCGAGAAGATCGAGTGGCCCGCGCTCTTCTTCTTCGGCGGCCTCTTCATCGTGGTCGGTGCCCTGGTGGAGACCGGTCTCATCTCGCAGCTCGCCTCCTTCGTGGTCGGCCATGTCGACTCGACGGAAGAGGCGATGTTTATCATCGCCTGGTTTGCGGCCTTCGCCTCGGCGATCGTGGACAATATCCCCCTGACCGCAACCCTCATCCCCCTGATCACCGACATGGGGCAGACGATGGACGTGTACCCCCTCTGGTGGGCCCTCTCCCTCGGAGCATGTCTCGGCGGCAACGGGACCGCGATCGGCGCCTCGGCGAACGTCGTCGTCATCGGGATCGCCGAGCGGCAAGGCATAAATATCAGCTTTGTCGAGTTCCTAAAGGTAGGGATGGTCGTTCTTATCGTCAGCGTGGCGGTCGGCCTTGGAATCCTATGGTTGCGGTATTTCTGGTGATGATATGAAAATTCTGGTATTAATCGACGGGTCGAAGTGGAGTCACAAAGGGGCACTCCATGCGGTTTCCATCGCCAAAAAGAAGGACGCTGACGTCCTCCTCCTCTCGGTCCTCGACAGGCGCGAGGCGCGGACGATGGCCTTCAACTATTGCACCCAGAGTGACAAGTGCGATATCATCGGGACCTATGAACAGAATATCTGGCAGGATATGCGCCGGAACATCGAGACCGAACTGGCCGCGGTCTGGGACTTCTGTCATGGCGAAGGGTGCCGGTGCACGACAAAGATCCGGGACGGCGACAGAAGAGAGGAGATCGTCAGGGAGGTCAGGGATGGCGGGTACGCGCTTGTGGTCATGGGAGCCCATGGCAGGAGTGCGAAACCCTCTCTTGGCGGTACCCTCAGCGATATTGCAGGAGAGATCGAGACTCCGGTCCTTATTGTCCGTTGACCTGGCCGGCGTTCGTTTTACTTTTCATTTTTAAGAGGATCACGGACATCGCGTTGAGGACGGCGACCCTGACATAGGGGTCGCAGAACTCGTAGATCTTCTGAAGTGGCTCGAAGGCGCCGGGGTCTCCGATCTTTCCGAGGGCCTCCGCGGCTTCGTAGCGGCAATTTTCGTCATGCCTGAGGACGGCGACAAGAGGGCCGACGGCCGCTGGGCCCCCGATCTCGCCGAGGATCTCGATGGCGGTCCGGCGGACGTCGGGGGCGTCGTCGGTGAGGAGGGGCAGAAGGACATCGGTCGTGTCCTGCCCGCCGACCCTGACCAGCGCTTCGGCGGCGACAAGGCGCACCTCCCAGTTTTCATCTTTGATACGGTTGATCAGAGGCCTTTCTGCTCTCTGGTCTCCGATCTTGCCGAGGGCCTTCGCAGCCTCGAACCTGATCTCGTAGTTGCGGTCTTCGAGGGCCTCGATGAGGGGGGCCACGGCCCGCGGGTCATGGAGTTCACCGAGCGCGAAGATGGCGCCGTCCCGCCCGTCCCTGTCCCGCCTGTCCTTCAGGGCGTCGAGGAGATATTCAACGGCACGGTGATCGCCGATCTCGCCGAGGGCGGTGGCGGCCCCCCACCTGACATCGGGGTCATCGTCGTGCAGGGTCTGGATCAGGGGGCAGACCGCCTCCTGTGCCTGCATGCCGCCGAGACTGATCGCCGCCTTCCACCTGACATCCTTGTCCCTGTCCTTTAACGCGGTGATCAGGGGCCTGACTCCTCGATCGTCACCAATACGTCCCAGAGCCTCGGCAGCACCCCAGCGCACGAATTTATTCTCATCCTTCACGGCTTCACAGATCTGCGGGACAGCCCCGGCTCCGATATCGACCAGAGTCCCGATCGCCTCCCATCTGACCGTAATATTCGGGTCTTTGAGGGAAAGGATCAGGTCCGCGATCTCCTGATCGATCGATTCCTGGTTTTCCTCGTCAGAAGGGGTGTATTCCTGTTTATCTGCTGCCATGCCGGGTCCTGAGATGACCTGAATAATAGGGTGCGAGATAATAAGAATCTTCCCGCCACCGGGTTCCCCGGGCAAAAAGTCGTTTCTCGGGCAGTTCACGCCCAAATCGAGAGTATCCAGTCTTGCTCGGGGAACAGGCCGTCCCGGTGGTGCCGGAGATCGCAGGGTCCTGGCGCAACAGACTTCAGGTATGGCGTCTATTCTGTGGGCATGAAGAGATCCTGCGGCGCGCGGCCGCTTCTTTATCCTCATCCTGTACTGATCGTCTGCACCTATGATGCCGACGGCAACCCCGATGCCATGACCGCGGCATGGGGAGGGATCTGCTCGTCCAACCCGCCGTCGGTGGCTGTCTCGATCCAGAAAGTGCGGATGACCTACGAGAACATCCAGCAGCAGAAGGCGTTTACCGTCTGCATCCCGTCTGCCGTCCATGTCGCCGCGGCAGACTACTTCGGGATCGAGTCGGGGAGGCACGCCGACAAGATCGCGACGGCCGGACTGACCGCGGTCAGGAGCGACCTCGTCGATGCGCCCTATGTCGCTGAGTTCCCGGTCGTCCTTGAGTGCAGGCTCACCGGGAGCATGGAGGTCGGCGTCCATACCCAGTTCATCGGCGAGATACTGGACGTCAAGGTGGACGAGTCGGTGCTCGGGCCCGACGGCGTGCCTGACCTCACAAAGGTCATGCCTTTTGTCTACGACTCCGCGGGCCGTGCGTACCATGCCGTCGGCCCGGAGATAGCAAAGGCCTTCTCGGCAGGCCTTGCCCTGAAGAAGTGAGGTAGGCCTCTGGTGGAGAACACCGATCCACCGCCTATCCCAAACTCTCCCCCGGAGGCAGCCCCCGGACAGCGTCACAGATTTTCTCGACTCTCTTCGGTCGTCCCCGCTCAAGGATTGGTCCGGGGAAAAGAGAGAGGGAGATCTTGAGGGGGTTGCCATCACTCCCCTCTTCCGACGCGGCACCACAGGGCCGTTCACTCCGCAGGGCCACCTTTATCTTTTGTGTTTTTCCGCCCGGGCGTGCGTTGTGCTTCGGGAGGGTACCGGGGGCAAGGAGATAAAGAGGCGGGACGTACAGATAAAGACACTATCCGCACTCTTTGCGGGGGATGATCATGAACAAGGTCTATGTGATCGGGCACAGGCACCCTGATACCGACAGTATCTGCAGCGCCATAGGTTATGCCGAACTCCTGAACCGTGAGGAGGCAGGGAAGTATGTCCCTGCGCGGTGCGGCGAAGTCAATCCCGAGACGGGTTTTGTCCTTGAACGGTTCGGCACCGAGGCGCCGGCCCTGATCGAGAGCGTCGAGCCCAATGTCTCCGACCTGCCCTTCACCTATCCGGTCAGCGCCCATGCCGACATTCCGACGATCGAGGTCGTCGCCATGATGGACGAACACGGCGTGCGCAACATGCCGATCGTCGACGACAACGGCATCCTCCTCGGCCTTATGAGCGAACATGGCCTGGCCCGCGCCTATGTGACCCGGACGAAGATCGAGCAACTCGCCATCACGCCGATCAAACTCCAGACCCTGGCAAAGATCCTGAACGCCCAGATCCTCGTGCCCGGCCCGGACCTCCTGGAAGGGAGGGTGTACATGGCAATAGACGCCCTCCATGTCTCCCTCTCGCGGCTCTCGCCCTGTGACGTCGCCATCGTCGGGGACAACGAACCGGCCCAGCTCGCCCTGATCTCGGCCGGGATCGCCGCGCTCATCCTCGCCGACAATTCGCCGGTTGGCGAGCGCGTCATCAATGCCGCAAAGACGCGGAACGTCGCCGTCCTCTCGACCGCCCTCGATGCCTTCGGTGTCGGCAAGATGATTAATCTCTCCCTGCCGGCAGGTATGGTAATGGCGACCGACGTGCCGCGGGTGAGCATGGCCGACCCCCTCGAATACGTGAAGGACGTCGTCTCGAACTCCAAGTACAGGACGGCCTGCGTGGTCGAAAACGACAACCGCCTGCTCGGCATGATCTCGCGGAACACCTTCGTCGACGACATCCGCAAGTCGGTGATCCTTGTCGACCACAACGAGTTCTCGCAGGCGGTGGACGGTATCGAGAAGGCTGACGTGCTGGAGATCATCGACCACCACCGTCTCGGGGCGATCACCACCCTGAAACCGATAAAATTCCTGAATGATCCCGTGGGGTCGACCTCGACGATCATCACCAGGATGTTCATCGAGAAGGGGGTCGAACCGACCGAGCAGACGGCAGGCCTGCTGCTCTCGGGCGTCCTCTCCGACACCCTCGCCCTGAAGATGTCGACGACGACTCCCGAGGACGAAAAAGTCGTGGACTACCTGGCCGGCATCGCGGGCGTGGACCCGGTGGCCTATGGCATGGAACTTGTCCAGCGGGGGATAGAACTGGAAAATGTCCCCCTCCACGACCTTCTCCTCAGGGATACCAAGCACTACAACCTCTTTGAGAAGAAGGTGGTCATCGCGCAGGTGACCGTCCCCTCCTTCGAGTTCAGCACCGTGCATGCTGACGAGATCAAGGAGAAGGTCAACGCCCTCCGCCAGGAAACAGGGAGCGACTTTTTCCTCGCCCTCTTCACCAATGTCTTCGAGAACGGCAGCGACCTCTTTGCCGCGGCAGAGGATGGCCACCTGGCAAAACTGGGAATTACGGAGCAGCCCCGGCGGCTTCCGGGCGTGATGTCACGGAAGAAGGACTTCCTCCCGCAGTTCGGGAGCATGCTCCGGGACCTCTGAAGAGGTTCTCATTCCTTTTTTCCGAAGTGGTAGTGTTTTTTGAGGAAGTCACGCACTTTTTCTGACTCGATATACCCGGCGTCCAGGTCGTCCACGAGTCTGTCGATGCGCCTGACCTGCTCCAGCACGATCTCCTTCTCGTCGCCGGCATGCATCTCGATGACGGCCTGGATGACCTGGAGGGGGTTCCTGATCTCGTCGTTGAGGATGGCAAACTGCTCCAGGTTCTCTTCGATCCGGGCGAATGCCTCTGCCTTGAGCCTTTCCTCCTCCTTTCTCCCGGTGATGTCCCGCGCGATGGCAAGGAGATAGGGTGCTGACGCCAGGTCGAAGCGCGTGAGGGTGACCTCGGTATCGACATATGTGCCGTCCTGTCTCAGGGTCCGCCACTCGAAACGGGGAGAATCGTGCCTGCACGCCCTGTCATAATACTCCTGCCACGCCTCCGCAGACCGCCTGCCGTCGGGTTGGAATTCCGGGGAGATATCGAGCGGGGAGTGGAGGACCATCTCTTCCTTCTGCCAGCCGAGCATCTCCAGCGCCCTCTGGTTGCAGTCTGAAAATTGGCCTCTGCGGATGATGGTGATCGCATCAGTGGCCGTCTGGAACAACTGGCAGTATTTCTCCCTCGACTCCTCAAGGATCTGTTTTGCTCTCTCCTTTTCCGCGATGTACTCTTCAAGGAAGGAGAGGAGGTCGTTGACCGATGTGGAGAGCATCATCATCTCGTCGGTCTTTCCGGGGGGGAGGCGGTGGGAGAAGTCCTGATCCTTTCGGATCGCTGTGACCGTTCTGCTGATATCTTCAAAACGGCGGATGACCGTGAAGTAGATCGTACCGATGAGAAGGAGGCCGAAACCCGCACAGACCGCGACGATGACGGCGACGAGGGCGGAGATGATATCACGGTTCCTGAAATATCCATCCCGCGGCGTGTCAAGGCGTGCGAAAAGTGCCGGTTCGCCGGCGATGTCTGTGATACGGGCCACCCCCGAGATCGTCGCGCCGTCAGGAGACCTGACGATCACAGGGGTGTTCTCGCCGTTGGGGAGGTCGGTCCCGGCAATGCCGGCGAGTGCCGCAGGGTCTCCGGGCAGGAAGAAGGTGATGTCGAGGCCGGTGATATCCCGGATCCTGGCAGCCTCGCCCCCGGCAAGATCGCGCCCGAATACGAGCGTGCCCTGTGCGGGGCCTTCCCCCGAACTCCTGAGCACGGGCGCGGCCGAGACCATCATCGGCCCCTGCGGGAGGGGGACCAGTCCTGTGGTGACCTCGCCGGACGACGCAACAGCGGGAGAAATGCCATGTGCACGCAGGTACGTGAGAAGGGCTGGGTCTGCGGGGACGAGGCTCCTGTTTGGACGGTCATACGCGGCTCCGTAGAGGAGGGCGCCTTCGGCGTCGAAGATCAGAATCGTGTCAAGGTGAGATAAGCAGAAGGTCTCCGGGACGAGGTTCGACCGGAGATAGGCCTCGTGCGGGCTCTGGACAAAGGCGTAGGTGTCGTCCCATGTGGCGTAGTCCGTGCAGAGGAGTGTGAGGTCGTCGAGTTGCGCCCTGAGTCCATGTCGCACGAGGGTAAAGTCCTCGCTCATTGTCTCAGTCTCTGACATCTCAAGGTTCTGGTCGAGTATGAGGTGCGCTGCCCCGAAGATGCCGGCGATCAGGGCGAGTGCCGTACAGATGGTGACGATGGCGATGAATGTCAGTATCTTCATGGTGCCTCTGCCGGGGTGCAAGGATCCCAACAGGTGTGCTTTGTGAGGTGTTTGTTGTCTGGAGTGCCGCCCGCTACACTGAATTTGAATGTGTAGACATTCTATTTCAATGATTGTTATTTATATCAGCACAGATCGCCAGTCTTTTTTATACATAGGTATATTATATGGTTTTAATCCATAATGTGTCTGAATCCAACTACGATTCACAGAACCCCCTATCGCCGGCATGGTGTGTGAGAATAAGATTGAAATCAAAGAGGCTTCCGGCCTTGCTGAACGGAGCACAGGGGGCGTGCTCTCGTACGGGATAGGGTCTGGAAAAAACACAGATCGGAAAAACAGGAAGACGCCCCGGCCGGGATTCGAACCCGGGTCGAAAGCTCCGGAGGCTTTCAGGATGTCCACTACCCTACCGGGACAGGCCTGTATATGTTGGCTCGACGGGTATAAAAATGATTGCGCCGCCATCAGAGATGACGGACATGATAGAGGTTCCAGATCTTGCAGGCGCCCTCGTGGCTGACCATGCAGGGGCCGACCGGCGTCCTCGGGGTGCAGACTTTCCCGAAGAGTTTGCAGTCGGTCGGCTGTGCGATCCCCCGCAGGACCCGGTCGCAGATGCAGCCCGAGACCTTCTCGACGTGCTTGATCTCGATATCGAATTTTTTTCTGGCATCGTATTGGGAAAATTTGTCTTTCAGGCAGAGCCCTGATTTCGGGATCACCGGGAAACCCCGCCACTCGACATCGACCGTGTCGAAAACCTCGGAGATGAGTGCCTTCGCCTTTGGGTTCCCCTCCCGGCAGACCGCACGCGGGTAGGCGTTCTCGACCTCGTGCCTTCCTTCCTTCACCTGTTTCACCAGCATCAGGAGGCCGAGGAGGATGTCCTCGGGCTCGAAGCCGCCGACGACCTGCGGTACCGGGAACTGCTCGTATTCTTCGTATCCCGCCACCACGCAGACATGGCCCGGGAGGAGGAAGCCGTCGAGGGAGGCCTCGCCCTGTTCGAGGAGCCACTGCATCGCCGGCGGGACAAGGCGGTGACAGGAGAGGATGGAAAAGTTCTCGGGCGGGTGGGAGAGGATGGTCGCGGCGACCGTCGGGACAGTCGTCTCGAAGCCGACCGATATGAAGACGACCTCCTTATCGGTCTTCTCCGCGATCTCGACGGCCTTGTGGATGCCCTGCACCACGCGCACGTCCCCACCACAGGACTCAAGAGTGCCCTTCGTGCCCGGGACCCGGAGGAGGTCGCCGTAGGTGGCGACGATACACCCTTTCTCGACAAACTCAAGGGCGGCGTCGATTTCTCCCTGCGGTGTGATACAGACAGGACAGCCCGGCCCCATCACGATGTGCAGGCCCTCGGGGAGGACGCTGCGCAGACCGGATCTGGCGATGGCAGCCTCGTGCGTGCCGCAGATGTGCATAAACGTATAGTTACGGTCCACGATCTCGTGGAGCGCAGCCTTCAGTTTGTCTCCTGTTGCCATGGAATCCTCATAGTTAATACGTGTCTCCCTGCATAAGTGTACTCATTATGGGCGACCCCCTCTACGCTGTTCTTCTCCTCTTTGCGGGGCTCATCGGATCGGTGGTCCTGTACTGGGTCTATCACTGGTTGCTGAAACGCGCGGAAAAGACAGAGTCAAAGATCGACGATATCCTCGTTGCGGCGACGGGAAAACCCCTCATCATCACGGTCCTCGTCGTCACCGCATACCTCGCCATCGTCTCGTCGGGCATCATCCCGCCGAAGTACGAGTACATCCTCGACTCGAAGTACCTCAATGCCTTCTACATCATCATCGGGGCATGGGTGGCTTCGAGTTTCTCGTACAACTTCATCCACCTGTACGGCCGGTGGATGGCGTCGCGGACGGAGAGCGAGGTCGACGACCGGATCATCGACGTCCTTGAGATCGCGGTGAAGTACGTCATCTGGTTCATCGCCTTCCTGCTCATCCTGAGCACCCTCGATATCGACATCACGCCTCTCCTTGCCGGGGCGGGCATCGCCGGTGTCGCCGTGGCCCTCGCGGCGCAGGACCTCCTCTCCAACTTCTTCGGCGGGGCGCTGATCGTGATGGACAAGCCCTTCAAGATGGGTGATCGGATCAAGATCGACGACTACCTCGGGGACGTCATCAGCGTCGGCCCGCGGAGCACCCGCATCCAGACCCTCGACTATCAACTCCTCACCATCCCGAACTCCAAGATTGCGAACTCGGTGATCATCAACTACGCCCTCCCCGAGGTGCGGCTGAAGATCAAGATCCCGGTCTCTGTCGCCTATGGCTCGGACGTCAAGAGGGTGAAGGAGATCCTGCTTGAGATCGCCAACGAGGCGGTCGAGCGTTCGGCATGCGTGCTCAGGTACCCGCCACCGACGGTCTATTTCCTGGAATTCGCCGACTCGAGCCTCAACTTCACCCCCATCGTCTGGGCGAAGGCCTTCAACATGGCCTGGGATGTGCAGGACTTCATCAACACGAGGATAGATGAGAGGTTCAGGGAGGAGGGGATCGAGATCCCCTTCCCCCAGATGGACGTGCACATCAAAAAATCATGAGACGGAAAGGAAAAATGTTCCTCTCTCCGCTCTTTTTGCTTCGATGAGATGGTTCTCCAGGAGGTACTGGAGGTACTTCCCGACCTCGTTCCTGTGCATGCCGGTGGCGTGCGCAAGGTCGTCGAGGGTGCAGGGGCGACGCCTGACAAGGGCCAGGATGGTGTCGGCGCTTTCCTGGTGGAAACTGTCGATCTCCCCCCGCGACGGGAGGCCGCCGACGATGTCGACAGGCGTCGCCGTGATCAGGGAGGCGATGTGGTCGAGGGTCTTCCTGTCGGCAGGCCGCACCCAGGCCGCGGCGCCGGGGCGGTCGAGGGTGTTCAACTGGACGCGGTCGGGCATGATCTCCCGCACGGCGTCGGCGATCTTCCCGACCTCCGCGTCGTTGTCGTTGACGCCCGGCACGATGAAGACTTCGAGCCAGATCTCCCCGGAAAAACTTTTGCGAAACGCGATGAGGCCTTCGATCAGGGTTTCCGGTGAAATGCTCCTGTGCGGTCTGCAGATCTTCCTGAAGGGTGCGTCGGAGACGGCGTTCAGGGTCGGGACGACGAGGTCTGCATCGTGGAGGGCGCGCCGCACCTCCGGGTCGGAGAGGAGACTGCCGTTCGTGAGGACGGCGACGCGATATGCGGGAAACTCGGATTTGACCACCCGTATGATCTCGCCGATCCCGCTGTGAAGGGTCGGTTCCCCCGACCCGGCAAGGGTGACGTAGTCGAGACGGGGCGAGGTCGAGAGGTAGGACCGGAGTTCCGCGATCACGTCCCCGGTCGGGACGTACTCCTTCCTCTCTGTGGTGAGCGCCGTCGTCGGCCCGCACTCGCAGTAGACGCAGTTGTAAGAACAGGTCTTCAGGGGCACCAGGTCGATGCCGAGGGATATCCCGAGTCGCCGCGACGGGACCGGGCCAAAGAGATGACGATAGGGCATTGCAGAATCACCGGGGGAGTATGGGCGCGGACGGGCAAGAAACCACCTGTTGCCGCAGGGTGCGGGGAAGCGTTTTATGAACCTCAGGACAATGCTCTCCCATGTATGGCGTCTCCACGTACGCGCTCCACTCCCGCCCTCTCCCCGATGCCCTCGACCAGATCGCCGGGTTGACCGACTATGTCGAGGTGATGGACGACGGTTGCCACTTTATCGAGAGTGCCGAACCCCTCCTCTCCTACGACCTCCGGTACTCCATCCACGCGCCGTCCCGGAGCGTCAATATTGCAAGCACCCTGGAACCTATCAGGGAGGCGAGCGTCAGGGTGATCAATGACTGCTTCGCCATCGCCGCTGAGGTGGACGCCGACGTGGTGGTCCATCCGGGGTACTTTGCATGGCCAGCAGACAGGGAGAGGGCGCGGAGGCAGTTTGCCCGCTCCCTTGCCGACCTCTCCGCGGCGGCAGAAGAACGGTCTGTCAGGTATGCGGTGGAGAACATGGCCTGGGAATTTTTCTTCCTCCAGACACCGGACGAACTCCCCCTCCCCGAGGGCGCGGGCTTCGCCCTCGACGTCGGCCACGCCCATATCAAGGGGTGTCTCCCCGCATTCCTGCAGGTGCCGATCGACCATATCCACATCCATGATAATGACGGGACCGCAGACACCCACTCCGCGGTCGGGTCGGGCACCATCGACGTCGCCGCGGTGATGGAAGCGGTCGGACAGAACGGTCTTGTGCCGGTGATCGAGGTCGAGGGCATTGACGGGGTGAAATCAAGTATTTCTGCACTACGTCCCTATTTATGAGGCATATGTCCGGAATATACATTTTTTATTATTTGATCTCACATCTGGAACTATCAACACTTTTTTATACCGGATATGCTCTATATTGTAATGCATCCGTGCCTCAGTGGCTCAGCTGGTAGAGCGTGTCCTTGGTAAGGACAAGGTCCCGAGTTCAAATCTCGGCTGAGGCTTAAAGAACGTGAGTTCTTAATCCCACATAAAAAATACGCCCAAATTGGGCCTCTTTTCTAAGGGCAAAGTTTTGCAAGGTTTCTGAGTGCGGCGGGGTGTGCGTTTGTCTCCGTTCATCGAATCGCCTGCAAAACTTCATGTTTTTGGGGCCGGTGCGATCATTCCGCTGTTGCCCGGGGTATCTGCACATACCCCCCATGCCCCGGGAGAAATATGTATTTTCCTTCGTTTCTCACGGCCTTCAGATCGTCGTGCCGCAGGGGGCGATGAATCACACCCGACGCCCTGCTTGCGGCCATCTGCGCGCATCTGCTGTCGCGCCGAATGATTTGTATTCAAACCTCAGGCGGCTTGATATGGCGGGTCGCTCTCCCCAGGTGCCCCGATCTGCTCCACCATATCCCAATATTCAGACATCTTCAACTGCCGCGACTCACCGGGGGGTCGATACCCTGCGGCGACATCCGCCTTTGAGATCCAGAGCACATATGAGGTGCCCACCCTCTCGAAGTACGGGGGACGGATGATATCTTCCTCGTCGAGGGTTACAGGACAGTCGATAAATTGAGCCAGATCATCCCGATCGTACAAATGAGATAGCGACTCGATCTCCGTTTTGATCTCTGGATCAGATGGTTCGTAATTCCTGACATTGGAATAATAATATTCATACCCCAAGAACGTCTCCCGGCACGGTTCCCATCCATAAGGAGCAGGTCCGGAGAAACCCAGCCACGATATGCCATTGTGAACTGAAACCGTGGAAGCCCCGAATCGGCCGGCGAACGCGATCCGGTCGGCAAAAGCATCCCGATTATGTACCCACACCATGGTGAGGATTTCCGTGCATTTTCCCCCCGTTACGAGAAACGGGACGTATTCTTCTTTCTTCGTATTAATGGCCAGATTAATACTGATATCGAGATCTAACTCCACCATTGGATTCCCTCATTCCTCCATGTTCGGGAGGGGTAAAAGATTTCGATCTTTGTCGGTGCAGTTGATCCACCGCGTCGACGCGGTTAGCACAACGCGTACGCACGGTATAAGCGCGGTGTCGGCGCCAGAAAAGAGGGGGCGGGGTGCGGTCCCCGCCTCGGTTCCGCAGTATTCCGTATTTATGCCCCGGGACGGGGCAGGGGGTCGGGCAGAGTCGCCGTCGTTCCAGACATTTTCTCACACTTGAGGTTTGGGCAGGTTTGATGCTCCCTCAGACCCCGGGCAGAGTCGTCATCGGGGGCGGTGAGCTCACACCACGATCACAGGGGAGGGCGCGGGCCTTCCTCCTCCTCTCGGTGGGTTGGCCGCATCACCAAAGCCGCGCTTCAGGCGGGACGAGTCCCACGCGTCGGTCCTCTTCGCTGGCTCCTGCTGGTGAGCGGGGCGGTCCTCGGGGGCGCTGACCGGTGCGGTGGTCCGTGCGCCCCTGTGCACCGCTTCCACCGCTGCCCGGCTTGCATACATGGTCGGGACGACCGGCAGGCCGGTCGTGATGTGGAGGGCGATCCCCTTCCCTGTCTTCGTCCCGTACGCGGTCCCGGCCTCCTGCACGATGTCCACGTCGTCGCCCCTGATGATCTGGTAGAGGGGGACCGTTGCGCCAGTGGCGACGAGTTCTCGGGCATCCGACGCGCCGACCACGAGATACTCCCCTGGCCGCGCTTCAAGTTCGATCCTCAGGGCCTCGTGAGCCCGGGTGATTTTTCCTGTCTGTGTCATCATCTGTCTCAATCCTCTGTGTGTTTTACACGTGTACAATACAATGTATGGCAGGCATGCATATATACTTTACGGTGTAATATACAGTGTAATGGTCACCGAAGGAAAGGGCCGCCTGGTTTCGGCGGGTCGCGCAAAGACAAAATATCTCTCGATCCCGTCGGCGGTTGTAGGAGACTCTCAGTTCCCGTTTGAGGAGGGGGAGGAGGTATCAATCGAGATTGACATCGATCACTTCCGTCTGATCGTCTCGAAGATAAAAGACGGGGCGTGAGCCCCTTATCCCTAGATCCTGGAATCCCAAATAGGAATATTTTTCAGCCGTTGTGATGATAAAAGCCTTTTATGAAGGCGCAATTTGTTTTCTGCATTCTCTTAATATCTGCAATCCTTGTCGGGGGGTGCGAGGGGCTCTCCAAGGCAAAATACCACCCCGGAGATGTTATCTCTTTTGAAGATGGATATCAGGACGTAGCATATGTGGTTCTTGACTACGACGAGACGTTAGATCAATATTTTATAACGTTTATTCACCGCGATGGATTGGGTCGGTGGATGAGGGCAGATATAGATACGAAAACGTGGGAGGATAGGAGTTGTGCTGAAATGATTTATAAATACAAATTAGGGCATGTAGATATTGACGATCTCAAAATGATCACCCTTAGATTGTAGGTCTCTCCCTAGGAGCACCGATCCAATTCTTTTTTAGGGGTGTTTCGCCCGGTGAGAAGATGGTCGCACCCCCGCCGATTATCATATATGCCCGAGGAGCACATTCCCCGATATATGAATCGAGCATACCCCGTCCTCGCGATCGTCCTTTGCGCCCTTGTAACCCTCGTTGCGGGGTGGGCGCTTCTGGTTCCGCATCCTCTGTTTCAGACCGACGATCTTATCGTGGCCCACAAGTACCTGAACTCATCCCCGGAAACGCATCTGATGACGGTCCTTGAATACGATGGAGCCCACGACCGATACCGGATCGCCGCCTGCTCCGACCCTGACCCCATAGGGGAGGTCAAGGTTTACTATGAGCTGCAGATGTGGTATGAACGCCCCTGGTTAGAAGAGGATTTCACGCGGTGGGGCCGTCGCTGAGAAATAATCAAATGGAGGAGGGGACCCTCACCCCATTGTACTCTCGCGGTACATATCCCGCATGGTCCTCCGCAGTTCATACACCATCGTGCTTGCATCCGCCTTCGGGGAGTTCACCACAATGCTCTCGATCACGACGTCCCCCTTCTTGCTTACCAACACCGTCTCGTTGTGGGAGGGGGCCGCTGCGGTAGGGGTGGCGACTGGGGCCACCGCGTTTGCACCCTTGGTGTCGGCGTAGGGGTTGCCGAAGTCCGGCATTGTGAAGTTCAAAGCAGGGGCCTC
Organism: Methanofollis ethanolicus; assembly: GCF_001571385.1. Classification (NCBI taxonomy): domain Archaea; kingdom Methanobacteriati; phylum Methanobacteriota; class Methanomicrobia; order Methanomicrobiales; family Methanomicrobiaceae; genus Methanofollis; species Methanofollis ethanolicus. The sequence goes on along the minus strand of NZ_BCNW01000001.1, from coordinate 1,843,042 downwards.
GGGGACGAAGATCTGAACGCTGCCGTCCTCGCCTGCAACCTGAACCCCGACAGTGCGGACGATCGGGTTGTCCTGGTAATACTTGGCGAGTTTCTGCCAGTTCTCCACGGTCGTCTGGAGGGTTGTTTTGTCGAACTCCAGCATAGCGCTGTCATGCTTCAGCCTGAGGTCCTCCCGCTCCTTGTAGGCGGTATCCATCTTGGCGGTCTCGTCTTCGAGGGTCTTTCCGATCTCTTCGAGGCGTTTCTTTGCCCCTTCGACCCCCTCATCGCCGAGCTTCTTTTCCAGGGCCGCTTTCTCTGTGGCAAGGTCCTTTGATCTCTCCTGTGCGTCCTGAAGGGCGTCCTCGGCGTCAGCGAGGTTCAGGGTCGCCTCCCGGTGTCGGAGCTTGAGGTCGGCGAGATCCTCCTCGGCCTTCTCCCTCTCGTCGATGCTGCCATACTCCCCGGTGGCCATCTCCCGTTCTTTTTCGGCGATCTCGTCTTCGAGGTCTTTGAGATCCCGATCCGCCCGGATCTTGCGGATCTCGGTCCTCTCCACGGCGCGGCTCTGGTCGTCGATGTCCTCCTCGATCCCGAGGGCGCGATCGATCGAGGTCTTCAACTCGTCGTACTGACCTCTGAGTTCTTCGACCTTCGTGCGGTGGGTTTCGTAGGTCGCCGTGACATCGCGCATCCTCACCTCTGCCGCCGATGCAAAGTCCAGGAGGTTTGCCCGGTACTCGAGGAGGTCGGCACCAGCATCTCGGGTTTCCTGGCTCGCCTTGTTCATTTCAGGGGTCATCACGCCGAGGGCGGCGTTTACGTTTGCCATCGGGGAGCCTATCGACTTCAGGGCCGACGCGTAAAACTGCGAGGCGTCTGCACCCTCCCGGAGCCTGCGGGCGAGGTCGCGGAGTTCCTCGGACGAGTGGCCGGACGAGTCGGCGAGGGCGTCGATCGCGTCCTTCAAACGCTTCGATTTCTCCTCGGCCTCGTCAATGTAGCGGTTTGTGAGGATTATCCCCGCTGCAAGTCCCGCTGTGGCTGCTGCAAGGACCCCCATCGAGAGGGCGGTCGCGCGGGCCGTGCTGCCGGCGATCTTCATCTGTGCGATCTGCGATTTCAGGCCGGGGATGACCTTCTCATCGAGGAGGACGTGGAACTTCTTGTACGCCACGGATGTGTCGCCGGCGAGGGTGAGCATTTTCCCTCCCACGACGAGAGCAGGACCCGTGGCGGCAGCGAGGGCGGCGACGGAGACGACCATCCTCTTTGTCCCGTCGTCGAGGTTCTTGAAGGTCTCCAGACCCCCACGGGCGAGGGCGATCCCGTCCTGGGCGAGGGGGATCAGCTCGGCCCCGAGTTCCTCGGTCACGTCCTTCAGGTCGCCGGTGAGGGCCTTCATCTGATTTGAGAACGACCCGGCGGTTCGCTCGGCGTCGCCCTGGGCGTTTGTGGTCGCCTGCATGATCAGGTTCAGGCGAGCCTGTGCTTTCTCGGCGTTTGTGGCCTCGGCGGCCCCGCCGGCGACACCCATGTTGAGAAGTTCCTGATTCACGGCGGCTTCGTTGAGGACAACGCCGTACTTCTTCATCGCCTCATATTCGCCGGTTACGGCAGACCTCAGGGAGATCCACGCCTCCTCGTCTGTGGAGTTCGAGAAAGAGGCGATATCGACACCGAGCTGTGTCATGGCCTCCGCGAGTTTCAGGGACTCCTCACGGGTCGCACCCATGCCCTGGAGCATGTCACCGAAGGTGGCGGACGTCGCCTTCAAGTCGGTGCGGGATCGGCCGACGGCACCGCCGAACTTATCTGCCCACGCTTCGGCATCGGCGGCCATCTCTCCGAAGACGGTATTGAACTTGCTCTGCGTCTCTTCTGCGTCCCCGGCCATCTTCAGGGCGGCTGCACCTGCGAGGGCGAGGGGGGCCGTGACCGTAAGAGTGAGGTCCTTTCCGGTCTGGGTGAAACTCGATCCGACCGCTTTCAGACGATCCTCAAAATTCGTGGAAACTTTTGCGGCCTCGTCGAATGCGGAGACAAGGCCGGACGAGTCGCCGACGATCTCCACGACGAGCCTGTTGATTACCTCTTCGGTCATGCTTTGCCTCGCTTCACTTTCAGTCCGGTGATCCGTTCGATCGTCGCGACATCGAATGTTTCTGCGGTTTGCCGCTTGATCATGCTGCCATACCGGGCCTCGATCGCGTCCACGTCCGGTCCATCATCCCCATGCTTCCCGAACGCGTCCGCGTCTGGCCCGTTGTCGATCTTACGAGGGATCAATCCGTCCATCTCCTGGGCATATCGGTGAAGGGTTGCCATCTGTCCGAGACTGAGCTCGGAAAGGATTTGCCGAGGGGTCCACCCGTAGGTGCGCCCCATCCGTGCGACAATCCTCCCAAGCTCGATCACACGTTTTTTGCGGCCTCTCCTGTGGCCGGGGTGGCGCTTTCCTGGGTCGCTGCCCGTTCAAGGACGAAGGTGGCGATCCTCGTGAGATCGCGCAGGCTGTAGTTCTTCCACAGCCACTCTTCAGTGACGCCGGGGTCGATGTCGTGGAGGACGCCGGCGGCAAGGTTCACGACCTCCTCAGAGGTTGCGTCCTTCCCGTCCTTCTCCTCGTAAAAGTGGATGATCCTGAGGCTGGACTTCGCCGGGATAACGGAGAGGTCGAGGTCCTTGACCTGGTTAGCCCTACCGATCCGGAGGGTCACGGGGTCGGGGACGAAGATCGAGAAGTCCTGGATCATCTCCGCACCTCCAGAGGGTTATACATGGGCCGTTCGAGTGGGGGTATACCCTCCCCACCAGGGAAGAGTTCTTTGAGCTGCGATCCGAAACTCTGCGAAGCTCGGTTTACCTGCTCTTCGAGTTCGGGGTGCCAGTCGGCTACGATCTCTCCGATGGACTTCCGGGCAATCTCGAAGTCCGCGGCGGCGTTCTGATACTCTGCTGCGATCGTGGCGGCATTCTCGTCCGTCGTGAGATCAATTATACAGGGGGTCTGTTTCATACTCTCATCTCTTGGTGTGCCGGCGTGACCCTGCCGGCGGGGTGTTCATCGGCCTTCGTTTCGGGGGCGTGCCGGTATCATGTCGGCGAGGTCTTCAGGAACCTCGGGGACTTCCACCCCCGCATCGTCCCACTCGGGGGCATTGATGGTGTCAGTGAGGTCCCGGACGGCTTGATCCAGTCCCCGGGCAAGCGTTTTTCGGGTTTCTTTACCACGGGTCACTGCTTCGGCATGTCCGGCCTCTTCTGCTACTGCCAGAAGGATATCGGCCTTTTCAAGCTGGGCTTTCCAGTACCGAACCCTCCACACGACGACATTCATGTTTGCACAGAAGATCTCGCGTGCTATGGCGGACACCGCGCCGTCAATGAGAATTTCCTTTACTCTGGTGGCCTTCTCCCCCGTCTCGCATCGTGCGACGCGAGATGCTATGCGCCGGAGTGCGGCGGCTTCGGCGGGGTCGTCGGTGTCTGCTACCTGCCGTATCAGAGATTTCAGATACCCGGCGGTCTTTTCGGGGCTTAGGTTGTCCTCCACTTTCTCCATCCTTTTGTTTAACGATCTCATCTTATCACGCTCTGTTTGGCTTTTCTCGTTCTTTTATCGGTTCTTCGAGGGCCGATAACCTCTGCTCTATCTCCTGGAGTTCTGAGTTCTTGATCAGACCGTCAAGGGCCGTGATCGCCTGGACAAACACCCTCGCCATACTCAACATCTCGCTGTCGGCCTTCTTCGTCTTGAAACGCGGGGCTGTCAATCGGCCGTGAAGATTTTTCAGAACATCGGAGAGCATTCGGGCGAGCTCGTCCCGTTCAAGAGCTTTGCCGGGTTCCCTTTCGGACGCGAATGTCCCGGCGGCAGTTCTGGGTGCTGAATCGGTCATTACCACCGCTCCTTGCAATACTCGATCGTCTGCTTGAACGCCTCGCCCCGGAGGGGCATGTCCTCGTCGGGGAGGAATCCCTGCTCCAGGGCGATCAGTTTGAAGATGTTGCCGCCCTTTCCCGTCTCGTTCCCACAATGGAAGGAGGTCCATGTCTCGCCGTCTGTGGATATGGCGAAGTTGTCGCCGTGGGTCGATCCATAGACGGGGTGCGGTCCTCTCTTCCCCGGAGCAACGCCGGTGTAGGCACTGAGGGAAGGCATGCGGCGCTTCAGGTCCTCGATGTCGTCACCGTTCTTCTTCTTCCCGCTCGCCTGCCACCGCTGCCGGGCGAGGGAGGACCGCAGGGCGGCAACACTTGCCTGGATCGCCTTTTTCTTCTCCTCCTTCACCGCCGGGTGCTCGTCGGCCGGGACCGCTTCGGCGAGGACCTGTGCGAGGTCGCCGCCCTCCCTGAGGAAGTCGTTCATATCGATCTTCTCCCTCCCCTCAGGACGCGGGAGGGTGCCGATGTACACCTTCCCGATCCCGTGGGCGAGGAGGGCAAGGGCGGTCTTCGTCGCTCCTTTCAGGCCGGCCCCGCTCTCCTCGTTGTCGTTGATGAGGTAGACGGGGCCGGCCCGCGTGCAGTATGCAGCGGCCTCGTCGATCCGCTCCTGCTTGAAGCTCGTTGTCACCGGGCTGAGGCACGACCGACACGCCTGGTGGACCGCGAGGGCGTCGGCGATCCCCTCGGTGACGATCAGAGGTCCGCCCTCGATCACGGACCATGCACCGAAGATCGGTTCTTTCGGTCCGGCGTCGGTGACGATCTGCTTCTTATACTTCGCTGGCACCTCGTCGCCGTGTGTTGGCGTCTCGTCGGTTGCCCGGGCAATGAAGTAGAGGGGCATCCCCCCCTCGCCCAAATAGGGGAAGACGAGACGGCCGCGGAAGTGATCGGCAACGCCGGTCCTTCCCTCTACCGTCCACCGCTGCACGAGGCCGGACCCGACGATCTCCTCTCCGCTGTATCCCCTGTCCATGAGGTGCTGAAGAAGGGCGTCGCCGTCTGCCGGGGCATATCCGATCCGTGCCCTCTCCGCAAACCATGGCTGGAAACCGTAGCGGGCGAGGAGGAAGGCGCGGTGCTCGTCAGTGAGATGCCGCTCGTAGAACCGGCATGCGTCTTCAAGAAGGGGTGTCCAGTCGATCACGCACCCACCCCTTCAAGGATCGGGCACACCGGCCCCTCGCCATAGTCCAGAAGGAGAAGGGCGTGGCTTGCCCGGGTCGCACTGACAAAGTACACCCTCCTCTCTTCTGCTCGTCGGTCCGGCATCCTGAGGTCGTCCAGGCGGCCCTTCAGATATCCGGTGTGCAGGAGGACCACGGCCGCCTCAAGACCCTTCGCCGCGTGGATCGTGTCCACCTTCACCATTTCGGGCGTGATCTCGTAGCCGCGCCGGGCTTCCCGGGCGAGACATGCCCGAATCTGTCGGACGAGCCACGGCCTCATGTTGAGCCTGTCGAAGATCCGGTCCCCCTGTCGGCCATCGGTCCAGGCATACACGTCGCCCAGGCGGACCGGCCCCTGATTCGCCTTGATCCTCAGGTCAGTGAGGGCGGCGGATCGCTTCTTGCCGACGAGGGCCGCAAGGGCGAGGGCCTCGGCCTCGTTCGCCGGGATCGGGTCGATGTCGCACCCGGCGAGGTAGCGGGCGATCGCCGTCTTCAGGGTCCACGGGCTGATCGTCGTCGGTTCGAGGCTGTCGCGGGACCTGCCGATCCTCGCCGATGTCCAGAACCGCACCCTCCCCGGCTTGATGTCGCCGCAGGGAACCCCGGCCGCACTCAGGGCGCGGGCGAGGCTGCCGGCACCTTTCCTGAATCGACTGAGGACGAAGACCGGCTGCCGCTCTTCTTTAGTCCGGGCGTACTTGACCGCGACCTCCACCTGTCGGGCGAGGGTTTCGGCATTGCCGGGCCGGACATGGTGGACCTGCCCCTTGCGGCTACAAGGGGAGACGTTTGCCGGGTGTCCGAGGATCGTTTCGGCCGTCTCCATGATCCGGGCGGGGCACCGGTGCGAGGTCGGCCGGCTGCCGTCGGGCCGTGCTCCCCGGTCCTCTGCTGCGAGGGAGAGGAAGAGAGAGGGATCACATCCGCGGAAGCCATAGATGCTCTGGTCCTCGTCGCCGGCCACATAGACCCGGCGAGTGTCCGGATGGTTGATCCACTGCTCAATCAGGGCGTTCTGTGCCGGGCTGACATCCTGATACTCATCGACGAACAGGGCCGGGGCGGGGGGCGGGAGTTCGTGATCGAGGGCAAGGCGTACGTAGTCTTCGTGCTCGAAAAGCCCGCGCTCGGCCTTGTATGCTGCCCATGCTCGGAGGAGGTCTTCAACCGACCCCACAAGATTTGAGACACCGAGGCCGAGATCGGCGACCGCCTTGCGCCATTCTTCGGGGCCGCAGAGAGTAGCCTGGAGATAGGCGTTGAGGGTGATCAATGCGTTCCCGGTCGGTAGGTCGGCACGACTGCGGTCCTCGTCCTCGTCGGTACCGAGCAGAGGGTCGTACTCGAGACCGCGCTCATTCATGAAGGCCTGATAGATCGGTGCCTTCCTCCGGTCGCCGGGTTGGATCACCTGCTGACGCGGGTCCTCGATCAGACCGGCGGTCATGCACGCTCTGAGAGCCATGCCGTGAATCGTCGCACACAACCTCAGGACCTCCTTTGCGGGCGCGTCAGGGAAAACCGCATCATGTAGGCGGCTTGCAAGGTCGGCGGCCTGGCTGCGGCTAAAGGTCATTACAACAATGTCACCGATCTTCGTGCCGGCATCCACCTCGGACCGAACATACTCGATCAGGGTCGTGCTTTTCCCGGCGCCAGGTCCTCCCCGCCACCGGATCAGTTCGGCGGTCATGCCCCGATCGCCTCCATTATATCGCGCACGAGGGAAGATCGATCCTCTCTTTCGTACACTACATCGGCTCGTGATCGTGTTAGGATGGGGATCTGTCCCGAGTGACCAGGGTAACACAAGTTGAGGGTGGGACAGAAATTCATCTCAAATGAGTCTCCGATCAGGCTAATACTCACACCACTCTGGGGTGTCCCAACCGTCCCAACCGTCCCGGCTAAAAACAAGTTCGCACGTTTTCGTGCGAATGTGTTCCTCACGCGCAGGACATAAGGGGGTGCCTGGGACGAGGTCATGGCTGATCCCCCTCATCCTCGTCGACAAGAGTCTCAAGGTTGGTGATCCCGACGTCATCCGGCCGGAAATCCGGGTTAAATCCCCACGCGCGGCATCGGAGTTTGCCTATACGAAAGCGGTGTGATCTGACCAGGAGATCCCTATCCCTCTGGAGAAATTCGGGGAAGGTGCTGTCCGTGATAGATTTTCCGTGGTCTTTGAGTACCGACTCGATAATGTTGCTCGCTACCCAGAGGATCGTCGATTTATCGGGCTGCTCTTCGAGGAAAAGGCCATACTTGAGAAGGCTGTCCTTGTCGGTGCCTACAGGGAGAGGTGCGAGTCGGATCTGAAGAGCTTCAGCGACCGGCTCCCACTGCGATCCAACCCCTGTCGGTTCTACCCGCTCCGCTATGCCGAACCAGTAGTTCCGAATTTCTTTGAAGTCCTTGCCGGTCGCATCAAGAGCGTCCCCAGGGTGCGTAGCGAGCCATCGATCATTGAGGTTCCCCGGCCGTGGGTCGGCAAGCTCTCTGTTCTGGAAGATCAGACGTTCCCCGCCGGTAAGTTCGATGATGTAGACGGGTGGGTCTGACATCTCGATCTTTACCCCCGCCGTCTCGCCGATCGCCCGTTCGACCGCCGCGGAGACGAGGGCGGGGCTATCTGGTGAACTCTTGACGGCCTCGAAAATATCCTGAAGACCGCCCTTGATCGCTTTTTGATCGAGGGTGGGGCGGGCTTCATGCAGTTTGGCTGCAAGCCTCCCGGGTCCGCGAGGGTCGATCCACGGCAGGGTGGCGGCGCGGTCTTCGACGAGCGCCTCATTGCCGCGGGAGAGGGTTGTGACCCATCCACCACCACGGGTGGCTGAGATCGTCAGCGAGATCCCTTCAAGAAGCGTGACCGGTCCGAAGCTCGTCGTCTTCCCTGGCACGATGGCAGCAGGGGCGTTTGCCGCGATCACGCAGTGGCCTCCTTGAAGCGGACATCGTCGCGGAGGGCGCACCCAACACACACGAGGAGAGGGCACGCGCCGTCATTCGTCAGGAACGCGCCGCAGATCGTTCCACACGAACGGCATACCACAGGGAGGTCCTTTGTCGCCCGGTGGCATGCGGTATCTCGTCGCGCCGGAACCTTTTTAGATAAAGGGCGCCCAAAGTAAGAGTGGCGAGGGCGGCGAGGGGCGCTGCCTTCATTATGCAATTTTGCTCACCGTCCTTTCAGGCGCTTCGAGACACCATACGCCACGCTTGATCAAAATCTCTGCCGCTGCCCCTTCGATAGGGTGAGTCTTTTTCAGGGCCGCAAGAACGTCGGGTTTTATCGTCCGGGAGGGGATTGTCGTCTCGGCTATCATGTGGACACCTCCTTTGGCAGGACCAAAATCCGGCCCAGCACGCACCCGCATCGAAGAAGGCCTGTACGTTCAAGGGTGACGATCCGGTAGCGAACGAGTGCCTCTCTTTTGGAGGGGCATACTTCTCGATGGATCTGGGAGATGGTCGCGCCCTGCCGGGAGGTCTGCACGAATTTGAGGATAGCCCGATCTACACCATCCGGTCTGCTTTCTCTTTTTTTGGTCATTTAGCACTTCCGCTGCTAAAAAAAGCGAACCCACATCCGAGGATGGTATACCGAAATCCTTTTGTAGACAGTTATCTAATAGATAACTATCCCAGGGTTGGGATAGTTCGGATACATCCCATCGATCGTATCGATGTCGGATGTGGCCCGCTGCTATCGCGGGCACGATAGCAGCGGTCGCTTTGTTTTAGCATATTTAGATATGGTATTCAAAATTATTAAAGGCTAACTGACTGACGAAATTTGAGTAATTTAGTAAATTTATGCCTTCTCCTGCTCTGTTTTGTCGGTGTCGCGCACCTTGTGCGGCCCGAGGTTAAACCCGCGTAGAGTGCTTCTCACGTATGCGCTGGATGGCTTCGATGGCAAAGGCGGGGTCTTCGCTAAGGAGTGCCTGAAGTTCTGACAGAACCCCTTCCGCATTCCTCCGCGCCTCGGGAGTTAGCCCGGCACCGCACCGGTGACAATGTTGAGCTCCGGGGACATTGATTGTGTGGCACTGATCGCACTGGACCGGATCGAGGGCGGTACTCGGCCGTGTCTCCTCTATCTCCACACCGGCGAGGGCAGCGAATGCCCGGTCGGCATCACCATCGACGAGGTGAGCATAGGTCTTGATCATCTCGGTGCCCTCGTTGCCCCAGAATGTTTTCTTTGCGATCGTTTCCTGGAGGCCGCCCCGGAGAGCGTGAGTGATCCGACTGTGTCGGAAGATATGGGGCGTGATGTGCTTCTCGATCCCGGCTTCCTTGGCGAAGATTCCAATTGCCTTGGAAAAACCGCGATATTGCATTGGTAAACCTCGCATATTGACAAAAACAAAATTCTCGCCCTCGGGGGTGCCGGGGTATGACGCCTTCCATTCTGCGAGATATTGCGTATAGGAGATGATCGGGATCGAGCGCTCGAACCCCGTCTTCTCGTCGGTTCTGATCCGCGCGCCCCACGGGAAGAACGAGACGTCCTTCCACCGGAGGCTTGCCACATCGATCGCCCGCAGGCCACCTTCGTACATGACGGCAATCATGGCCCTGTATCTGACAGACCGCGTGGCGTCTATGATCGCCTTCACTTCCTCCTCTGTGAGAATGTCCTCGGCCGTCTTCGTCTGGACATCGAAGTTAGATGTACGGATCTTCTCGATCTTCGCCGCGGGGACGGATATGTGCTGGTTCGCTGCCAGGAAGATCAGGAACCGCTTTGATATCTTCGTCAAGTCCGCCACCGTGTTCTGTTTGTAGGGGTCGCCGTTCGGCTTCCGGGCCTGTCGGATCGCATCGAAGCCGTCGTACACTTCGGTCAAGGAAAGGTCATCCACAGAGGGGAAAAACTGTGACGCTGTGCAGAGGGTGTATGCCAGTTTGTACCGCCTCTGTGGGGAGAGATTTTTGGTGGCGGCCTCCTCTGCAACAAACTCGGAGAGAAGGGCCGCGTCTCCCTTCGTCAAACGACCGTCATCAATTGCTTTCTGGATCGATCGTTTTTCATATTCGCGGTAGGTCTGGGGCAATTCGTGAAAACGACCGTTCGTCATGAGGAGTAATAGGTGCTTCTGCATATAAGGGTAATGTAGGGCTTAGGAACTTCGTTTCCTTAAGCCCGGCTGAGGCTCTTTTACTTTTGTGCAAGTCTTTTTGAAACTGGTGGCTTTTGGTGCCTCAGCTGTCCCTTTGTGGGTGCACAACATTTTTAAACCGACACTGTTGATTATGGTATGCCATGCGAGAGAATGAACCGCACTGTGCGAGGTGTGCCGCCAGGATGTACCGGGCGCATGTCCGGCGACAGGTCGAGGGTAAGCGCGCTTGGGTGCCGGTGGGCTGGTGGTGTCCTGTGTGCGGATCGTTTGTGGGCGATCCGGATATCTGATTATCAACACTCTCTGTTCGCCCCGTCATAATATCCCTTTCGGGTTACTCAAAAAGAAGCAATTTTCAGCGACTATAGATCTCTTGTGGTGGCTCCCTATTCTGTCCCCTATAGTTGCCTTATCTTCGTTACTCATATGCCCTGGGACACCGCCCTCTGTCGTCCCACAGTTGAGATTTCGGATACAGTCGCCCCGCCGTCACCTATGATACCTTCTCTCGATCGACATGCTGAACGGCGGTGGGCGGCAGCGATCGTGTGCGTCTCTCTATTGGTTAACGGGGAGTGGGCACGCGGACCGATATTGTTCATGGGGCCCCCTATATAGTTGAAAAGTTTCCCTTTTCCCCTTTGATCTGACAGGGAGAGGGCTTGCGTGCCTTATGGTGTTTGTTTGGTTTCAATGTCTTTTGTCAGTCGGTGGATCGTCTCTGTGGATCGCTGAAACACATTTGCGATCTGCCTGATCGAATACCCGTCTTCCCGGTATTCTCTGATCTTGTGGGCCTCCTCTTCGCTCACCTGGGGGCCTTTGGGGATGAACATCCTGATCATGATCCTGGTGAACCCTTCGTCAGGGGTGATCGCTCCCTGGCTCACTTCCTTTGCGGCCTGGTTCACCATTTCGGCAATTTTCAGGATCACATATGTCTCGTGGTCTTCGGCCAGGCTCATGATCTCGATTGCGTCTTCTTTGCTGACTCCTGCTTTCTGAAGGTGCCGGAGGATCTCGATCTCTGTTTTCTCCATCTTGTTTTCAATAGCATTGGTGTTTGGTTCTGGTTTCACATGTGTATATCTTTCTCTACTCATTTATCTCCCTTATGTGCAAAACAAATATATGCTTTGGCATCCATTGTCTGATCATCGGAGCGTGATAATGAACAATTGGCTCTTGAATCGGTTCTCCGGGCTTGTGTCTCTCTGAAGGCATGGGCTGAAGCGAAACAGCGTTCTATTCTCCTGAACGACGACGGTTTCGGCATGATCGATGCCGTCACCGGTACTGCAATTGGAATCATCACCCTTGTGGCCGTTTTCTCGATTGCGCCTGTAATCGGGTTCAACATTGATAACAGCGTCAGCATTCCTGCGGGTTCTCAGTGGAATTCCACCACCAACGCCGACATGACGACCGGGGCGGAAATCTGGACTCAGACCTCCAGTCTGCTGATCCTTGCCGTGATGGTCTCGATCCTGTCCCTCGTGATCTTTGCCATCATGAGGATGAGGCCTGCGCAGGGAGGGCAGTAGGGGTCCACTTCTTCTTGTGATGCCGCCGATTACCAGCCAAACCCTCCGACCTGTGGCCGGTCACCCCTTCGGGGGTTCTGGGGGATTGTCCCCCCTTTTTTCCTGGTGTTATCATGACAAAAATAGCCGTAATGTACACCGATCACATCCCTGGCCTGTCCTCTGTTGCCCTGGCTCGTCATCGCCGGGGGCTGGTCCCTGATCTGGTTCGGGACTACCTGGACGCTACCGAGGCCGGTCCTGGTCCTGTGTGGATCACGGGGGCGATGGTTGCGGACCACTTCGGGATCGTCTCCCTCGGTGCGCGACTCTCTATATCGGGTTGGCTCGTGCGCTCTGCCTATCAGACTCCCGCGCGTGGGGTGCGGGTCCGCGTCCTGGCCTCTCGCACGTATTGGGCGAGGGCTGGCCGTCGTCGAGAATTCAGGGTCCAAACGTGGAGATAGGGGCTTATCCTGATGGCGGGGATGGTTAAGGGAAAAAAGCGAGTTGGGGGGGGGGGGGACTGGGGGAAATTACCCGCCCTCTCACATTTTCTGGAGTTTGGGCGACGGTCGGACCCTACCGGACCACGATACGTACCGACCACACCGGAAGCAATACCGACCACCGGGGACGCGTTTGAGGGTGCCACCACAGTCATGGCATTGATGGGGCTGCATTTTATGCCCCTGTGGGATTTATGCGATCCTCCCGCATCCAAGATATCCAACTTTTTCCAAGATATCCCCCCTCTCTATAATATTCTTTATCGCGTATAAGGTTTAGAAAAATGTTGGATATCTTAGATACCTGCATACGAATTTTGGAATAAATCATATGCTCCCGATCCCCTCCGCGCTCTTTTGATATCGACTATTTGCTTTCCAGGTGTACCGGGCCTCATATTTCCACTCCTGCTCATTTTTTGAGCCTCTACGAGTGGTCGTAAAACCAGAGGCATAGATCATCTGAGTGAAGCCGGTGATCGTGCTCGGGAGTTTCCGGGGGTTGATATCGTTCGCCCCACACCATGCCCGGAAGGCGCGGAGGAGTTGCCCCTTCTCAAAGAGAGTAGGGTTCTGGGTGCTCAGCATCTCCTCGCTCACGAACTTTTGGAACGGATTGGCGGCACTCTGCCAGACTGCCCGAACCTCGCCGGGGTCCTGTTCATAGAGAAGGCGACCATTACGACGGATCTCAAACGCGACCTTCAGAACTTCGTTGAAAAGTCCCGCGATCGCCGCAGGGGTGAAGGTGCGGGAGACAAATCCGGGGTCCACCTCGAAGACGTTGTTGAACCGAAGATAGACCCACCGACTCCAGAATGCCGCATCAAAGAGTACGTTGTCTGGAACCGTCGGGGGTGCGTTTGTACTGAAGGCGTGTACGGCGGTCACCCGGCTCCGGTAGGGCGTCTGAAACTTCTTCTCAATGTCATGCGAAAAGGACCCAGTCAGCGCCTTGAACGGCCCGACATTCTCAACAGGCACGTCTGAAAGGTCATCGCATCGGTTGATCACGGCCGATCCGATCGAAGATGTAACAAAACGGTCCCTCCCGATCGCCTGTAGGCTTGCACCTGAGATGTTTTCAGCACCGAAAAGCCGGTTTAAGAGGTCCACCAGATAGGTGGATTTGCCGCCGTTTGAAGGACCCTCAAAGATGTACGACCTTTTGAAAGGACCGAAACCGCAGAAGTGCAGGATCGCCTGCGCAGGGAGTTGAAGAAGGGCAAACACCTCCTCATCATCAACATACTGCCGTAGAACCTCATGAATCGGTTTGGGGTCCGCGCTGGCGTCAAAGGTAGCGGGCCATTTCTGTGTGAAACGGTGTTCCGGGGAGTATGGGCACAGTGTTGCGATTTCCGTATCCCAATTGATTTCAAGAACCCCATTTGCCAGGGGCAAGGCATTTGGGTAATGGTCGAAGGGATATTCGGGGGCAATGTTGTGATCCCGGATGTAAGACATGATTTCACGCTTTGCAGAGGTAATAGACCCATTGAACTCGACCACTTCTGCAATCTCTTGGATCAGGCTACCGACCTGCCCCGCGTCCTCCACGTACAGCCCGGTTGTCCGGTCGTAGATGAAGAGACGCTGGTTAAACGTCAGAGCGTGCAGACGTTCGCGGATATACGCACCAACCGCTGCGTTATCGAGGCGGACACCCTTATCCGACCGCCTCGCAAATGACGGGTAACGGTCTCTCTCGGTGCGCTTCTCCTTCGCCCGCCGTTCTTCTTCTCTGAGGGCCTCGGCTGCTGTGCGTGCCTCTGGACTTCGGGTGATTTGTTTTGCGAGGGCCCGGGCCTTGTCGATGGGAAGAGATTCGAAGTCATCGGGAACATTAAGCCGATTTAACCGAAGCACCGATGCAATAGCATGAGCGTCGGCGCGGTCAATGGCTTCATCGTCGATGATCGGGCGGTTCTCCTCCGTCGCTGCGGGGTGCTCTTCAGATATAGGTTTTTGTTGTTGCTGCACCTCAGCCCGCTCGTGAACCCACTGAATGAAATGGTCGAGGCTGTTTTTTCTGATCGGACTGGCCGGGATCGACTTGCCGGTCTTGATCGTCCGTGTCCACTCGTCTGCCAAGTCGTCGGTGAGAAGGATCTCATCACCTGGGGGTGCGATCTCGATGCCTGGTCCTGGTGCAGCCCGATCGCTTATCGGCGGTGCGACCTGAAGGCCAACCCACAGATGGGGCACATCGTTGATCGTCCCATGGCGTTGGGCAGACCGGGAAGTAAGAACCGACCGGATTTCAGATATCCATGGATCACTGACACTGTTCAGTGCTGCCAAGGTGTCGAAACCCGAACCCCGGATGATAAGGGCCGCCCGATTTTCGGGCAGGAGAAATGCCGTTCCGCTCATTTGATCCCCCCGGCAGGAAGGTTTTTATGGCACGCCCGGGCCTCCCCCACGATTTTGCAGGTCCCGTGAGAGATCATGAGATCGGCAGCGGCCCGGTGGAGGGGTGAAAGATGTTCGTAGACCTCGCGATCGATGGAGACGATCGGATTGATAACTGCCTGAGTGGTATCAGTACTCATCGGCCGTCCCCTCCATGGGTGCGTGTCGGTTACCGGGGGAAGGGGCGGAACAGGTTGGCGCTTGCTTGCCCTCCCCCGTGTTGTGGCCCATTTTTTCGATGAATGCCTCCAGATCGGACTCCCTGATTTTCCAGCGCCGCCCGATTTTTGTTGCTCGGAGTTCGCCGGAGCGAATCCAGCGCCCCACGGTCTGGGGGGACGCACCTAGGATTGCGCCGGCGTCGACCGCGTTGTAATACGGTTCGATTTCCATGAACTGTATTAATACTCCAGAATACACAAAGTGCTTGAAACATAGATTTTACCGAAACATTAATTGTGACATGCGCACAAAAACAAGATAATGGGAAAGAGTCCTCCAAAATTCAGGATAAACCCGAAATTATGCGAAGTCGACACCAATTTTGGGTATGAGAAATTTTTTTGGGCGGCTGCCCTCTCCGCACAGATGGCGTACTGCAATGGAGATGCTATCCCCCCTGAATTCATGTGGGTGTTGAATCCCAGATCGATTGGTGAAAAATACCTCCAATCGCTCGAATACATCGACTATTTGACAGAAACCGCATGTCTATCCGGTCTCAAAGACATCCCAGATGACCAATTATCGATATTTTACCCGGGGATAAACAATTATTTCACCGGAGAAGCCCACCAGAGAGTGATACTCGTGCTTGGGATGATAGCACTAGCCGAGGACTTAATTGAAACAGTATCTCAATTTGGCCCAGGACCCGTCCCGGAAGACCACTTATCAAGGGTATATCCCAGATGTGACCAATATTTCCAAGAACAAGAACACACCCAGTATCAGCGCCGTAAAATATTGCAGGAACTTGAAAAAGGGAGTGATGAGATTCGGAATCACGCACCAGAATCCACAACTCCAGGGTATATCCTCCAACGGGTAAGTGAGGGTTATGTGGGGTGGAATTTCCGGAAAAGTATAGCACCTCCCCTTCCTTCCGAGCGTCCATTCTCCGGTACCTCTCTCCATATAGCGTACTTAAACTGGGAGCGCGTGGATACGGGACCGACGGCACAGTACCCACGTATCAACAAAAGCCTTTGTGAGGTCGTCAAAGCCGATATCGTGGATAAAACCCATTACTACAAGTTGAGGTGTGAATCTTGTGGGAGAGTATTCGCTGCACTCAACAAATCAAGAAAATTTTGTTCGCCAGCGTGTAAACAGAGAAAGTTCATAGAATTACGCAAAGAGAGGAACGCCGTATCGCAAGAAAGAGTGTGCCCAATCTGTGGGGATCTCATCGTTGGTAGGGCTGATAAAATAACCTGCGGCAAATCGGCCTGCCGGCAGGCATTTTACCGAAAATATGGCACCATGAGAAAAAAGATAATTCAGTGATCCCCGCTTCCCGACTCGCTCTTCCCACACAGACAATATTCAGAAAATATTGCAGCGATACATCGGTATCGTGGTCTTCTTTTTGGTCTTCAGCGCCCGGTGAAACCCGAACCTTTCATAAAATGATTCTGCATCGGGTTTGGCATCGACGGTGAGGACACAGCACCCGGAATACCCAGACACGGTTGTCGCTATCGACCGGATCACGGTGAGCATGGACCGCCCGATGTCCCTCCCTTCGTAGTCATGGTGCGTGGCGAGCCGGGCTATCTTGATCGCAGGATAGTAGGAATGGGCATACCACTCTTTGTCCTCCTCGGGATCGATATCCTTCTTGATGATGCTGTCGTTGAGGAGCGAGAAGTACCCCACGCACTTCCCTTCATACATGACGAGGTAGGTAACGGCGACATGGGCCTCCTGATTTTTCAATGCGTCAGAGGCGAGGTAGTCGGTCAGTTCCGAATGTTTGCAGGAAAAGGACAGGATATCGTGGTCCCCCGTGAGACGCTCAAAGGACAGATCAGATAAGGGTATCTTCGGTAGCCTGGCATCCGTGGCGGGATTCTCTGAGGGCATGGTGATCGTGCAAAATGGGCAGAAAAGGGAAGGGAACTTCAGCGGATGGACTTTACCAGTTCCTTTCCGTGGGCGCTTACCCAGCGGGTCATCTCCCGCCCCTCCGGGGTGTCATACCGATCGGGGTCCGCCATATATTTTTCAAAGCGGCGGGCGTCGTCGCCTTCCAGGTAGAGACCTAATTCAATTTTCTGGGCCATATCTCATCATCTCCACACGGGTTAGACGTGTCAAGACATACATACTGTCTCTCGCCGGGTTAATATACGTTCCTCACACCGACTTCGGCGCGCTGTCTGCTGTCGCCTCGCTCGCCATCTCCCGCCTGACCTGCTCTTTCATGGCGGCGAGGAGGGATTCATATTCGGGTGTGGCCTCTATCTTCTTCTCGGCTTCCCTGACTGCGTCGGCGGCCTCGGCGGTCAGCGGTTTGGTGCACATCCGGCAGAACCGCGACCCGGGCGGGTTGACCGCGAGACAGAACATACACTGCTTGGGCTTGTCGTCGTCCGCGTCGATCTCACTCTCTGTCTTTAGCCCCGCCTTCCGGAGAAATTCGTCGTCGATGTCCTTTTCCGACAGTTTCAGGTAGGTCCGAAACATTTGTGTGTCGGGGTTGGCCCAAAACGTTTCCTTGATGACCGACTCCTGATAGTTCTTTTTGACCAGTTCGGTAATCCGTGATTTCCTGAAGAGGTGTGGGTGTATCCGCTTCTTGATGTTTGCCCGATCTGCCGCCCGCTCGATCACCTGCGATATTGCCCGGTATTTCAGCGGCTCGCCGTCCGTGGAAACAAAAACATATGCGTCCCCTTCTGCGGCTGGCCCGTAATACCCGTTCCTCCAGGCAGCGAGATAAGCAGTAGAATTTATCAGGCGGGGATAGCGTTTCTTCCGCTCTTTTGTGTCGTTGATCGTGCACCGCACCCCGTACTTATCGAATTGTATATCAGACCACTTCAGGCGCGCCACCTCTCCGATCCGCGCCCCTGTCTCATAGGTGACGGCGATGATCGCCCGGTCCCGGTGCGTCTTGCACGCCTTGATCATTGCGGCGAGTTCCTCCGCTGTCATGAGGTCGCCGGGGTCGGTGGTCTCGGTGTCGGTCGCTGGAGGTTTGAGTTCGGCGAGTTCATCCGTTCTGATCGTTGAGTAACCCCGGGCGGCCAACCACTTGTAAAAACCTTTCAAAATCCGTATGTGGTCGCTGATGGTGTTCTGCTTGTATGGCCGGCCCCGGGAATTTTTCATCGATGTCAACCGTACCCGGGCAGCAAAAAGATCGTCGATCGTTGCTTCGCTCCACGGGACGGGGAGCACCTGCTTCCATGAAACAAGGATCTGAGATATCTTTGTGGACCGCATGTGGCTGATGCCTCGCCCACCCTGTTTGTAGTTGATGTACCGACGAACCAGAGCGGCGTCCCGGCTGTCAATCCGACCGTCCGCCTCGGCTTTCTTTAACTGCTGATCCCAGTATCCCGGCTCTCCCTGTTCATGGAAATAGTTGGCGCTTGCTTCCATACACTCCTATTAGTGTATGGGGATATGAACATATTGAGTTAAGCCCGGCTGAGGCTTCAAGGATCTGTTTTCTTAATCCCTTTCCCGAAGATGTTTGATGTCTTCGGTTCTTGAAAAGTATGCCTTTGTAGGGCCGCTCGTGAAACGAAATTTCAGGCGGTTCTTTGAAACTCCCTGACATTTTTCATGGAGGTTGTCCCAACACAGATCAGGACCCCCGGTCACGTCGATGGCATAACTCACATTCAGGTCTGAAAAATTCTGTTCCGGTCTCTGTGCCGGGGCGTACAGGGGAGCGTCCCTGCCAGGGAAGGGAAAAAATATTCTGAGAAAAGATCTGTTACTGGATGTCCCCCGGGACGTACTTCTCCGGCACCATGACCTGGAGCGTGTACGACCTGATGCACCGGGTGTTGATCACGAACCAGTAGTCTCTCTGCCCCTCATAGAAAGTTTCTTTCCAGTTCTCGTTTTTCCACTCTGCAGTCGCGTTTTCTGCCGTGACGAGGTCTGCGCGCTGGAGGGTGACGATCCTGACAAACCTGTTGGGGTCCGCGGCGTCCATCACCTGGACATTGAGGTACCCGAATTCGGTGTTGTACGGGTCGGCATCATAGCGCAGTTCCCAGTACGGCACCGGGACATGGATGATCTCGGTTGTCCCGCTCCCCGTGCCGCGGATCGTGGCATAGGGGACCATGGTGTCTTTCCTGACATCCCCGGAGGGAGTCTCTCTCCACCTGACCTGCTCGTCCGTGATATTCAGATGGTATGTCGCCGGGTCGACAAACCCGATATCCCGGACCTTCCCGTCCCACCCTGGCATGAGGGGCGTGGGTGTCGGGGCGAACGTCACCTGCGCGGGATCGCTTCCCGGAAGTGTCTGGTTGACCGGTGCCGCCGCGATCATCGGCTTGATGAAAAGCGCGATGACGATTACAATGACCAGCCCGGCGGCGAGACTGAGGAGATCTGCCCGTTCCATTTTATCACCTTCCTGAAGATGGTACTCCTGGGACGATAATACTTTTTTTGTATATCCTCGTTCATTATGCTGTGTTTAGGGTATAAATCCACAAATCTGTATCTGGCTGAAAACGGAATCTATATATGTCAATACACAAATCAATAGTGTAGGAATGTTGGAAAGGTCCAGCGTTCACTGATCAATCAGGGTGAAGTTATGAGAAAATTCGGAAAGAATGATGAGGCATTCACCGGTCTCGAGGCAGCGATCGTCCTGATCGCCTTCGTCGTCGTGGCCGCTGTGTTCTCGTACATGATGCTCGGCGCTGGTTTCTTCACCTCCCAGAAGAGCCAGGAAGTCGTCCACACGGCGACCTCCCAGACGAGCTCGTCAGTCGACCTGGCGGGCAGCGTCGTCGTGATAGGTGGCGCCAGTGACAAGCTGGCCAATGCGACCTTTTACCTCCAGTTGACCTCCGGCGGTACACCCGTCGACCTCAGCAGGACTGCATATGCGGTGACCACAGACAACGCCTTTGTGTTGCTGAACAGTACGCAGGTAGGATACACCTGGTACAACAACGATACCGACACCGACAGCCTCCTTGAGGCCGGCGAACTGGTGAAAGTTAATGTGCCCCTGGATACTGTTAGCGTCAGCCCGAAGCAGGTCTTCACCATCGATGTGAAGCCGTCGGTCGGTGCCGCGCTGTCCCTCGCACGGACCGCCCCCACGCGCATTGTCGATGACAGATACTATGAAGTGTACTGAGGTGAGACAGAAATGAGATCTTTCAAGCAGGAAGAAGCATTTACCGGCCTTGAGGCTGCAATCGTGCTCATTGCATTTGTTGTGGTCGCAGCGGTCTTCTCGTATGTGATGCTCGGCGCTGGTTTCTTCACCTCCCAGAAGAGCCAGGAAGTCGTCCACAGCAGTATGGCGCAGGCCAGTTCGAGTGTCGAAATCGTCGGCAATGTCGTCGGCCTTGGCAACACGACCACCCATGACAATCTGACGAACGTCCTCTTCACCATCTCGACGACTGCCGGCGGCAGCGCCTATGATGTCGGAGACGTCCTGATGACCTATACCGATAAGGGCGGCCAGTACGTCGTCAACCGGAGTCCCTCTGTGGACAGAAAGACCGGTAAGATTACTCCCGGCGTCCCCGGTGCAGGCAACTGGTCTGTCGAGCAGATCCTGAACGGGAACGACGACACCCTCGTGCAGAGGGGCGAGCAGTTCCTGATTAACGTCTCGATCCCGAAGTCTGCAACTGCAGTCTCCGGCGACCAGTTCGGCATTGAACTCAAGCCTGCGGTCGGTGCGACCCTCCAGCTGAAGAAGTACGTGCCGACACAGGTCGACAACGTTACCCTCCTCTTCGAGTGAGGATTTGAATCTACTAACCCCCTTTTTTTTGAGGTCAAACTCTGAAAAAGGGAATGGTGACGTGGAATGACGGTAAATCAGTCTCAGGTTGACCAGATCCTTGGTGCCGCATCGGCCGACGACCCCGAGGTCAAACTTGCGAACCTGGAGCGTGAGGTTGACCTCGTTAAGATCTCGGTCAAGAAACTCCTCATCGATATCAGGGAGCGGATGAACGAGATGGAGAACCCCTTCGTCTTCGCGGCAGGCGGCATGGGATCGATGCCGGCGGCGAAGAAAGAGGAGGCCGAAGACGACGCCGAGGACGAGGTCGAAGACGAGGCCGTACCCGACACACCCGTGCAGAAACCGAAGGCAAAGGCAGGTGACGACCTTGCCGCCTTCAAGGCCGACGAGAACCTCCTTGCCAACCTCCATGCGCACCTCGCCGCCACCCAGGCCGCAGTCCAGCAGCCCAGGCAGGAGAAACTCCGCCTCCAGAAAGTCCACCGCCTCTTTGAGTGGACCGGCAAGGCCGTCAAGAAATACGGCTACGACCGCCTGGAAATGATGCTCGACTCCTATGCCTCGATGGGCTACCTCTCTCACGAGGAAGTCTCCCAGGTCAAGGAGATCGCACGGCTCATGCCCGCCTCTCTCGGCGAAGTCGACGAGATGAAGGCCGAAGAGTTCGTCTCAGAACTCTATGTCCTGAACCGTATCCTCGACCCGAACGACACCGCACTGGACAGAGACATGATCGAGGTGCTGATGGACCAGAAGCGTGCAAAAGGCGAAAGGGCAAAGACGGAAGAGACCGGGAAAGACTCCGGCGACGACTGGGTGAAATCGCTGGAAAGGATCTGAAAAGGATATGATGGATGTCGAGCGAAACCATTACGACTGCTATATTGCTCATCGGTGCTGTAATAGCGGCCGGCGTGCTCGTCAACGCAATCTTTCCCATAATTTATACCATCTCTGACACGGCAGGATCGACATCCCATGCCGTGGATCGACAGGTCCGCACAGACGTCAAGGTCATCAACACTTTTGCCTCGGCCTCCGGCCAGACCGCAAAGATCTGGCTGAAAAATGTCGGCTCAGTCAGGATCGCGGCGAATGACCTGGAGGGCGCAGATATTTTTATCGGGAAGACCGGCGATTTCGACAGGATCTCCTACGGCACCTGGACCTTCACCATCCTCGACGGCGGCCCCGACTACTGGCAACCCGGTGCGACGGTCCGGATCGACGCCACCACCAATCTTCTCCCTGATACCTCCGGAGATGTCGTCTACTTCCAGATCGTGCTGCCCGGCGGGACGGTGAGGTCCACAGAATTCACGGCAGGTGCATGAAGCATGGGGGCGGGGTCACTGGTCACGGCGGCAATCTCCATCGTTCTTCTCGTGGTCGTCGCGTACGCGATCATCGGCGGCATCCTCGTCACCGCGGACGTGGTCGCCACCGCCCACAAGGACCAGGTCCAGGTGCAGGAGTCCCGTCTCCATACGTCGGTCGCGATCGTCGGCCACACCGTCGATGCCGGGACCATCTATGTGCTCGTGGAAAACACAGGCAGCGAACCTGTCCTGACGTTCGACCGGATGGCGGTCTTCACCGCCGTGGAGAACGGCACCCCGGTCTACTATCCCTACAGTTCCTCGGGCGGCGCCGGCACCTGGTCGTGGACCTCGATCCAGCCCGACATCATCCATCCCCATGAACTCGACCCGGGCGAGACGATGAACATCTCCATCCAGTACGAGGGCAACCAGCCGGACTGGGCCCAGGTAACGACGCCGAACGGCATCTCGGACTCCGCATATCTCAGGTGAGAACATGGCAGACGAATCAAAAGAATCCCTTAGCGACCTCCTTGGCGGCAGTGACAAGAAGATCCTCTCCACCGGGAACAAAGAACTCGACAAGAAGATCGCAGACGGCCTCCCCCTCGAGTCCTTAACCCTCATCGAAGGGGAGAACGATACAGGCAAGAGCGTCCTGACCCAGCAGATCGTCTGGGGCGCCATGAAACAGGGGCTCAATGTCGACCTCTTCACCACCGAGAACACCACCAAGAGTTTCATCAACCAGATGGAGTCGATGAGCCTTGACATCTCGGACTACTTTGCCTGGGGCTACATGCGGATCTACCCCCTCCATACCGTCGGTTTCGAGTGGAACAAGGAGGACATGCAGGGCGTCCTCCAGACGATCATCACTCATATCCAGAGGAGCACGTCCCAGGTCGCGGTCATCGACTCCCTGACGCTCTTCACCGAGTACGCCTCGACCGACATGATCCTCACCTTCTTCACGAACTGCAAGAACCTCGTCGACCACGGCAAGACGATCCTGATCACCCTGCACACCTACGCCTTCGAGGCCGACACCCTGGTGCGCATCAGGTCGATCTGCGACGCCCACCTCTTCATGAAGAAGGCGCTCGTCGGCGACAAGTACGTGATGATGCTCGAAGTGGTGAAGGTGCGGGGGGCGCAGAAGACAACAGGGAACATCATCAGTTTCGAAGTCCACCCCGGCTACGGCATGAAGATCATCCCGATGACCTACGCAAAGGTCTGATATGAGCAGTCTGCCCTTCTCGATCCAACTGCCTTTCAAGACGGAAGCCAACGAAGACCTGAGCGGATGCTATCATGACCTGGAATCGTCGGCACTCTACCGGATGCTCCCGACAAATGCACGGGAATACGTCAAACAGTGCCCGCACCTCCTCGAGTACCTCAACATCTTCCCGGTGAACACCTACGGCATCCCCCTCTTCTTCTCCGAACTGACGCGGGACGTCAGGAAGATTGAGACCCTCAACCTCATCTACCCGGTGGGGGAGGACACCTTCATCCATATCCTCACCGATCCCGAGGACGTCAGGAACTACTATATCCCGATCGAACCCTCGTTCCTGCACAGTGTCAACACACTGATGCCGGTCGTCGAAAAGCGTCTCATCGACCTTCTCGACGCGCTGGAAAAGGACCCCGTGACCGAAGAGGAACGCGTCGCGGTCCTCAAAAATCTTATCAACGAGATCCTGTATGCCCGTGTTCCCGGCGAGGAGATCGGTCCCGGTGCCGCAGACACGGTCGCCGAAAAATCCGTCAAGGACCGGCTCGTCGCGTTCCTCAACACCGACTTTTCGGCAAAGAAAAAAGCCGATGAGGACGACGTCCTTGCCGGGTTGATGCAGACCGCCGACGGGCGGATCGTCGTCTCCCCCCCCGAATACCGTGCCCTGGAATACATGATGATCCGCGACAAGATCGAGATGGGCATCCTCAAACCCTTCCTTTCAGACCCCAATATCGAAGATATCACCTGTGACGGCGTCGGCCCGATCTTCATCGAGCACAAGATGCTCAGGGGTCTGAAGTCTGTCATCGGGTTCACGGAATCCCGTGAACTCGACGCCTTCGTCATCAAGATGGCCGAGCGGATCAAGAGGCCGATCACGTACAGAAACCCGGTGGTGGACGCCACCCTCCCGGACGGTTCCCGTATCAACATCGTGTACGGCACCGAGGTGAGCAAGCACGGGAGCAACTTCACCATCCGTAAAGTGAACGAGATCCCCCTCTCCATTCTCCAGCTCATCGACTCCAACACCTGCGACTACACGGCCGCCGCCTATCTCTGGATCTGCCTGGAGTACGGCATGTCCATGTTCGTGAGCGGGGAGACGGCAAGCGGCAAGACGACGAGCCTCAACGCCCTCACCACCTTCCTCCCGCCGGAGAACAAGATCGTCACCATCGAGGATACTCCTGAACTGACCGTCCCGCACCGGAACTGGACCCGCGAGGTCGCCAAGGCGAAGGGCAAGGGCGAGGGCGACGGGGCCGATGTGACGATGTTCGACCTCCTGAAGGCCGCCCTCCGTCAGCGCCCCAACCAGATCCTGGTCGGTGAGATCCGTGGTGTCGAGGGGAGCGTCGCGTTCTCCGCCATGCAGACCGGCCACCCTGTCATGAGCACCTTCCACGCCGCGTCTGTCGAGAAACTGATCCAGCGTCTCTGCGGCGACCCGATCCTCATCCCGAAGACGCACGTCGACAACCTGAACATCGTCATCATCCAGAGTGCCGTCCGCCGTCCTGGCGGAGGGACGGTGCGGCGGATGCTCAGCATCAACGAACTTGTCGGCTACGACCCGCAGACCCAGGGTTTCTCCTTTGTCGAGATGTTCCACTGGGACCCGGTCACGGACGAGCATGTCTTCTGCGGGAAAGGGAGCAGTTACCTCCTTGAAAACAAGATCGCAACGCTGCTCGGCATCCCTGAGAGCAAGAGGAGCGAGATCTATTTCGAAGTTGAGAAGAGGGCCAATATCCTGCGCAGGCTGAATGCTGCAGGCTGTACGAAGTTCTGGGACCTCTTCCACATGATCTCAAAGATCAAGAAGCAGGGTCTCCTGAATATCGAGGTCTGAGATATGTTCGAGTCGCTCAAGGACAGGATTCTGGAAGTGAACGGGGGCGAGATCCCCTTTTCCGAGTCTGTCGGGTCGATAAAAAATACGTTCGCCGATATCTCCGAGAACAAGATGATGGAAGGCGACCTCGTCTTCATGACCACCTATATGGCCTCGGCGATGACGGCCAATGTCTCTCGCCCCGAACTCTTCGAGTATACGGCGAAGAGGTACGAGTACATCTCGACGAAATATATCCAGCGTGTGGTCTTCTTCGTCAACAGCTGGCATTACAGTTACTCAGAAGGCCTGAGGATAATCGCCGAACGGGTCAACAACAACATGCTCAGGAGCATGTTCAACAGGTACGCCAACGCCATCGAGTCCGGCGTGCCTGACAACGAGTTCCTGGACATGGAACTGAACACGGCCAGGAGCGTCTACCGGAACACCTTCGAACAGGGTTTCGAGATGCTGAAGAAGTGGGGCGACGCGTATATCGCCCTTCTCTTCTCCTCGATGCTTGTCGCGATCATCATCATGATCTCGGTGGCGATCTACGCGCCAAGCGGTATCGACTCGGCCCTCAACACCTCCTATGCCCTGGTGCTCCTCACCTCGGGGTTCGGCGTCGGCCTGATGTACAAGGCCGTGCCTGTCGACGAGAAGACGCTCGACCGGTCGATGAACCGCTGGTGCTCGAAGGAGCAGGTGATGATCGACACGCTGCAAAAGCCGCTCCTCATCATTATGGCAGTAAGTGTGCTCGTCCTCGTTCTTGCCGGTGTGCAGGCCGGGTTGATCTTCCTCCTTGTCGGTGTCATCCTCGCACCCCTCGGGATCATCGGCTACATCGACAACCACAATGTCGTCCTGCGGGACGAGGACTTTCCTGCCTTTATCAGGGGCATCGGGTCGATCATGGAGGGCAAGGGGACGACAGTCGTCGAGGCGATCCGCGAGATCGACAGGAAGTCCCTTGTCAACCTGGAACCTCTCATCAACTCAGTCTACACGAAGTTGAACCTCGGTCTCGACGAGGCGGTCACCTGGGAGAAGTTCATCGGGGAGTGCGGCACAAATCTCATCGCGAAGTACATGAACATCTACCGAGACTCGGTGTCCATGGGCGGCGAACCCGGTGTCGTCGGCAAGATCGTCGGGTCATCGATGCTCTCCCAGGTGCTGTTGCGCAGGAAGCGCGACATGGTGGCGACCAGTTTTATCGTCCTCCTGGTGCCGATGCATATGGCCATGGTCGCGATCTTCCTCGCCCTGTACGAGATCCTGGAGACGATGTCCGAGGCGATCGCGAGCGTCATGGAGAGTCTCGGGGACAATGGCGCTGCATTAAATTCTCCTGACTCGGTTGCAGGGTCGATGACGGGGTCCCTGAACCTCTTCATCAACTTCCCTGCCGACAAGATGGTGCCCTATGTGACGACCATCCTCCTGCTGATCACTCTCTCGAACATTCTGGCCGGCAAGATCGTGGTGGGCGGCGACCGGTATATGTACTACTTCCTCTCTGCCCTTCTCTTCACCCTGACAGGAATCCTGTTCCTCATCGTGCCGCCGATGATCAGATTGTTCTTCCAGATCCCTACCTTTGGAACGGTGTGAAAATGAAGACCTTAAAATTTCCCGAGATAAACCCGAAGATCAGGCGTTTCCTGATCTTTTCCGCGACTGTGGGCGCCGGTTCGGTCCTCATCCTCTACGACCCCCCGATCGAACTGCTGATCGGGGCAACGGTCGCTGTAGGGTGCCTGATGCTCCTCCTCCTTGGCGCCGTCCACCTCTCCGACCTCCGCCCGGCCATGATCCGGGAGAATGTCCGGGCCTGGAGAGAAAAAAGGAAAGAGGTGGCCGAGGTTCAGGCCCTGCCCGTGCAAAAAAAAGAGTCGTCAGGCAGGATCGGTGCGGTCCTCGTTTCCCTGCCGGCCGCTGTCCATGACGGCATCGGTCGGCTGAAGGCCACCCTGCTCCACAGGGACAAGACATTTCAGGAGATCGACGCGAAGCTTGACTCCACGGTGAGGGGGCAGGATGCTGATCCTGTCGGAGCCCTGCCTGTTGCACCTATCGCCGGGGCAGGGGTTGCCGCCGGCGCCGCACCGTCTGATCCTCTCCTCGACGTCAGCATGGAGGACCTTGAGAGTCTCAACCTCGACGATCTTGAGAATGGGTCGGGTGTCTCTCCGTCACTGGATATCTCCCTTGACAATGACCTCCCCATGGCCCCGACAGACGATGCGATTGTTTCCGGGATCCTTGAGGCGAATTCGTCTGATCTGGAAGAATTTTCAGACCTCGGTGACATCGACGAACTGGACGGCGAACTTGCAGGGCTTGACGAGATCAGCCTCGACGAACTGGACCTTCCCGACGAGGCAGACCTTTCGGCAGAGGTGGACGGTCTCTCTCCCGACCCCGTGGCAGACGCGGTTGCGGCGGCGATCGCACCGGCCACGCCTGTCGCGCCTCCCCAGCCCCCTGCCCCCGTCATCGAAGAAGAGCCGGAAGAGGAGAACATGCTGGCATTTGCCATGGGGGGAGGAGATTCCGATGCGCTCATGGACCTCCTCAAGACCGATTCCAAGAAGCAGAGGAAAGAGGACTATAACAGCCTGCTGCGTGATCTGAAAGATGTGAAGGTCTCTGCCGACGACCTTGTTACCGGACTCCAGGACACCCTGGGTATTTTGAAAAATCCCGGGAAAAAGAAGGTGAAGCAACAATGACTGACGTTCCTGTTAAAATCGAGATTGATGGTAAATGGGTGGGTGCAAAGCTGACTCCCGGGCCTGACGAGATCCAGGTCACCGGCCCGAAATCTTTTGCTATCCCGAACAAGTCGATCTTTGACCTTGACGCGAAGGGCAGTGTCCTTAGCATCACCATAAAAGGGCAGGAAAAACAGCCGATAAAGATCGCGTCCGTCGAAAAAGTTCTGAATGTTCTGAAAAGACATATCCTCGCGACATGTAATGCCTACCGCCTTGCCGCCTACTTCATGTCCCCGGCTGTCAGGGGCGGGGTGTTTGTCAAGGATGCACGCTGGGAAAAAGGCGGCATTGATGTATTGAAGTCGGGCATCTGGTTTTTTTCGAATACGGAGCAGATATGCGTCCCTCTTGCCGACGTTGCATCCATCGAACTGACCAAGCGCGAGGTGCAGGGGAAGGACACAGATGTCGTGAAGATCGATCATATCGAGGGGACCGAGGTGGTCACCAGTTTTGTCCTCTGCCCGCTCACCACCCTGCAGATCCTCTATAATTTCCTGAAGGACGCCACAAAGAGCATGGATATGGAGGGGGACCTGGACCCGAAGTCCGCGCAGGTCGCCATGCTCGTCTACAGCGGGATGGATACGGCGTCGATTGAGAATATGCTCGGTGTATCCCTGAAAGAAATCGACCAGATCTATGATGCTCTGATCCGTCTCGGCCTTGCAGAGGTTGTGATGGTCAGGAGAGAGGTTAAACTTACGACAAAAGGTGTCAGGTACATCACAGACGCCACAAAAGTTTAAATAATTAATTATTATACCCTTTTCTAATAACGAAAGTTTTATATTTTTGATACCCCAAATACAATCTGAGAAGACCATGGGAAGAATCCTTATCGTCGATGACACGCTCTTCATGCGAACTCTCCTGAAGAACATTCTCTTCTCCGGAGGGCACACCATTGTTGGCGAAGCAGAAAACGGTGAAGAAGCCATTGCCAGATATCAGGAGCTGAAGCCTGATCTCGTTACGATGGACGTGGTCATGCCGAAGATGAACGGCATCGACGCGTTGAAGAACATCCGCGCGGCCGATCCGAATGCGAAAATTGTGATGTGTACCGCGGTGGGTCAGGAGCAGATGGTAAAACTGGCAGTCAAGACCGGTGCGAAAGGCTATATCGTCAAGCCCTTCCAGGCGCCGAAAGTGCTTGAGGAGGTGAAAAACGTCCTTGGGGCTTGATCATGATTCGGGTGCTTATTGTCGATGATTCAATCTTTATCAGGACGATACTGAAGGATACCCTCAGTGCTTCCCCGGGAATAGAGATCGTCGGCTCCGCTTCAGATGGCGAGGAGGCTCTCAGGATGATCGACGAGCTCAGGCCAGATGCCATGACACTCGATATCGAGATGCCGAAGGTCAGCGGGATCGAGGTATTGAAGAGGCTGAAAGGTGCCGGGTACCGTCCCAAGATCCTGATGCTCAGTTCTCTCACCTCGAAGGACGCCGAACACACCCGCCTGGCCCTGAGCCTTGGCGCCGACGACTTCATGCTGAAACCGCAGGACATCTTCCGGGTACGTGGCCTGAAAGAAGAACTTGTGGCAAAGATCAGACATCTGATAGAGATCAGGCCGGCGCAAAAAGTCAGCTCCGTATCAGACGAGCTTGCCACCCATGTGGTCCTCTTTGGTTCGTCGGCCGGCGGCCTCCAGCAACTGGACCGTGTCCTCTCAGATCTCTCCCCCGACATGACGGCAGCTGTCGTCATCACGCAGCATATGCCCGAAGGGTTTACGGCCGCCCTTGCCGAGCGTTTCAACCGGATCTGTCCTCTTCCCGTACATGAATCCGAGAACGGGCATCTCATAAAAAAAGGCGAGGTCATCGTCTGTAAGGCGGGGTTCCACTCCGTGATCTCCGCATTACTCACCAGAGAGGGGAAAACCGGAGGGAAGATCGTCCACTCCACGGCGCCGCCGGTCCATGCCGTCCGCCCGGCGATTGACAAGACCTTCTCATCGGCGGCAAGGACCTATGGACGCAATACGCTCGCGGTTGTCCTGAGCGGGATGGGGAACGACTGTGGCGAAGGTGCGGTTGATGTCAAGGCTGCCGGAGGGACGGTATTCGTATGCAAAGAGGAAGACTGTCTCGTCTATGGGATGGCCCGCTCTGCATTGAAGAGAAACAGCGTCGATAAAGTCCTCCCTCTCTCGGATATACCTCGTGAGGTACTGAAGACGGTTCGAACAATGGAGATGGGAAATGTCTGATATGGAAGAGTACAGGGGACTGTTTGTAACAGAATCCCGGGAGAACCTTGACACAATCGCCCAGGCCCTCCTGACCCTTGAAGAGTGCGAAGACCGGGAAACGATCGATGAGATCTTCCGGTCGGCCCACACGATCAAGGGCGCCTCGGCCTCGATGGGCTATATGAAGCTCGAAAAGCTCTGTCATTCGATGGAGGACCTCTTCGACCTCATCAGAAACGGGAAGCTGAAGGCGTCTGCCCCTCTCATCGACCTTTTCCTCGCCTGTACCGACCAGATCGATGACATCCTCGAATCCATCGACGGTGGGGGCGATGACACCGGGAACTCCATCGACGACCTGGTCTCGTCTCTTGAGGCCTGGACAAATGGGGGAGATGGCGGCGCGCCGGCTAGCGACGAACCAGAAAACAACGGTGTCGACGAGGCCCACCCCGAAGAAGTACCCTCTCCCTCCGGGTCCGGCGATATGTATGTCGTCGGGGTCGACCTGGTCCCCGAATGTTCGATGAAGGACGTCAGGGCGATGATCGTCCTCTCCAACATCGAAGAGATCGGCCGGATCGTCTCCATGAAACCTGCCCGGGAGGAGGTCGAGAATGGAAACATCGAGGCCCACTTCGAGATCGTCGTCCAGAGCGATGCCGGTGCCGAGGCGCTCAGGGCAGCCGTCTCCGGGACCGACATCGCCGGCGTCACCGTTGACCGGGATGCTCCTCGCCCGGTGCAGAAACCTCAGAAAAAACCGGAAGAGGCGTCCCAGAAATCCGATCACCATGAACGGGGACGGGAGATCAAGAACCTCAGGGTCGATCTTCACCTCCTTGACCAGATGATGAACCTGGTCGAGGACCTTGTCATCAACCGCGGGCGTCTCAAGCAGATCGCCCAGAAGAACCAGATCAAGGAGTTTGACGAGGCCCTGAATATGGTGGGCCGCTCTGTGGCCGACCTGCAGAACCTGATGATGCACATCAGGATGATCCCGTTGAACCACATCTTCAACCGCCTCCCGCGGGTTGTCAGGGACGTGGCGCAACACGACCACAAGGAGGTCGAGTTCGTCATCGAGGGCGGCGACACCGAACTTGACCGGAGTGTCATGGACGGCCTCAACGACCCCCTCCTCCACCTGATCAGGAATGCCGTCGACCATGGTGTCGAACCCCCCGAGGAGAGGAAAGCGGCCGGAAAACCTGAAAAGGGTCTGGTGCGCCTCTCGGCCCGGCGTGACCGCGACAATGTCGTCATCAGGATCGAGGACGACGGTGCCGGGGTCAACTCTGAGAAGGTCCGCCAGAAGGCTGTTTCCCGTGGGCTGTACACCGCCGAAGAGGCGGCAACCCTGACAGACGACCAGATCATCGACGTCCTGTTCAACCCGGGATTCTCGACCGCCGATACGATCACCGATATCAGCGGGAGAGGCGTCGGTCTTGACGTGGTCAGGGCGGCGATCGAGTCCCTGAAGGGGTCTATCAAGGTCGAGTCTGTCCACGGGAAGGGCACCTGTTTCGAACTTGTCCTGCCGCCCACCATGGCCATCGTCGAGGTGATGATGGTCAGGATCAATGGAAAGAGGTGCGCAATCCCGATCTCGAATGTTGTCGAGGTGGCAATGCTCAAGAGCGAGGGGATTCACAGGGTCGGCAACAGCCGGGTGATCCTCCTCAGAGACGAGGTTCTCCCTCTCTACACGCTGGACGACATGTTCGGCAGTTTCCAATCGGGCGAAGTCCTTGTCGTCCTTCAGTATCGTTCAAAGAAATGCGGGATCCTGGCCAATGTCGTAGAAGGGCAGCAGGAAGTCGTCGTAAAGCCGCTCAGCGCCCTTGTCGGAAGTTGTCCCGGGGTCGGGGGTGTCACCATCCCCGGTGACGGCGAAGTGGTGCCGGTCCTTGATGTGAACACCATAGTATGAGGCACATAGTATGCAATTAACAGCGTTACAGACGGATGCACTGGGAGAACTCGGAAACATTGGCGCTGCCCATGCCGCGACCACCCTTTCCCAGATGCTCATGAGCCAGATCGAGATGGATGTACCGGCGGTCTCCATCATCGACATCTCAAAGTTCTACTCGGTTATCGATGACGAATGTGCTGCGCTTGTTGTCTTCCAGATTACCGGCGAAGCCCATGGACAGGGGTATGTCGTTCTCTATATGCCGCAGAAGTCGGCGGTATGCCTGACCAATACGATGCTTGGCATGAACGACATGGATCGGGAGATCAATGACATGGACCAGAGCGCTCTGATCGAGGTGGGGAACATCATGGTTTCGGCGTTCCTGGATGCGACCGCCGAACTGCTCGGCATCGTTATGTTGCCGTCTCCGCCGTCTCTCTGCGTGGATATGGCTCATGCAGGCATTCAGTCGATCCTTGCGGATGTTGCACAGGATACGGACGAAGTGGTCATCTTCAGGACGAACCTTCATAACGGCCAGAACGAGATCGAAGGGACGCTCCTCCTCTTCCCTGACCTGACATTGCTCAAAAACCTTGTCACCCTCCTTGAATCTCTGACTTCGCCAGCTCAGTCTTCCTGAGAGGATTTTGATGGTCGAATTTCAGCCTATCGGTGTGAATGCGCGGGTTATCGGGATTGGGGAGTACTGTGTGGGCAGCGGGCCGATGACCACCATCGGTCTCGGCTCATGCATCGCCCTGATCCTCCACAATGAGCGTCTTTCTATCGGCGGCATGGCGCATGTCATGTTGCCTGAAAGCAAAGGCCACAGGGATCGGCCGGGAAAGTTTGCGGATACGGCTGTTGCCGTCCTTCTCGAAGGAATGGATGCACAGGGATCGAGGAACGGGTCGCTCACGGCAAAACTGGTGGGCGGAGCCAATATGTTCGGGTTCAATGACAATAACCTGAACATCGGCGATCGGAATATCAAGGCTGTCCATATGTCCCTGCAGGAACACCGTATCCCGGTCATCTCCGAGGATGTCGGCGGGAAGGTGGGGCGGTCGGTGCTGTATTTCCCGCAGAACCACGGAAAGATCACGGTCAGAAAGGCGAGCGGGACATGCACCGAGATGTAATTCCCCTCCTGTTTTTTCTTCTTCTCGTGGCACCTGTGTCTGCCGATCTGGTGATCTTCCCGCCCTCATCGTCGACCTATTCGACATATCTGGTGAATGATTATACCAACGGTCCGGAGGGTGAGGTGGTCTTCGCCACGTCCTCGGGCCTGACGTCGTATAATGGCAACTGGACCACCTATCACTATCCTCCTGCGTACAGGAAAGACGCGCTCATCTCCGATTTTATTCTCTCGGTCGCCTACGGGCCTGACGGGATGCTCTGGATAGGGACTCCTGCGGGACTGCAGCGGATGAATGGTCAGGCCTTTGAGGTGGTAGCCGGCCAGGAGCAACTCAAGAACCCTATCGTGATCGGTCTCCAGCGCTGGGACGACGCCCTCTGGATAGAGACGCACAATGCCGGGATGCACAGGCTGGAAAATGGGTCATGGACCTGGTTCAAGCCTTTCCATGGCGGCCCGGGGAGTTATGCCCTAGACGACCTCGTCCTTGACCCTGCCGACGGGGTGCTGTACTGCGTTTCCCATGTGGATGGCGTCTTTGCGGTCGGGGAGAACTGGAGTGCCGGGTTTTATCCGGTCCTTGCCGGTGACCGCCAGGTGACCGGGTTTACGGATGCGGTCACAGATCCCTTCGGCGGGATCTACCTCTTCAACAGGAGTTGTGTCGCCCACCTGGGCGGCGACGGTCTGGAGACGACGATCCGTGCGCCGGGCGACCTTGGCGTCAGTGAGATCAACGACGTCTGCCCCGCCCCAGACGGTTCTCTCTGGGTGGCGACCGACCACGGGCTATTCCAGTGGAAGGACGGCGTCGTCCTCGACCACGTCTACCGGGCCCACGGCATCTGGTCGAACGTCATAAAGACTGTTTTTGTGGACTGCACCGGCAGGTGCTGGTTCTCGACGCCGACGGCGATAGGGTATTATTATCCTGACGATGCCGCCACAGACCGCATCAGATTTTTCTTTGATGGGCCGAGAAAACTTCTGTTTTCGGGGGAGACCTCTCCGGTCTCCTGAATGTGAGCATATTCCGATACTCTCGTTCACTCCCCCACCTCTTCATGCAGGGATCGGGAGAAAAGATCCTGATCGGGTCGATATCTTCCCGAATTCCATGACGACGAATCGTGCGAAACCACTGCCTTCCCCCACCACTCCACCGGGGGACTGACGCCCCCGGACCCCCGAAACAGGATAGGGTCGGGGAAGAGAGATCCTGATGAAGGAGATTGCCCTCCGCCCCCTATCGCAATGATGGGGGGTAGGGGGGAGGGAGCGATAGCGACCGTGAGAAAATCTCTGATTTTCGGGCTCTGTAGAATCGGGCATGAACCCCAGGCTCAAGCATACGGGATGAAAATTGTTCTTTGGGATCTGCTGGTCAACGTGCCTTCCTCTACGCTCGCGCCGGGGGACGCCTCGAAGACCTTCGGTCTTCTCCTTGCCCCCGGACCCCCGCAGTGCGATAGGGCCGGGAAGGCAGAAGGCGGAGATTCCATCTCTGAAAGGGGATGCTCGATGAGAGTCAGAGCCCCGTGCGAACCCGGGGAGTCGTTCCCCGGGATCATTTTCATGGTAAACCCTCCTACTTCGGCCGATGTAACTCCGATCCTATGAAGAGGTACACAGATCCACTGCCTTCCCCACGATCTAGCCGGGGGACTTTTGCCCCCGGACCCCCGCGCGAGGATTGGACCTCAAAGGGGGAAACCTGCATTTTGAAGAGGGGACTGCCCTCCACCCCCTATCCTCGTGGCAGGGGGACCGGGGGCGGCAGCCCCCGGACCAGGCACATCTGAATAGAATTTTTCTCCCTATCGCTTCAGGAAGTACTTTCCCATGATGGTTTCTACAGAGCCGATTTTCGAGTGAAACCCCCCGGACAAGACGCCTGAACTGGATTTTTCAGAACTGAATGTGCGTCCTTTCATCGGCGTGCATGAAGGTTCGGATCAGTTCTGGGATGAACTCTGTGTCAGAATCGGATCGGGAAGGTAGAATAGAGATCCTGACACGGGGGTTTGTCATCCCCACCCCTGGTGGCACGTCAAGAACAAAATCTCGCCACCCGAATGTACCCGGAAGATAGAGATCTCTGGCTGTGGAAAATTATTCTGTACTCCCTCGCGAAAAAAGCGCCGGAGACGACACCCCCCTTCTTCACGTTCTCTCCTCTGTCTTTCCGGCCCCATCGTAATCACAGGGATGCCGGGGAGCGATGAAGATGACCGGGGAGTGGCGATGGATCAGTGTTCCTGCCTGCTCTTCTGGTGTGAGGAGGGTGGTCAAGGGTGCCTGAAGATCCGACATGTGAGGGATGACGTGCCCCTGACTTACCGTGTCTTCAGGGTCTGTCTGCAATAGGCGTCTATGGAATCTATCAGTGCTTTTTTTGCTTTTTTAACCTGCTTATCGTCTTTTGAGAAGAGTTCGTGCGCCAGATAATTTATGAGGGTCAGGTAATAGTCCATCGAGGGATATTTTTTCTTCATGTCCCTGATCTGGATATATGACTCGGCCTCGCGTTCTGAGAGGAGGGAATAGACAATGTCAAGGAGGCCGATAATATAGGGTGGCATACGCTTCTCTATCGCCTGTTTCCTGAATGTCTGGTACCCTGACCGCGT
This sequence comes from Methanofollis ethanolicus, assembly GCF_001571385.1. Taxonomy (NCBI): domain Archaea; kingdom Methanobacteriati; phylum Methanobacteriota; class Methanomicrobia; order Methanomicrobiales; family Methanomicrobiaceae; genus Methanofollis; species Methanofollis ethanolicus. Next base: position 1,807,265 of record NZ_BCNW01000001.1, on the reverse strand, counting down.
GGTGGTCCGCAGGGAGAGGAGCATCCCGAAGTAGAGGGGTTCGACGCTCGCCGGGAACTGCTGGATCATCTGCTTCACGACACCGGCGGCCCTCCCCCCGTCGCCCTCTTCGATGGCAGAGTAAAAAGCCTCCTGGAGGAACTCTCTGTCATCAAAAAAACGTGTCTGCGCGATTCTCAGAAACTGCTCTTTCATTTCGTGGTTCCGGTCTCGTTTTGCTTTTTGAAGACCGATCTTGATGAAGGCCCGCTCGCCCGGGAACCAGTCGATGGCACAGGAGATCATCAACCAGAACGTGCGCACAAGCCACGGGCTGTTTTTGAAAGGTATGTTTGAATCTGCATCTGTGTGGGTGCGGGTGATCTCGATCATCTGTTCCCGCGCCCGCAGTTCCATCTCCCCGGGTGCACGGGGAATATTTTTGAATCCTGCGACTTCTTTGAGGGACAGGGCATAATAACAGAACGCAAGGGAGGTGTGGACCAGAATGTCCTGGGAGCGGTACTTTCTCAGGTACGGGATGGCATGCTCGAAGTCCCCTGACTTCATCAGTTTCAGGCCTGCGATGATTTCCAGGCCTGCGCGGGGATTTTTCCCTTTTTTCAGTCTGGTGGCACTCTCGATCACTCGTTCGATCCGTCCCTCGTTCGATGCGCGGCCCGGGGTGTCAAGGATCTTGAAACAGATCGAGTCGATGAAGGCGTTGTACCTCTCGTCGTCAAGATCGGGGAAAGAAGATTCCAGTGCAGAAACAGCATACCCATAAAAAACAGGGAGTTTATCGTCGATTTTGGAGATATTCTTCTCGATATATCCGAAAAAATCCAGTCTGAGCATCTCGATCTTCTCGTACTGGATTGCATCAGAGAGTATCTCGCCGCGCATACTAGATGATGCGGATATGTCGTATTAAATTTTAAGAAATGAATTTTTTTGTCCCTGAAAGGGACCTGTCGTCTGTTCAGAGATACCGGGTCTTTGTTTCAAGAGTGATCCTGAAGGGATCTGAATTTTGTGTTTTGATGATCAGGTAAAATGGCTTCCCTGAGACCTCGATATTTTTGATGACCGTGCCCTGCCCTTTGACCTCTGCCCCGTCGACGATCTTATTCTCCTTTGCGTCGACGAGCAGCACGCTGATGCCGGCGGACTCGGGCCTGCTACCCCCCTCGAGGGTGCAGTTGATCCTCCAGAGCGGATAGGGCACGGTGAAAGTGTCGGTGGCGCCGCCCCGCGACTCCTCCAGATATGCGAAGGTGCTGATATTGGACTCCTGCCAGGAAGGATCGGATGCTCCGAGATGGCCCGGACTGTCCTCGGGAATCAGATGGATCTGGTATTGCAGGGCAGGATTTTTAACATATGCCAGTCTCTGGACCTCGACAGAGGGTGCAGGGGTCTGCGGTATCTGCAGGGTCGGGGTGGGCGTCATGACCGCCAGACCCGGGGTCGTCTCCTCTGGTGCCGCAGGGAGGGAAAACCAGCCCGGATGAGTGATACAGGCAAGGAGGATGACAATCCCCACGCCTGCCGCGACACTCAGAAGATCTCCTGATGCCATACATCATAGATCGGCATTTGAGAGAGAAAAATATTCCCCTATTTCTCGCAAATGATTTTGATTATATACTTTATTCCCGTATTGTCTCCATGACCAGAATTGACAAAATCGAAATCTATATACAAAATAACTGTTCTTTATTCTTTATGGAAATCCCCGATCTCAGGACCTGGATCTTTTTGTACCTGATCTCGTCTGTAGCTCTCCTGTGGGCTGCATTCCTCTCTGCACAGGGGGTCCTGCTGGGGATGAGTGTCATCCTTGTCCTTGTCGTCATTGGCACGAATTTTTTCGTTGTTTTTGCAGAGATCCGGAGGGCTGCAACACGCAAGGAGATGATGCAAAGACTCTCAAAGGTTGAGGTCTCATCTCATGATGAGAATGATGGCTGAAGATCAGGGCTCTCCCGACTCTCCTTTTCAGAGGGATTTTTACCGCCAGTGTAAAGCATTACATGAGATCCTTTCAACGATATCCGGACGTGCAGAACTCCTGAAATTGATTCGGGCCGAGGACGAACTCCCACTCTCTGTCCGCGATCTCTCCATGAAGGCCCTGGTCATCAGGAAAGGGAAGGACGAAGCCCATTTTTACGATATGCTCCTGAATTTTCTGAATGTTGCCATGCTTGTCCAGGAGTCGCACCGGGTCGATATCGAGTGCGAGTACCTGCTTCAGCACACCATCGAGACCTCAGAGTGCCGTCTGGTCATTGACGGCAAATGCGTCGACGTCCCTCTTTCCATCGGGTCTCTCCTCTCCGACCATATCCTCAGCAGCGGTGGAGGCGACCCGGTTGCATCCCTGACCGCGTATTATCTTGAAGCGGAGAAGCACTATGACACTGTCTTTGTCGGCGAACTCGATCACTGCTCGCTCAGGATCGTAAAAGAGGTCTACCCGGGCAAGTCCTACACTGTTTTCTTCAGACTGCCGGCCCGCGTCCTGATCGACCAGCACATCCTCCCAAAAAATAGTGGTGGTCAGGCCTTGACATAGATCTTCTGGAGGGAGTCGAACGGCGTGAAGAGGTGTTCGACGTCCCGGCCGAGATACTCAGTCTTGCCCATCACATAATATCCGCCCTGCCCGAGGGAACCGTGGAAGAGGAGGGCGAGGTCGGTCTTCTGTTGTTCGTTGAAGTAGATGGTCACGTTCCTGCAGGAGACGAGGTCCAGGAAGCGTGCGGCCGGGGCGCCCGACATCAGGTCATGGTTTGAAAACCTGACAAGGGCCTTCACCTCTGGCTTCACCTCGTATTTCCCGTCTTCCCTGTGGGTGAAGTGCCGCTTTATCTGCGACTCTGTCATGTTCTTCAGGGACCGTCCCTCGTATATGCCCTGTTTTGCTTTTTCCAGCACGATTTTGTCGATATCCGTGGCGATGATCGTGCAGTCGATCTCATGAGTGAGGGTGAGGTCCCGCACAAGCATCGCATAGGTGTAGGCCTCCTCCCCTGTCGAGCACCCGGCGCACCAGACCCTGATCCGGGTTTTTTTCTTCAGGAGTTCGGGGAGCACCTTCTGCCCGACGGCCGTGAAGACCTCTGTGTCACGGAAGAACTCGGTGACGTTGATGGTGAGGGCGTTTCTCAGGTCCTCCTTTTCTCCTTCGTGTGAGATCAGGTAGCGGTGGTACTCGTCGAAGGTCTCGTTCCCCGAGATCCGCATCCGCGAGAGCACTCTCCTCTTGATGTAGTCTTCCTTGTACTGCGATGTCCGTATGCCGACGATACGTTCGATGGTCCTGTTGAGTGAGGCAAAGTCGTCCATATTAGTTGATCGTAAAGTGGTCCATTTTCTTCTTCAGGTCCGAGGAGAGGCCGGTGAGTGCCTGGGCGGCGCTCCCGACCTCCTGCGTGGAGGCGCTGACCTCCTCTGCAAGGGCGGCCATGTCTTCCACCCGGCTAAGGTTTTCTTTGGTGTTTTCCGAGGCCCTGACGATCATCTCCATGACGGTGTTTGTCGCCTGTGCCTGGG